>NZ_JBHSIR010000025.1:0-143207 GCF_042653605.1 Pseudonocardia sp. GCM10023141
GGCGCGGGCGCGGGCGCAGGCGCCCCGGCGACCGGCGCGGGGTTCTCGACCGGCGCGGGGTTCTCGACCGGCGCGGGGGCCGCGGGCGCAGCCGGTGCCTCGGCGACCGGAGCACCGGCATCGGCGGGGCCTGCCGGCGGCGCGGCAGGGGGCGGCTCGGCCGGAGGCGGGTTGTCGACAGGCGGGTTGCTGGCGGGCGGGTTGCTGGCGGGCGGGTTGCTGGCGGGCGGGTTGCTGGCGGGCGGGTTGCTGGGCGCGACGTCCGTGGATCCGCCGGTACCGGAGCCGCCGGTACCGGTGGTGGACGGGCCCGAGCTCGGCGTTCCGGTGCTGGCTGTGCCGGTGCTGGGCGGTGGGGTGGGCTCCGACGCGGTGGGCTCCGGCGCGGCGGTGGGACCGGCCGCGGGTGCCTCGCTCGGAGGTGCACTGGGAGCGGCACTGGGACCTGCACTGGGAGCTGCGCTCGGGGCGGCCGCGCTCGGGGGTGCCGTCGGCAGCGCTCCCGCGGCGGTGGCGCCCAGCGACGCGCCGCCGGCGAGCACCTTGCCGTCGAACGGGTTGGCCGAGGGGAGCGTGGACAGCGCGTCACCCGCGGGCGGGTCGGCCGACGGGGCGGGCGCGGCGTACACCGACCCACCGGCGGGAAGGTCGTCGCCCTGCGCGGTGGGCGAGCCCACCAGCGGTGCGCCGGCGGCCTCGGCCAGCAGGTCGTGCTCGTGGACCAGCGCATCGTGGCCCTCGTCGGTGCGGACCGCGGCCAGCTTGCTGAGCACGTCGTTGACGGCCGCTGCGGCGTCGGCGCGGCGGCCCTGCTGCAGCGCCGTGCGCGCCTTCGCCAGACCCGCGGTGACATCGGCGGCGGCCTCGACCGACGCCGCGCGCTCCGCGTAGAACAGCTTGGAGACGGGCCACAGCGCCGTGCCGGGCTGGGCGTCCCACGCCCCGACGGCGAGCCCGGAGGACGCGAGCACCACCATGGCCGCCGCGACGGCCAGCCGCCGGGCGTGCCGCGGTGGGACCGCCGCGTGGCGCGGCCGGACGGGTGCGCCGCCGGGCACCGGGGTGAGCGCGGCGGGCCGGGCCGACGAACCGGACCGGGTGCCTGCGGTGGGCACCGACGTCAGCTCGACGAACGGGCCTGCCGGCGCCTCGGCTGCGAGTGTCCCGGTTGCGAGCGTCTCGGGGCGGACATCGGCGACCCAGGCCGCGAGCATCGCGACCAGCTCGTCCTCGACCGGGTCGGCATCCGAGCGCTCCGGGACACGCCCGGAGACCAGTGCCTCGATGAAGTCGTCATCAGCGCGCAGCGCGCCGACATCGAGCGGTTCGCCGGGGTCGTGGTTGCCGGAGGGGAAGCCATCGAGAGGGCCGTTCTCGCCGCGCCGCACTCGACCTCCTCTACCGACGGTGGCCGACAATCAGCCTGGGACGTCTGGAATCGCCCGAACTCTACCCGGAAGGGTGTCAGGGCAGCACCCTCGGCACGGCGTTCTGTCGAATGACATCAGCATAGAACAGCGCGCTGTCCTTGTACCTGCGCTGAAGCGTCTCGTAATCGACGTGAACGATCCCGAAGCGCTTGTTGTAGCCCCACGCCCACTCGAAGTTGTCGAGGAACGACCAGACGTAGTAGCCGGCCACCGCGGCACCTGCGGTGATGGCGTCGTGCACCGCGACGAGGTGGGCGCGGATGTACTCGCTGCGGTCGGCGTCGGCGATCCGCCCGTCCGCGTCGACGACGTCGGGGAAGGCCGCGCCGTTCTCGGTGACCAGCAGTTCCAGGCCCGGGTTCTCGGCCGTGAGCCGGAGGAGCAACGCGGTCAGCCCGCGCGGGTCGATGGACCAGCCCATGTCGGTCCGGGGCCCGTCGAGCAGCGGGAACTCGACGTCGTCTGCCGCCACCCACGGTGTGGCGCTCGCGGCGGTGTGGCCGTCGGCCTGCACCTTGGGGTGCTCCCGCGTCCAGTGCCGGACCGGGGTGGGCGCGTAGTAGTTGACGCCCAGCGCGTCGAGGGGGGCCGCGATGATCGCGAGATCGCCGGGGTGCACGAACGCCCAGTCGGACACGGCCGCGGTGTCGGCGATCACGTCGGCCGGGTAGCTCCCGCGCAGCATCGGGTCCAGGAAGATCCGGTTCTGCAGCCCGTCGATGCGACGGGCCGCATCGGTGTCGGCGGGTGAGTCGGTCTCCGGACGCACCCAGGCGAGGTTGAGCGTCACCGCGATGCGGGCGGCGGGCGCGGCCTCCCGGATCGCCGCGGCGGCCAGTCCGTGCGCCAGGTTGAGGTGGTGCACCGCGGCAAGTACCGCGGCGTGGTCGGTGCGGCCGGGGGCGTGCACGCCGCTGCCGTAGCCGAGGAAGGCGCTGCACCACGGCTCGTTGAGCGTGCTGATCGTCGGCGCCCGGTCACCGAGCGCCGCAGCGACGACACCCGCGTACTCGGCGAAGCGCTCCGCGGTCGACCGGGACGTCCAGCCGCCGGCGTCCTCGAGCGACTGGGGGAGGTCCCAGTGGTAGAGGGTGACGGCCGGGGTGATGCCGGCCGCGACCAGCTCGTCGACCAGTGCGGAGTAGAACGCGATGCCCGCCTCGTTGACCGGGCCGAGCTCCTCGGGCGTCACCTGCGGTGTGATCCGCGACCACGACACCGAGAAGCGGTAGGACGTGAGGCCGAGCTTGGCCATCAGCGCGATGTCCTCGCGGAAGCGGTGGTAGTGGTCGTCGGCGACGTCACCGTTGTCGCCGCCGGTCACGCGGCCGGGCGTGTGGGAGAAGGTGTCCCAGATCGACGGCGTGCGGCCGTCCTCGGCCACGGCGCCCTCGATCTGGTAGGCGGCGGTGGCGGAGCCCCAGTGGAAGCCCGCGGGGAACGGGAGCGGATCCGTGGCGTCCGGCCGGGTGGACGCGGCTGCCTGGGTGGTGGCTGGGCTGGTGGCGGCGTGGTAGGTGTCGGTCGCTGCGTGCGTGGTGCTCAAGGCATCCTCTCGGACGGTCGGGCTCGCTCCCTGCGGGTGGAGGAACGGTCTCCCGATCGGGCCGCGCTGTCAAGAGAGCGCTCTCACTCCATGGTGGAACCTAACCGGTGGCCCGTCCGGCCGTCGATGGCGCAGGCTGTCGGATGTGAGCACGCCAGCGTCGCCGGTCCCCGTCCGCACCGAGCTCTTCGGTCCCGGCCGCCTGGCCACCACCGTCGGCGTGCTGCTGCTGATCAGCCTCGTCGCGTTCGAGGCGATGGGCGTCGGCACGGCGATGCCCGCGGTCATGGCCGACATCGGCGCGGTCGCGCTCTACGCCTGGCCGTTCGTCACGTTCATGGCGGCCGGTGTGGCCGGTACGGCGCTGGGCGGGCGCTGGTCCGACGTCGCCGGGCCGCGGCTGCCGCTGCTCGTGGCACCCGCGCTGTTCGGCGTCGGGCTGGTGGTGGCGGGCACCGCCGCCGGCATGGCGCAGCTGCTGGTGGGACGCGTGCTGCAGGGGCTGGGGGCCGGTGCCCAGGGCGTGGCGGTCTACGTGCTGGTGGCGGCGGTGTATCCGGAGCGGACCCGGCCCGCGGTGTTCGGGATGATCTCCTCGGCCTGGGTGCTGCCCGCGCTCGTCGGCCCGCCGATCTCGGGTCTGGTCACCGAGCGGTTCTCCTGGCACTGGGTGTTCCTGGGGCTGGTGCCGCTCGTGCTGCTGGCCGTCGGGCTGGTCGTGCCCGCGGTGGTGAAGCTCGGAGCGCCCGATCCGGGGCGCACGACCCAGCCTCCCCGCCGTGGGCTGGTGGCGGCCGCGCTCGGGGCAGCAGCCGGGGTGGGTGGGCTGAGCTGGGCGTCGCAGCAGGTCACGGTCACCGCGCTGGTGGTGGCGGTGGTGGCGCTGGCCGTACTGGTGCCGTCGATGCGACGGCTGCTGCCCCGCGGTGTGTTCCGGGCCCGGCGCGGCATCTCCACCGTCGTGGCGTGCCGTGGCCTGCTCGCCGGCGGGTTCTTCGCCACCAACTCGTTCCTGCCGCTGCTGCTCACCACCGCGCACGGCTGGTCGTTGACGATGGCCGGGTTGCCGCTGCTCACCGGTTCGCTGGGCTGGTCGGTGGCGTCGATGTGGCAGGGCCGCCACCCCGACCTGCCCCGCCCGCTGCTGTTGCGGGCCGGGTTCGCCGCCCTGACCGTCGGGCTGGCCGGACAGCTGCTGGTGGCCGCGCCGTGGGGGCTGGGCTGGCTGTCGGTGCCGTTCTGGGTGATCGCCGGCACGGGGATGGGCCTGGGCTTCTCGTCGCTGTCGTACCTGCTCCTGCAGCAGTCCGGGCCGGGGGAGGTGGGCTTCCAGTCCTCGGCGGCGCAGATGTCCGACCAGCTCACCACCGCCACGATGATCGGCGCCGGTGGGGCGCTGCTCGCCCTGATCGCCCCACCGGCGCTGGCGCTGGCGGTGCTGATCGTCGCGCTCGCGGGCATGGCCGGGCTCGGCGTCGCGATCGCGGGCCGGACGGTGGCCTGAGCTCGGGACCGAATCTCAGACGGTGCCCCTCAGACGGTGTCGCGCAGCACCAGCTCGGTCGGCAGGATCACCGGCGCGCCCGGCCTGCCGTGCTCGATCTCGTCGAGCAGCCCGGCCGCCAGCGCGGCTCCCATCCGCGACACGTGCTGGCGCACGGTGGTGAGCGCCGGGCGGGCCGACGTGCCCAGCGGCGAGTCGTCGAAACCGACCACCGCCACGTCGGTGGGCACCGAGCGGCCGGACTCGCCCAGCACCTGCAGGGCGCCGAGCGCCATCAGGTCGTTGGCGGCGAACACGCCGTCGACATCGGGCGCCACGGCCAGCAGTTGCTGCATCGCCTGCCGGCCGCTCTCGAAGGAGAAGTCACCCTCGACCGCGCCGTGGCTGCGCAGGCCGCGCGCCACCAGCTCCTCGTCGAAGCCGGTGCGACGGTCGATCGCGGCGGTCATGTCCATCGGGCCGGTGATCGTCGCGAGCCGGTGCCGTCCCCGATCGGCGAGCAGCCCCGCCGCCGACCGGGCCCCGGCGACGTTGTCGGTGTCGACGTAGGGCAGGCCTGGCACCGGGGTGAACGGGCGTCCGGACAGCATCACGGGAACCCCCGCCTCCCGCAGCCTGCGCGGGAGCGGATCCTCGCCGTGCAGCGACAGCAGGATCACGCCGTCGAGGTGGCCGCTGCGGGCGAAGCGCTCGAAGCGCTCGCGTTCGGCGTCGCCGGAGACGATGGAGAACACGAGCTGGACGTCGTGCTCGGCCACCGTCGACTGGGCGCCGCGCAGCATGAGCGCGAAGTGGGGATCGCCGAAGAAGCGCTCCTCCGGTTCGGCCACCACGAACGCCACCGAGTCGCTGCGCCGCGTCATCAGCGAGCGGGCGGCCCGGTTGGTGACGTAGGAGAGCTCGGCCGCGGCGCGCAGCACGGCCTCGCGCGCCTGCTCGCCCACCGTGGTGGAGCCCGACAGGACGCGCCCCGCGGTGGCTCGGGACACGCCGGCGCGCGCCGCCACCGACTCGAGCGTGGGTGCGGCGCGGCCCGCTGGTCGTGCTGCCATGGAGAGGATGATGGCAGCCGCGAGGCCGATCAGGCGCGCGCGGCCCGCGGGGCGCTGTCGGCGGGTCGGTCGAACCAGTGGCGCGCCCGCTGGGCGGGACGCTCCACGAGGAACCAGCTCGCCACGGCCGCCGGCACCGTCGCGACGATGCCGAGCAGCAGGTACGGCGTCACTCCCCAGGCCGTGGCACCGGCGATGGCGAGGAGCTGCTGCGCCGGGAAGGCGTAGATGTACATGCCGTACGAGATGTCGTTGCGGCTCCCGACCTTCTGCAGCGGCAGCACGGCGCCGAGCCACATGGCCAGGTAGGCCACCGGCAGCGCACCCAGCCCGTTGGGTGCCGAGGTCACCATCACGAGCGCCAGCAGGGCGAGCGCGACCGCGGCCGTGGCCGCATGGAGCGGGACGTGGCGGCGCAGCACGTACAGCGTGGCGCCTGCGAAGAAGAACGGGTAGAGCATCAGGCCGTCGTTGAGCCAGAACGGCAGTGCCGTGCCCGGGCCGAGCAGGATCAGGTGCCCGAGCGTGAACCCGACGAAGGCGAGCACGACCACCGCCGCGACGGCCCGGCGCGGCACCAGCGACACCAGCAGGCCGATCACGACGTAGCACACGGCCTCGGAGAACAGCGTCCACAGCGACCCGTTCCATGCCGGGAACGCGGTGCTCGGCAGGCTGGTGCCGACGGCGTAGTCGTTGATCAGCAGTCCGAGGTTGACCAGGACGTGGCGCACGCCGTCGCGCCAGCCGTAGGTACCGCTGCTGAGCTTCGCCCCGATCGGGGCGACGACGAAGGCGACGACGATCAGGGCCGCGAGGTAGCCGGGGTAGATCCGCACCAACCGTCGCCACAGGTAACCACCGAGACCCCCGGAGAGCCGGCTCTGGGTGATCAGCCAGCCGGAGATCGTGAAGAACCCGGCCACCGCGATCTCGCCGAGGGTGAACCGGCCCAGGTGCGGGTCGCGGCCGAACCCGCCCAGCGGCCAGGCGTGCGACACGATGACGAGCACGGCCAGCGCCAGCCGCAGCGCGTTGAGGCTGTTGTGCCGGGCGGGGAAGTCGGCCAGGCGGCGCCGCAGCCGCGGTTCGGCCGTGTCGATGCCCGGCGTGGCAGCCCCCGTGATCATGCGTGCAGCTTGCCGTACCCGGGTGGTGCGCCCGGACGCGGTGGAGGGTGACGCCCGGGTGGGCCGGTTGCGCTGAGTGAGCATCGGTGGTCCCGCCCACTGCGGGTCCAACACTTAGCCCTTGCGCTAAGCATCGGCGCGCGCAATACTTAGCCGCGTGGCTCAGCATTCGGCCGTCCTCGACGGCGTGTTCGATGCGCTCGCCGACCCGACACGGCGCGCGGTGATCCGGCGCCTCGGTCGCGGCCGGGCGAGCGTCGGCGAGCTCGCCCGTGATGCACCGATGACGCTGCCGTCGTTCATGAAGCACGTACGGGTGCTGGAGTCGAACGGTCTGATCCGCACCACGAAGTCCGGCCGGGTACGCACCTGCGAGCTCAACCGCGAGCGTCTCGCTCTCGTCGACGACTGGCTCGCCGAGCAGCGCGGCATCTGGACCGAACGCACCGACCGGTTGGACCGGTTCGTCACCAACACCCAGGAGAAACCGTGATCCCCGACCTCGATCTCAGCATCGAGCGTGTCATCCGAGCTCCCCGCAAGGACGTGTGGGCCGCGTGGACCGATCCGGCCAGCCTGGCCCAGTGGTGGATCCCGGCACCCACGCGCTGCCGCGTCGAACGGCTCGAGGTCCGACCCGGCGGAGCGTTCGTGACGCAGATGAGCGACGACGGCGCCGCGTTCGTCCCGCACCTGGACGCCTGCTTCCTCGTGGTGGAGGAGTTCGAACGCATCGTGTTCACCAACGCGATCGACAGTGCCTGGCGGCCCACGAGCCCGGCCCCGGTGCCGATGACCGCCGAGGTCGTCCTGCAGGACTGCGCGGACGGCACCGACTACCGGATCACCGTGCGCCACGGCGACCCGGCCGACTGCGCTCGGCACGCCGAGCTGGGCTTCGCCGACGGGTGGGGCACCGTCATCGGGCAGCTCGCCGGTTTCGTCGAGGCAGGAGCCACGCGATGAAGGTCGCCGTCATCCAGTTCCTCACGCTCGACGGCGTGAGCCAGGGGCCCGGTTCGCCCGACGAGGACCCGAGCGAGGGCTTCACCAGGGGCGGTTGGCTCGTGCCGCACATCGACGAGGTGTTCGTCGAGCGGACCTCGGCATGGCTCGACCATGCCGACGGCCTGCTGCTCGGCCGCCGCACCTACCTCGCGTTCGCGCGCGACTGGCCGCAGATCCCCGAACCCGACCCGTTCACCGAGCGGATGAACCGGCTGCCCAAGTACGTCGTCTCGAACACGATCGAGACCGGCGAGTGGGCGCCGACCACGGTGCTCCGCGGCGACGCGGCAGCCGCGGTCGGCGAGCTGAAGGCGCGGCCGGGCCGCGAGCTGCAGGTGCACGGCAGCGCCACGCTCGCCGCCGCACTGCTCTCCGCGGGGCTCGTCGACACGCTGCGGATCGTCGTGGCGCCCACCGTCGTCGGATCCGGCCGCCGCCTGCTCACCCACCCCGCCACCGCCACCGGCATGCGGCTCGTCGGGAACGAGTCCACGGCGGCGGGCCTGCTGCTCCTCGAGTACGAGGTCACCGGTGCCGCCGCCGTGGGCGCCTACGAGGGCTTCACGGACCTCGTCGGCTCAGTGTGACGGGGGCACGTCCAGCGTCGGGTTGCGGTCGAAGAAGCCGACGGGCCGCAGCCGGAAGCCGCAGCGGTCCACGGGCATGATCGGCCAGTCCTCCGGTCGCGGCACGTGGGTGGTGCCGAAGGTGTGCCAGACGACGATGTCCTCGCCGTCGATCGGGCGGTCGGCCGCCACGAACGCGGGCAGGCCGCCACCACCCGGGTGCTGGTTGACCAGCTCACCCGCCGCGTAGCGCTGCGCCGGGTCGTAGCGCGTGACCCACAGGTGCTTGGACGCGAACGTCGCGCGCCTGCCGATCGACGAGTCGGGCGCCGCCAGCAGCGTGGGCAGGCCCTCGGGGTGCAGCGCGTAGCCGGTGGGGTTGCCGAAGCGGTTGGTCTGCTCGGTGCTCACGATCCGCCACGTGCGTCCGACGCCGGGGTCGGCCGTGCGAGCAGCGCCGGACTCCGTGGCCAGCCGCGTGGACACCGTGCCGAACGCGTTGCCGAACGGGTTGTCCGCGCCGGTGGGGAACGCGGCCACGTCGATCTCGTCGACGGCGTTGGCCGTGCCGTCCACGGTCATGTCGAGGCGGGCGCTGAACAGGTGCTGGTGCAGCGGCGCGCCCAGGCCGGGAGCCACCTCCCGCGACCACGGCGCGTCGGTGAACGCCGAGGTGAACAGGACACCGGTGGCCTTGACCTCCATCTCGATGGTGCCGTCGAGGTAGAAGTACCAGAAGAAGCCGTAGTCGTAGTTGCCCACGGTGATGAAGGTGGAGATCACCAGCCGCCGCTGCCGCCGCGTCTCCACCGACTCGGTGAACAGGTCGCTGTGCTTCCAGAGGACGCCGAAGTCCTCCTCGTGCAGGCAGATCGCGTTCTGGACGACCCGTGGACGGCACTCGGTGTCGGGCAGCACGGCGTCGAGGTAGGTGATCTCCCCGACGCAGTCGCAGCCCAGCATGAGCGAGTTGACCTGCTGGCCGAGCAGGTACTCGCCCGCGTCGAAGTAGTTCTGCCAGAACCGGACGGGCCCGGGATCGGCGTAGGGCACCACCATCTCCGAGATCGACGCGCGGTGGATCAGCGGGCGGCCCGCGATCGACACCTGGTGCAGCACCAGCGCTTCGCGGGCGTCGAAGCCGACGCGGAACTCCCAGCCCTCCCACGACACGACGTCGTCGGTGACGGTGAAGCTCGGGCCGTCGGGCTGCGTGATGTGCAGGGGCCTGATCGACGTGCGCGGGGGACCGGTGAACTCCGGGTCGTCGAAGTTGCCCTCCTCGACCGGCACGGCGATGTCGGCGTGGTCGATGAGCTGCACCACCTCGCGGGTGGTGAGGTCGACGTAGGCGACCAGCCCGTCGATCGGGTGGGCCCACGGGTGGTCGGCCGGGCGGTGCTGCAGGAACGACAGCACCCGCAGCAGCCGGCGTCCGGGCTCGCCGTCGATGCCGAAGGAGCCCGCCGAGAGCGGGCACGGGCACACCAGCGACAGGTCGGTGATGCCGCGGCGCTGCAGCGCAGCCACCCAGCCCGCGTCGGCCTTGACGATCTCGTCGACGGCGACGAACTCGTCCAGCATGATCGGTGGCTGGCCGTCGGTGGCCGGGTCGATGTCCGTGGCCTCGTCGACGACGCCGCGCGTGAGCGAGGCCACGACGATCCGCGACCGCCCGGTGCCGACGTCGAGCAGGATCGCGCGCACCTGCCGGTCGGGTGCGCCGCCGTGGTCACGGTCGAAGGCCAGCACCGCCGCCTTGGGCGGCTCGTGCAGCGTCAGCGACGCGAAGCGGGTGTCGTCGTGCACCTGGCCCGCCGCGGTGAGCACCTCACGGGCGCGGTCGATCTCGGCGGCGGTCAGCCGGGCCAGTGGGTGGACTGCGGTGGCCGGCGCGGTCGCCCCGGTCTGCTCGTCGTGGAGCACCACGTGGAGGGTCCCTCTCGGTCGGTGGTCGGGTCGGTGGCTCGACGGTAACAAGACAGCTGTCGGATGATCAGCGCCGGACGATGAGGGAGATCGCCGACACCGAGTCCTCGACGCCGGCGACCAGGTTGCGCAGGTCGATCGGCAGCGAGGCGGTGCACTCGCCGATGGCGAAGCGCACCTGTGCGCGGTCGCGGTCGACGTCGAGCACCCGGTCGACCTCGAGCGCGCCGAGGACGGCGGCGAGCGCGGCACCGGACACGTCGCGCTCGCGCGGGGTCCGCAGCATGTGCTCCAGCCGCAGCCGGGGCCCGGCGGCGCGCATCAGGTCGACGGCGGGGAAGCGGTCGGCGCTGCGGCGCAGGAGCTTGCGGCCACCCTGCTCGCGGCGCACGACGCCGTCGTCGACGAGCCCGCGTGCGACCAGTTCGAACAGGACGTCGGCGAGCGCCTCCACCCAACTGCGCACGGTGTGCGCGCTCGTCTGGCGCTGGATGCTCTCGACCACGAACGCGCCGATCTCGTCGCTGCCGGAGCCGCGGGTGTCGGCGACGACGATCCGGTCGTTCTCCATGCCGAGCCGACGCGCCATTATCAGATCGGCGAGCTCGGCGGCGACGAGGCCGCACTTGAGCAGATCCTGTCCGACGTCCGACTTCCCGGTGAACGGGTTGTGGAGGATGAGGAACATTCGCTTCGCGAGCAGGTCCTGCGCCATCCGGGCTGTGCTCCTCTCGCGTGGCAGGCCATGTGACCTGCTGGGACGGCATGTTATCTCGCGTCGGTGAATCGGGTGAACCGTAGCGGAATTGCGCGGAGCGTGATGGTTCGAATGCGTATGGTGATCATCCGGCTATTGCACGGAGAAATGATAGGGTGCGCGCGCGCCGGGGGTCGCCGACGATTCGCCCGGGCTTCTCCGTCGATTCCTGCCGCTCGGGAGCTGTGAATGTCGTCCGTGCACCAACCGGTCCCGCAGCTGCGCCGTCGCCGGCTCGGGGTCATCCACCTCCTGTTCTTCACGGTCGCGGCCTCCGCGCCGCTGACGGTGCTGGGCGGGGGCGTCACCACCACGTTCGCCGTCACCGGCAACGCCGGCGTCCCGCTGTCGTTCCTCGTGCTCGCCGTCGCGCTCGCCCTGTTCGCCGTCGGGTACGCCGCGATGAGCCGCCACGTCGCCAATGCCGGCGCGTTCTACTCGTACCTCGCGCAGGGCCTGGGGCCGCGCTGGGCGGTGTCGGGCTCGTTCGTGGCGCTGCTGTCCTACAACGCCATCCAGATCGGGCTCTACGGCCTGTTCGGGGCGAGCCTGGCCGGCTTCCTGTCCTCGACGTTCGGCATCACGCTGCCGTGGTGGGCGCTCGCCGTCGCCGCGCTCATCGTGGTGGGCGCGCTCGGCGTGCTGCGCGTGGACCTCAACGCGCGCGTGCTGGCCGTCCTGCTGATCCTCGAGTGCATCATCGTGGCGCTCTACGACATCAGCGCGTTCGGGCACCCGGCAGGCGGCAGCGTCTCGTTCGCGGGGCTGACACCGTCGAACCTGTTCACCCCGACGGTCGGCGCGGTGTTCGCGTTCAGCATCGCGGGCTTCATCGGGTTCGAGTCGGGCGCGATCTACAGCGAGGAGTGCCGCAACCCTCGCGTCACGGTGGCCCGCGCCACGTTCGCCGCGCTCACGTTCACCGGCCTGTTCTACGCGCTGTCGGCCTGGGCCATGACCGTCAACGTCGGCGCCGAGAACCTGCAGGCCGAGGCCGGCACGAAGCAGGCCGACCTGGTCTTCTCGGTGCTGGCGCAGAACTGGGGCGGCGGCATCTCGGTGCTGGGCAACCTGCTGTTCCTCACGAGCGTGTTCGCCGCGCTGCTGAGCTTCCACAACGGCGTGGCCCGCTACCTGTTCGCGCTCGGCCGCGAGCGGGTGCTGCTCGCGGCGTTCAGCCGTGTGGGTGCCGCCTCTGGTGGCCCGCTCACCGGTTCGCTGGCACAGTCGGCGCTGGCCATCGTCGTGGTGGTGGCGTTCGCGATCTTCGGCGCCGACCCGGTCCTGCAGCTGTTCACCTGGTTCAGCGGCACGTCAGCGGTGGGTGTGGTGCTGCTGATGGCCGTCACGTCGGTTGCCGTGGTCGGCTACTTCCGCCGCCACCGCGACGCCGCGTCCACGTGGCAGGGTCTCGTGGCCCCGGTGCTCGCCACGATCGTGCTGTTCGCGATCGTCGCGATCCTCGTCATCAACTTCGACGTGCTGATGGGCAGCTCCGACCCCGGCTGGTTCGAGCGCGGGTTCTTCCCCGGCCTGATGCTCGTCGTCGCGCTGCTGGGGCTGGGGTGGGCCGCGGTGATCAAGCGCAACAAGCCGGCCGTCTACAAGCGGATCGGGCAGACGGCGATGGCGCCGGAGGTCGTGGAGCCCAAGATCCAGCTCAACGTCCCGACGCCGCCGCGGGCGGGCTGATCCCCGCACCCCCCGCCCCCGCCCACGCTGCCCGGTCGGTCCAGGCCTGCAGCGTGGCGCGGGTGCGGAACCGGCGCGGTGCTCCCGTGAGCGGGTCGGTGAACTCCAGCGTCGAGGCGAGCAGTTGCAGTGGCCGCCGGAAGTCGTCGAGGGGCTTGTCGGTGAGCACGGGGTAGAAGTCGTCGCCCAGTATCGGGATGCCGAGCCCGGACAGGTGCAGCCGCAGCTGGTGGGTGCGCCCGGTCCGGGGGGTGAGCAGGTAGCGGCCCAGGCCGCCGCGGTGCTCGGCGAGCTCGACGAGCGTCTCCGCGTTGGGCTCCCCGGGCACCTCGACCGCGCAGATCACGCCGCGTTCCTTGACGATGCGGCTGCGCACCGTCCGGGGCAGCGTGAGCTGCGGGTCGAACGGCGCGATCGCCTCGTAGGTCTTGTGCACCAGCCGATCCCGGAACAGCGTCTGGTACGCGCCGCGGTCCTCGGGGCGGATCACGAACATGAGCAGGCCCGCCGTCACGCGGTCGAGCCGGTGCGCGGGGATCAGCGCCGGCAGGTCGTGCTCACGGCGCAGCCGCACGAGTGCGGTCTCCACGATGTGGCTGCCGCGCGGGATCGTGGCGAGGAAGTGTGGCTTGTCCACCACCAGCAGGTGCTCGTCGCGGTGCACCACGCCGATCTCGAACGGCACCGGCACCTCGACGGGCAGATCGCGGTGGAACCACAGGAAGGACTCGGGTACGTACGGCGACTCGACGGTGATCGGGCCGTCGGCGTCGACGATGCGCTCCTCGCGGAGCATCGCGTCGATGCGCGCGGGTGCGACGCGCGGCAGCCGCTCGACCAGGTGGTCGCGCATCGTGGCCCAGCCGGCGGCGCCGGGGTCGACGACAGGCGTGCGCAGCCGCACGGCGTCGAGCCCGTGCCGCTGCGGCAACGGGGACTTGAGCTTGCGCCGCACCCACCGACCCTACGCGGCGGCACACACCGGAACGCCCCCGCACACACCGTGGGAGGTGTGTGCGGGGGCGCTGCGGTGTGTGCGAGCGACTAGAGCGCGTTGCGGATGTCGCTGAGGAACTGCGCGGTGCGGTTGGGCGGCTCGACCTGGGCGCACAGGCGGTCCATCACCGCGGCGTAGTGCTCGACGTCGGGCCGCTTGTCCAGGTAGAGGGCGCTGGTGAGCTGCTCGAGGTAGACGATGTCGGGCAGGTCGGTCTCGGCGAAGCGCAGGATCGTGAAGGGGCCGCCCGCCGCGGCGTGCCCGCCGTAGCTGAACGGCGCGATCTGCAGCGAGACGTTGGGCAGCTCGTTCATCTCGATGAGGTGGTCGAGCTGGGCCTTCATCAGATCGGGACCCGCCAGGCCGCGGCGCAGCGCGGCCTCGTCGATCACGGCCCACAGGGTGGGGCCACCGGGTGTCGTCAGGATCTCCTGGCGGCGCATCCGCAGCTCGACGCGGCGCTCCACCTCGACGGCGTCGTCGTGGCCGAGCGCGGTGCAGGCGCGCGCGTAGTCGCGGGTCTGCAGCAGGCCGGGCACGAACTGCAGCTCGTAGGACCGGATCACCGAGGCGGCCTGCTCCAGGCCCAGGTAGGTCTCGAACCAGGTGGGCAGCAGATCGGCGTAGCGGTGCCACCAGCCGGGGGCGTTGGCCCGCTGCGCGAGGCCGAGGAACTCCGAGCGCTCGCTCGGGTCGACGACGCCGTAGAGCGTGAGGAGATCGGCGACGTCGCGCTCCTTGAAGCCGACCCGGCCCAGCTCCAAGCGGCTGATCTTCGCAGGCGAGGCGCGGATGGCGTCACCGGCGAGCTCGCGGGTGATGCCGGCGGCCTCCCGCTTGCGCCGCAGCTGCGCGCCGAGGCCGATCCGCAACACCGTGGGACCGCTGGAGGCAGCCGTTCCCGCGGTTGCCCGTCGAGGTTCTGCTCCACCGTCGGACCAGTGGCTTCGCACCACGTTCATCCCCGCACCTCCACCTTCCTCGCTCACTCTGCCGTGATGCCGCGAAGGGAGCAAGCTGGTGGGTCCCCCCGTCACCGAGCGAGGTCGTCGAACTCACCGCGGCGTGCGCCGTCGAGGAAGGCGGCGATCTCCGCCCGGGTGTAAACGAGCACGGGCCCGGACGGGTCACGGGAGTTCCGCATGGCAACCCCCCCGTCGGCCATGGCGGCCAGCTCAACGCAGTTGCCGCTGGGATTACTGGCCGTGCTCTTACGCCAACGGAGGGTCATCGATCCGAAATGCACGTGCAGATGTTCATGCACCAGCACTTGCGGATGCAAGTCCGACCGGACACGATTGGGCCGAGAGGGAGTCCATCCGATCGGGTGGGGTCGTCGCTGAACGTGAACAGAACGGGCGGGCGGGGGGAGCGATGAGTTACTCGTGGGGTGGGAGCAGGAGCTCGGCTCGAACTGAGGGGTTCCCCGGGATCCGGCCGGTGCTGACCTCGGCGCCGCGGGCAGCGGATCGCGCGCCGGAGAGCTCCGCCGATCTCGCCAGCGTCATCGGGGACGGCATGCCGCAGGACCTCGAACTGCGCAGGCTCGCCGCCGAGCTCGCGCCGATGGTCGACGTCTGGCAGCGGCTGCTGACGCTGCACCAGCCCGACCGCAACGGCCGCTGCCGCATGTGCACCAAGGGTGGCACCGGGCTGCCCTCCTCACCGTGGCCCTGCTCGATCCACGGCATCGCTGAGCTGGCCCGACGCCGTCACGACAGCGTCTGCGAGCGCCCCGAACAGGCTTCCTGACCGACCCGGTCCACCTGCGCCGGCGCATCTCCGTCGGGGCGCCAGCGCAGGTGCCGGGTACCCCCGCCCCGCCGCACCAGTTCCAGCCGGGGCCGCGGGCCGTCGGTCCGTCCGGTCTGGGGCCTGCGGCTGCCGGCCGCGAACGGCGACGGCCACGGTGCCGCCGGTCCGCGGTAGTCCTGCTCGGCCGCGGCGTGCAACGTCCACTGCGGGTCGTAGAGATGTGGCCGCCCCAGCGCGCAGAGGTCGGCACGCCCGGCGAGCAGGATCGAGTTGACGTCGTCCCACGACGAGATGGCCCCCACCGCGATCACCGCGACGTCGAGCCCGCTGCGACGCATCTCACTGCGGATCCGGTCGGCGTAGGGCGTCTGGTAGCTCCGTCCGAACTCCGGCTGCTCGGCCGCGAGCACCTGCCCGGTCGACACGTCGATGGCGGCGGCGCCGTGCTCGGCGAAGGCGCGCGCGATCGCAACGGCGTCCGCCACGTCGTTGCCACCGTCGTGCCAGTCGGTGGCCGAGATCCGCACGGTCATCGGACGGTCGGCGGGCCAGGCGGCACGCACCGCGTCGAAGACCTCCAGCGGGAAGCGCAGCCGGGCCGCGACGTCGCCGCCGTAGCCGTCGGTGCGGGTGTTGGCCAGCGGTGAGAGGAACGACGAGAGCAGGTAGCCGTGGGCGCAGTGCAGCTCGAGCAGGTCGAACCCGGCGCGTGCCGCAGCCTCCGCGGCGGCCACGAACTCGTCGCGGATCCCGGCCATGTCCTCGAGCGTGAGTGCGCGCGGCACCGCGTTGGCGTCGGAGTAGGGGATGGCCGACGGGCCGACGACGTCCCAGCCGCCCGTGGGCAGCGGCTCGTCGATGCCCTCCCACATGATCTTCGTGGAGCCCTTGCGGCCCGAGTGCCCGAGCTGGACGCCGATCTTCGCGGCGCTGCTGTCGTGCACGAAGCCGACCACCCGCGCCCAGGCCGCCTCCTGCTCCGCGGTCCACAGGCCCGCGCAACCCGGGGTGATGCGGCCGGTGGGGGAGACGCAGACCATCTCGGTCATCACCAGCCCCGCGCCGCCGAGCGCCTTGCCGCCGAGGTGGACGAGGTGGAACTCGCCCGGCACGCCGTCGGGCGCGCAGTACATGTCCATGGCCGACACGACCACGCGGTTGTGCAGCTCCAGCGGCCCGATCCGTCCCGGCACGAACATCGGGGGCACCGCGGCGCCCCCGGTGAACCACCGCTCGGTGGCCGCGACGAACTCGGGATCCCGGACCCGGAGGTTGTCGTGGGTGACGCGCCGGCTGCGCGTGACGATGTTGAACGCGAACTGGGCAGGGTCCTGGTCCACGTAGTGGCCGATGTCCTCGAACCACTCGCGGCTCGCCTTCGCGGCGCGCTGGGTGGACACGACCACCGGGCGGCGCTCCTGCTCGTACGCGGCCAGCGCCGTCGGCAGGTCGGCGTGTTCGTGCAGGCAGGCGACGAGCGCGAGCGCGTCCTCCATCGCGAGCTTGGTGCCCGAACCGATGGAGAAGTGGGCCGTGTGGGCGGCGTCGCCGAGCAGGACGACGCTGCCGTCGCGCCAGGTGCGGGTGGAGACGGTGGGGAAGGCCAGCCACTTGGAGTTGTTGCCCACCAGCTTGGCGCCGCCGAGCAGGTCGGCGTAGAGCTCCCCGACGGCGGCGATCGACGCCTCGTCGTTCTCCCCGGGTGCGAGGTCCACTGCCGCGAACGGTCCGAAGGCCCGCCGCCAGACGTCGTCGTGCATCTCGATGATCATCGTGCTGGCGTCGGCGGCGTAGGGGTAGCCGTGCACCTGCATCACCCCGTGCGGGGTCTCGCGGACGTCGAAGGTGAACGCCTCGAACGCGCGGTCGACGCCCAGCCACATGTAGCGGCTGCGCCCGGTGGCCACGCTCCCGCCGAAGCCCGGGATCGCGGCGCGGACGGCGGAGTTGGCGCCGTCGCACGCGATCACCAGGTCGTGGGTGGTGCGCAGCTCGGTCACGGCCGGGGCGAGCGTGCGGTACCGGACGTCCACGCCCACCTCGGCGCAGCGCGCCTGCAGCACCGCGAGCAGGTCCTTGCGGCTCATCGCGGAGAAGCCGTGCCCGCCCGAGGTGGTGACCGTGTCACGGAAGCAGACGTCGATGTCGTCCCAGCGGGCCATGTGCTGCTGCATGGCGGCGAAGACGGCGGGGTCGGCGTGCTCGATGCCCCCGAGCGTCTCGTCGGAGAAGACCACGCCGAAGCCGAACGTGTCGTCGGGCGCGTTGCGCTCCCACACCGTGATCTCGTGGCGGGCGTCGAGCTGCTTGGCCAGTGCGGCGGCGTAGAGGCCACCCGGGCCGCCGCCGATGATCGCGATCTTCATGTGGTCCCCCGGACTGCTGGTACGACGGTGGTGGTGCGCAGCACGTAGCGCTGCAGCTTCCCGGTGCTGGTGCGCGGCAGCGCGTCGACGAACGTCACGACGCGCGGATACTTGTAGGGCGCGATCGCCGCCTTGGTGAACGCCTGCAGCGCCGCCGCGTCGGGCAGCGCGCCCGCCCGCAGCACGACGAACGCGGTGACGACGGCGCCGCGCTGCTCGTCGGGCGTGCCCACCACCGCGACGTCGACGACGTCGGGATGGCCGAGCAGCGCCTGCTCCACCTCCGGCCCGGAGATGTTGTAGCCGGCCGAGACGATCATGTCGTCACTGCGGGCCAGGTAGGTGAAGTAGCCGTCGGCGTCGCGGCGGAACGTGTCGCCGGTGAGGTTCCAGCCGTCCCGGACGTAGGTGGTCTGGCGGTCGCCGTCGAGGTAGCGGCAGCCGGTGGGACCCTGCACGGCCAGGTGGCCGGGCGTGTCGTCGGGGACGGGACGGCCGTCGTCGTCGAGCACGGCGGCGCGGTAGCCGGGCACGGCGCGTCCGGTGGTGCCGGGGCGGATGTCGTCGTCGGCGGCGCTGATGAACACGTGCAGCATCTCGGTGGAGCCGATGCCGTCGATGATCTTCAGGCCGGTGGCGTCGTGGACGGCGTGCCACACCGACGCGGGCAGTGCCTCACCCGCCGACACGGCCCGGCGCAGGCCGGCGAGCCGGTCGGCGCGGCCGGCGGCGAGCATCGCGCGGTACGCGGTGGGGGCGGTGAAAAGGACGGTGACGCCCTGTTCGGCCACGGTGTCGGCCAGCTGCTCCGGGGTGGTGCGCTCCACCAGCAGCGTGCTCGCGCCCGCGCGCATCGGGAACACGACGAGCCCGCCGAGACCGAAGGTGAACGCGATCGGCGGGGTGCCGCTGACGACGTCGTCGGGCCGCAGCGCGACGACGTGGCGCCCGAAGGTGTCGGCGACGGCCAGCACGTCGCGGTGCTGGTGCATGGTGGCTTTCGGACGGCCGGTGGTGCCGGAGGTGAACGCCAGCAGCGCGACGTCCTCCGCGGCGGTGGCCACGGGGACGAAGCTGCCGTCGTGGCGGGCGCACCGGGCCGCGAGCTCGGCCGGGAACCTGACGGCCGGGAGGTCGGGGAGCGCGTCGGCGAACGCCTCGTGGCACAGCGCCACCGTGGGGTGCGACAGCGCGGTGATAGCAGCGAGCTCACCGGCCCGCAGCATCGGCATCGTGGCCACCGCGACCCCGCCGGCCAGCAGCACGCCGAGCCAGCAGGCCACCAGCCACGGCTCGTTGGGGCCGCGCAGGAGCACCCGGTTGCCGGGCACCAGCCCGTCCTCGACGAGCACGGCGGCGATCTGCGCGGCCCGGTGGCGCAGCTCGCCGTAGGTGAACGAGACGCCCGACCCGCGCACGCACGGCCGGTCGTCGGCAGGCCCGGCGAGCAGCGCGGCGGCGGCGTTGAGCTGATCGGGGTACTGCAGCTCGGGAAGCTCGAACCGCAGCTCCGGCCACAGTTCCCGGGGCGGCAGGTGGTCGTGGCAGAACGTGTCCACGTGTGCGCTGGCCATGGCGACACCTCCACGACCGAGTATGTCGCGTCTGTGACGAGAGTCAAGACGGCAACATGGGTGACGGCGGCTCGGCCCCGCTCGGCGTCGTTGCAGGAAAGCCACTTTCCCGCAACGACGTTGCGGGAAAGTGGCTTTCCTGCAAGTCGGAGCTGCTGCTGCGCCGCCGGCTACCGCCACCCGGTGATCGGCAGGTCCTTGGGGTGCTCCACCCCGAACCGCACGCTCGCCCGCCACGTGGCACCCGGATCCAGCGTGGCCACCCACTCGACCCGCCCGAGCTCGTCACGCTCGGCAGGCTCGGGGCTCAGCGCCACCTCGACGATCTTGATGTCGGCCTGGCGCGCCACCGGGATCCGGTCGCGCACGGTGACCCGCGTGGGGGTGGCGCGCCGGTTGGTGACCTCGATCGTCCATCGCTCGACCGAGCCGCGACCGGCGCCGAAGCGGGCCCGGTGCGCCGTGCGTTCGGCCAGCTCCCGCTCGACGACGACCTGCGCGTCGACCCCGAGCGCGAGTTCGATCTCGGTGCCGGGTGCGGTCTGCGCGATCGTGGTGGTGCCGACGAACGCGTCGTCGAGGAACGTGGACACCGGGCCCGCGAGCAGCACCTGCCCGGACGTGTTCACGACGGTCGCGCGCAGGTGGGCGTCGGGACCCAGCGCGGGCGCCACCACGTGGTCGAGCGCCGCCTCGAGCGTGAACGCGGCGACGGTCGTGCGGTGCGGGGTGGCGTCACCCGGTACCGCGGTGGGTCGCGCCAGCCGCCACGACGCCGCGATCGTGGTCTCGACGGCCCGGGCCAGCACCGGCGCGACGGGTGCCGCGGCGGCGAAGGCCATCGTGTCGGCGGACTCCAGCGACCGCATCCGCGCCCCGCCGGCGGCGGCCATGGGCATCGGGACCTTCGGCATCGGCGGGGGCGGCCTGCTCACGTCGATCCACCACGGGTCCAGCTCGGGCACCGCCGTCGAGACCGCGGGGCGGGCCGTCGACAGCGTCAGCTCGCAGCTGGGCCAGTCCTCGCCGGTGGCCTGGGTGACCATCCCGTACCAGGTCAGGGCCACCTGCCCGGCGTTGTCGAGCCGGGCGTCGTAGGCGGGTGACCAGCCGGCGCCGTCGACGACGTAGGTCAGCTCCAGCTCCAGCTCGCCCGCGCCGTCGGACTCGACGCCGATCACGGCGTCGCGGCGGCTGCGACCCGAGGACCGCAGGCGGTCGAGCTCGGCCTGCGCCGCCCGCACCGCGTACAGCGCCTCCTCGCGACGTTCGGCGTGGCCGCGCCGGCTCGCCGCCACCTCCACGAGCTGCGCCGCGACGGCCGTGCCGATCTCGGCGACGCGGCCGGGTTCGGCGGTGCCGTCGGCGAGCGCCGCGGCCAGCCGGTCGCCGCTGCGGGCGGCGAGCCGGGTCAGCATGTCCTGGCGGGCGACGTCCCCGGCGTCGAGCCCGTCGATCGTCGCCACGGCCGACTCGGCGGCGCGCACGGCCGCCTCGGCGGCCCGGACGCGGTCATCCGGTGCGCCGACGAGGTTGCGGTACCCGACGTCGACGCCCACCACGCGCACACCCGCGTCGGACCGGCCCGCGACGCGCACCGACTCGTCGAGCAGCGACAGCGGCAGCCCGGCGACGACCAGGTCGGTGGCTCCGGCCGGGAGCGTGACGTGGCCCCGGCGGGTGATGCGGGCACGTTCGGGGTGCACGGTGACGGCGACGATCGGGGCCAGCAGGTCCATGGTCGGCGACGTTAGCGCAGCGCCGCGCGGATCCCGTCGATGATCAGGCCGAGGCCCGCGGCGAACTGGCGATCGCGCTCGCTGCGCGGCACCGCGGAGGGGCCCGTGACCTTGCGGGCCTGTTCCTCGATCGTGAACCCGTTGACGTAGGCGAAGACGGTGTCGGTGGCGAGCATGGCGGCCTCAGCCGGGGCGCCGCCCGCGGCGATCACGGCGACGAGTCGCTCGAACCCCGCACGGGCACTCGGGCCGGGGGCGCCCATGGTGGCGACGAGCCGGGCACCGTCGCGATGGGCGAGCATGCCCGCGCGCGCGACGGTGGCGGTGGCGCTGACCTGCTCGGCCCAGCCCTCCTGCGTCGCCGGGGGCGGCGGTTCCAGGGTCACGAGCTGCTCGACGATCGCGTCGAGCAATGCCTGCTTGCTGGTGAAGTGCCGGTAGAGCGCGCCGGGCTGCACGCCGAGCCGGGCCGCGAGCCTGCGCGTGGTCAGGTCGTCGAGCCCGACCTCGTCGAGCAGCTCGATCGCGGCCTGCAGCACCTCGTCACGCCGGGACATCCGCCACCTCTCGTCCGATCGGGACAGCTTGCCAGCACGGCCGTCGATCCCTACCGTGAACAACGTTCACGTGAACGTAGTTCACATCGATGGCGTGAGAGGTGACGGCGATGCGAGTGGTGATCATCGGCGCGGGGCTGGGCGGGTTGGCGCTGGCCCAGGCGCTGCGCGGGGCCGGTGTGGACGTGTCCGTCCACGAGCGGGACGCCGGCGTGGAGTACCGCTTCCAGGGCTACCGGATCGGGCTCGGCGGACCGGGGTGGGAGGCGCTGCACCGCTGCCTGCCCGAGCGGCTGCACCCGTTGCTGCACGCCTCGAGCGGTGAGCTCGCGGGCCCCGGCCGGCTCGTCGACGAGCAGCTCGTGCTGCAGGGGCTCGACGAGAGCGCGTCGCTCGCGCAGTCCTACGAGGCCAACGTGGTGGACCGGCACGTCCTGCGCCACCTGCTGCTCGCCGGACTGGGCGACGTCGTGCACTTCGGCGCGCGGCTGACCGGGTTCGCCGAGCTGCCCGGCGGCACGGTCCGGGCGACGTTCGCCGACGGCTCGTCGGAGATCGCGGACGTGCTGGCGGGCGCCGACGGGATCGGCTCCGCGGTGCGTTCCCAGCTGGCCGGTCCGGCCGAGCGGATCGGAACCGGGGTGCGCGGCGTGATCGGCCGGACGCCGATGACCGAGCGGTTCGCGGCGCTGGTGCCCGGCCGCGGCACGATGGTGGCCGGACCGGGTCTGAACCTGTTCCTCGGGAAGATGCCGTTCCGGCGCCCGCCGCAGGAGGCCGCCGCCGAGCTGGCACCCGAGGTGTTCCTGCCCGCGACGGCGAGCTACCTGCGCTGGGTGATGCTGCTCCCGCCGGAGAACACCGTCGACCTGGCCGCGGACGACGGGGCCGGTGCGCTGGAGTTCGTCGGCGACCTGGTCGCGGGCTGGCACCCCGACCTGCGCGAGCTGGTGCGGCTGGCGGACGCGCACAACAGCAGCCTCGGCGAGCTGGTCTACGTGCCACCGGTGGATCCCTGGGAGTCCGGACGGGCGACGCTGCTGGGCGACGCCGCGCACACGATGCTGCCCAGTGGCGGGATGGGCGGCAACACGGCGCTGCGGGATGCGGCGGACCTCGCCGACCGGCTCATCGCCGGCGGTGACGTCGAGGCCGCGATCGCCGACTACGAACGGGAGATGCTGGCCGTCTCCCGCCCGCTGGTGCTGGCGAGCCGGCAGGCCCTCGACGGGCTCATGGGACTGGGTGCCGCGCGCTAGAACTCGTCCAGCGCGGGCCGGGCCGCGGCGAGGATGCCGAGCGTCGCCGTGTCCCACGGCCCGGTCGTGATGACCATGGCGTGGTCGGTGCCGAGCGCGGCGAGTGCCCGGCAGCGCTCCACGAACGCGGCAGGTGACCCCGCGGGGTCCAGCCGCGTGCTCACGGTCTTCTCGATGGCGTCGTACGGACGGCCCACGTCCGCGCAGTGGCGGGCCAGTACCGCGAGCTTGCGGGTGATCGTGGCCCCGCCGTCGGGGATGTCGAAGACGTTGCACGCGTCGGCGTACTGAGCCACGAGCCGCAGCGTCTTCTGCTCGCCGGTGCCGCCGATGAGGATGCGCGGGCGGTGCAGCGGCTGCGGGCTGCAGACGGGGCGGTCGAGGCGGAAGTGGCGGCCGGTGAAGGGCGCGTCGTCGCCCGACCACATCTGCGCGGCGAGGCGCAGCGTGTCCTCGAGGTACTCGAACCGTTCGCGGGTGGCCGGCAGCGGCAGGCCCATCGCCCGGGCCTCCTCGAGGTGGTAGCCCGCGCCGACCCCGAGCCAGGCCCGGCCGCCGGACAGGACGTCGAGCGTGCTGACGGCCTTGATCAGGATGGCGGGCGGGCGGAACGTCACCCCGGTGACCGCCGTGCCGAGGCGCACCCGCGTCGAGCGGGCCGCCAGATAGCCCAACGTCGTGCAGGCCTCGAGCATCGCGTCCTCCGGCGTGGTGCCCGGGGCGCCCTGCAGCAGGTGGTCGGGGACCCAGACGGTGTCGAGCCCGGCGTCGTCGGCCGCGCGGACCACCTCGTCGAGGTGCGCGGCCAGCGCGGACGGCCCGTCGGGGCAGGAGTAGTCGGTGATCGAGAGGCTCAGTCGCATGCCAAAAAGATAGATGTCTAATGATGATGCGTCAATACGTTAGATATCGAACGTTTAGGGCAGGACGGCCGTGCCCTGCACCTCCACCAGCGCCTCGACGTCCCAGAGGCGCGCGACGCCGATGCCCGCGGTGGCCGGGTACTCGGTGCCGATCAGCCGCCGCCACACCCCGCCGATCTCGCGGCCGTGGGCGCGGTAGTCCTCGACGTCCACGATGTAGATCGTGAGCGCCGCGAGGTGCTCGGGTCCGCCACCCGCGGCGCGCAGGGCGACCAGTAGGTTGGTCAGCGCCACCTCGAACTGGGCGACGACACCGTCGCCGACGATGTGCCCGGTCGCGTCGAGCGCGGTCTGGCCGGCGAGGAACACGGTGCGCCCGGTCGCCACCACGGCATGCGAGAAGCCCGACGGGCGGCCGAGCTCGGGAGGATTGATCCGCTCGAGCGTCACGGGGTGGCCCCGCCGTCCACGGCAAGCGCCTGGCCGGTGATCGCGGCACTGCCCACGCACAGCAGCACGGCGTCGGCCACCTCGTCGACGCTGATCAGCCGCCCGATCGGTTGCTGCCCGGCCAGGTGGGCGCGCACCTCGTCGAGCGGGCGTCCGGTGGTGGCGCTGATCGTCGCGACGGAGCCGTCGGTCATCGGGGTGTCGACGTAGCCCGGGCAGACGGCGTTGACGGTGACCCCGGCGCCGGCGAGCTCGGCGGCGGCCGAGCGGACCAGGCCGAGCAGCCCGTGCTTGCTGGCCGTGTAGGCGGCGATGTAGGGCTCGCCCCGCAGCGCCGCGGTGGACGCGATCGCGACGACGCGGCCGAACCCCGCCGCCTTCATGGCCGGCGTCGCGCGGCGCAGCAGCCGGAACGGGGCGGTGAGGTTGAGGTCGAGCATGCGAGCCCAGTCGGCGTCGGTCGTGCGGTGCACCGGTGCCGACACGGCGGTGCCGGCGTTGAGCACCAGCACCTCGACCGGCCCCCAGGCCTCCTCGACGGCGGTGAAGACGCGTTCGGCGGCGTCCGGGTCGGTGACGTCGGCGGGGACCACGAGCGCCGGCCCGGGCAGCTGTGCGGCGAGCGCGTCCAGCTCCGTGGTGGACCGCGCGGTGAGCGCCACCTGGTGTCCCTCGGCGGACAGGCGGCTCGCGACGGCCGCCCCGATCCCGCGGCCGGCCCCGGTGACGAGGCATCGTCTGCTTCCCATGACCCGAGCTTGTCAAGCGTTGGTGACGGCCGTCAAGATAACGACATGCGACTCGAGGAGTTCACCGACATCCGCTACGAGGTGGAGGAGGACAACCACGCCGTCATCACCATCGACCGACCGGAGCGGATGAACTCCTTCCGCGGCCGCACGGTCGACGAGCTCAACGCCGCCTTCAAACACGCCTGGGCCGACCGCAGGGTGGCCGCGGTGATCTTCACCGCCACCGGCGACCGGGCCTTCTGCACCGGCGGCGACGTCAAGGAGCGCGCCGAGACCGGCGGCTACGGCGAGACCGAGTGGGGCACGTTCGAGATCGAGCGGCTGCACCGGATCATCCGCGACATCCCCAAGCCGGTGATCGCCGCCGTCAACGGCATCGCGATCGGCGGCGGGCACGTGCTGCACGTGCTGTGCGACCTGACGGTGGCTGCAGAGCACGCGACGTTCGCGCAGGCCGGCCCGCGGGTCGGGTCGTTCGACGCCGGGTTCGGCTCGGCGTACCTGGCACGGGTGGTGGGGGAGAAGCGGGCGCGCCAGATCTGGTTCCTGCTCGACCGCTACGACGCCGCCACCGCCGAGCGGTGGAACCTGGTCAACGAGGTGGTGCCGGCGGCCGAGCTCCTGGACACGGCCCGGGCCTGGGCACGCAAGATCGGCAGCTACTCGCCGACGGCGCTGAAGTTCCTCAAGCACTCCTTCAACGCCGACACCGACCACATCAGCGGCATCTCCCACATCGCCTTCGACGGGCTGGAGCACTACGCCCACAGCGAGGAGGGGATGGAGGGGGCGAAGGCCTTCGCGGAGAAGCGGCCGCCGGACTTCTCGCCCTACCGCTGAGCGGTCGACCGTGGCTGCTCACATCGCAGCATGGTGGCCATCCTGCGATCCAACGCTTGGATGGCCACCATGCTGCGGGCCCGGGCGGCACCCCGCTGGAGGATCAGGAGCCGGATCCCACCAGCGCTTCCCGCGGCGAGCTCCACCCCGCCAGCACCGCCCGCACGTCCGCCCGCGCTTCCGTGCGAAGGGCCTCGGCGTGCGCCGCGGCCAGCACGTCGTCGATCAGCACCCGGGCCCCGGTCGCCGCCGACCGGACCGCCGCCGCCACCATCGCCAGGCTCATGACGTTCTCGTGCACCTCACCCATCGGTGTGGTGCCCGACCGCAGCGCCGCGACGAACGCCGCCAGCGCTGCGTCGATGCCCGCCGGCCCCCGCGGCACGGGTGCGGCCACGTCGTCGACGAGGGGGGCCGACTCCCCGTCCCACGTCGCGGTGCCCTTCTCGGCGCTGACCCGCCACGCCCCGTTCCACGACGTCTCGGTGCCCGGGCTGCACCAGCTCCCGCTGTAGGCGAAGCGCGCCCCGCCGCCCATCTCGAACACCGCGTTCGCCGCGGCGGCACCGGCGAACCAGCTCCACGGCGGGTTGTACGCCTCGCAGTACGCCGCCACCGGGTCGGCGCCGAGCAGGTAGCGGGCCGTGTCGAACGCGTGGATCGCCATGTCCACCAGCAGCGGGTGCTCCATCTCCTCCCGGAAGCCGCCGAAGTGGGGAGCCTTGAAGAACTGCGTGGTCAGCGCCCCGACGGTGCCCAGCCCGGCCATCGCGTCGCGCAGCGCGAACAGGTGCGGGTTCCACCGCCGCGACTGGCTCACCATGAACAGCCGTCCCGTCGCCTCACTGGCCGCGGCCAGTGACAGCGCGGCGGCGAGCGTGTCGGCCACGGGCTTCTCCCCGAGCACCGGCAGCCCCGCGAACAGCGCGGCCGTGGTCACCGCGTGGTGGGCCGAGGGCACCGCCACATCGATGACGGCCCGCGCCCCGGTGCGGGTCGCCAGCTCGACGGCGTCGGTGCCGACCGCGACGCCCGGGGCCGCGGCCCGCGCCGTCTCGAGGTCGAGGTCGGCGACGCCCACCAGCTCGACGTCGGCCGATGCGGCGACCGCGGCCAGCCACGCGCGGCCCATCGACCCGGCGCCGACGACCACCATCGGCAACGGAGCGCGCGTCATCCGATCGGACCCGCGTAGGACTTCCCCTCGAAGAAGGCACCGGTGTCGTAGCGCAGCAGCTCCGGCAGCCTGCGGGCCGGCAGGTCCGTGCGGGCCCACGCCACCGCGTTGGCGATGACACGGCGGACGTCGTGGTGGTGGTAGGTCGGGAAGTCCTGGTCGCCGGGGCGGAAGTAGAAGATCTTGCCGTGCCCGCGACGGAACGTGCAGCCGCTGCGGAACACCTCCCCGCCGGCGAACGTGCTGAGGAAGACCAGCTCGTCCGGGGCGGGGATGTCGAAGAACTCCCCGTACATCTCGTCCTCGTCGATGACGAGCGGGTGCGGCACGCCCTGCGCGATCGGATGGGTCGGGTCGACCGTCCAGATGAGCTCGCGGTCGTGTTCGCTGCGCCACCGCAGCGTGCAGGTGGTGCCCATGAGCTTCATGAAGATCTTCGACCAGTGCCCCGAGTGCAGCACGACCAGCCCCATGCCCGACAGGACGTGGCGGTGCACGCGCTCGACCACGTCGTCGGCCACCTCGGCGTGCGCGGCGTGGCCCCACCAGGTCAGGACGTCAGTGGTGGCGAGCACGTCCTCGGTCAGCCCGTGCTCGGGGTCGTCGAGCGTCGCGGTGCGCACCACGGCACCGTCGCCCAGGTTCTCGACGATCCCCTCCGCGATCGTCGTGTGCATGCCCTGCGGGTAGATCTTGGCGACGTGCTCCTCGATCTGCTCGTGGCGGTTCTCGCCCCAGACCGTGACGCGAACGGGATTCGGCACAGCGACTGCCTCTCGTGAGTTCATTTGACGGCTCCTCCGGTGACTCCGGCGGACACGTAGCGCTGCGCCACCAGCAACAGCGCGATGGCGGGGACGGACGCGAGCACCGCGGTGGCCATCACGGAGCTCCAGTCGTTGACGTAGGTCCCGATGTAGGTGAAGAGCCCCAGCGTCACGGGCCGGACGTCCTCGGTGGTGGTCAGCGTGAGCGCGAAGAGGAAGTCGCTCCACGTGAACAGGAACGTGAACAGCGCCGCGGTGATCAGCGCGTTGCGGCTCATCGGCAGCACGACCGACACGAACGCCCGGATCTGCCCGGCGCCGTCGACGCGTGCCGCCTCCACGACCTCGGCCGGGAGCGCCCCCATGAAGGCCCGCATGATCAGGATCGCGAACGGGATGCCGGCGGTGGAGTCGGCGAGGATGAGTCCCGGGATCGAGTTGAGCAGCCCCAGCTCCGTGTAGGCGCTGTAGAGGGCGTTCGCGACGACGATGCCCGGCACCATCTGGCTGATCAGGATCGCGAACAGCACGACGCCCGCGCCGCGCACCCGGAAGTGCGCGAGCGCGTAGGCGGCGGGTGCGGCCACGAGGAGGCTGAAGACCACGCTGCCCGCGGCCACCACCAGGCTGGTCAGCAGGTGGCGGCCCTGTTGCCCGATCGCCGCGGCGTACCCGTCGAAGCTCAGGTGCAGCGGGAACCACGGTGTGGCCACCGCCGACCCGCTGGGCTGCAGCGAGACGTTCACCATCCAGTAGACGGGGAACAGCATCACGGCCAGCAGCAGCACGCCGACGACCGTGCTGCCCCAGGACCGGGTGACCCGGCGGCGGCTCACGACTGCACCGTCCGGCGGTTGGCGCGCAGGTAGAACAGCGCGAACACCAGCGAGACGACGATCAGCACGTTGCCCAGCGCGGCGCCCTGCCCGAAGTCGAACTGCTGGAACGACAGCTGGTAGGACTGCGTCGCGATCGTCTGCGTCGCGTTGGCGGGCCCGGCGTTGGTGAGCCCGAGGATGATGTCGAGCACCTTCACCGTGTAGACCACGCCGAGCATCAGCACCACGGTCACCACCGGCCGCAGCAGCGGCCACGTCACGTACCGGAAGGCGCGGAACCCGGTGGCGCCGTCGATCGCGGCCGCCTCGTAGAGCTCCTCGGGGATGTCCTGCAGGCCGCCGTAGAGGATCGTCGTGTTGAACGGGATCCCGATCCAGATGTTCACGATGATCACCGCGATCAGCGCCAGCGAGGTGCTGGTGAGCCAGCCGAGCTGCACGCTGCCCCCGGTGACGGCGCCGAGGAAGCGGTTGAGCACCCCGCTGTCCTGGTCGAGGATCCAGCGCCACACCGCGCTGGAGACGATCAGCGGGATCAGCCACGGCAGCAGGAGCAGCGAGCGCAGCAACCGGCTGAGCGGGAACCGGCGCCGGAAGAACACCGCGATCGCCAGCCCGATCCCGAACTGCCCGGCGATCGAGCCGACCGTGAACAGCGCCGTGTTCAGCGCGGCCCGCCCGAACCCGGACGAGCCCAGCACCGCCTGGTAGTTGGCGAACCCGACCCACGGCGCCTCGCCGGTGTAGAACGTGGTCGTCGTGTACTGCTCGAACGCCATCAGCACGTTCTTGACCACCGGGAACCCGAAGAACGCCACGAGGTAGACGGCGGCGGGCAACAGGAACGCGAGCTGGAGCAGCCGCTCGCGGCGCCGCGGCGACCACCAGCGATCGACGGTCGCCCGCGGTGGCGGCGCCGTGTCGGGCCGGGCCATCGTCGCCGTGGCGCCGTCACCCACCCTGGGCCTGCCGCAGTGCCGCGGCCGGCGTCGCACCGCCGGTCAGCGCCGTCTGGATCGCCGTGTAGATCTTCGTGGCGGCCTTGGGCCAGTCCGGGCCCAGCTCACCGGTGCGGGCCCGCGCGGTCTGCACGGCGGTGGTGAACGCCGCCATCTCCGGCACCTGGGCGACGAACGGGGCGTCGAGCGCCGTCTTCGTCGGCACGGTGGTGCGCTGCTGCGCCAGCGCCATCTGGTTGGCGTCGGAGTTCAGGCACGCCACGATCTTCGCGGCCACGGCCTGCCGCGCGGGGTTGCCGGTGCGCGGGATCGTCCAGGTCTCGCCACCCAGCGGTGCCACGGGCGTGGTGCCTGCCTGCGGCCCGGGGATCGGCACGACGGCGTAGTGCAGGTTCGGGTCCTTCTTCAACACCGGGAACTGCCAGGGGCCGTTGATCATCATGGCCGCGTTGCCCGCCATGAACTGCTCGTTGACATCGGCCTGGCCCCAGGTGACCACCGACTTCGACGCCGATCCCGAGCTCACGAGATCGACCCAGAGCTGCAGCGCCTGCGCGACCTGCGGGCTCGCGATGTCGCGCTCGTCGCCGCCGCCCGTCCACATGAACGGCAGGAACTGCCAGGTGCCCTCGTAGGTGGCGGCCGCGGAGAACGCGATGCCGTAGCGCGGGCCGCTGGTCAGCGCCTTCGCGGCCGCCTTCAGCTCGTCCCACGTCGTCGGGGGCTTGACGCCTGCCTTGTCGAGGATGTCCTTGTTGTAGAACAGGCCGATGGTATTGGTGACCGGCTGCAGCCCGTACACCGCGCCCTTGTAGGACGACGCGTTCACGATGCCCTCGGCGTACCCCGCTGCCGAGAGCCCGAAGTCGCTGACGGGGGCGAGCGCGCCGGTGGCCGCGATCTGCTGCAGGTCGGGGTTGTCGAGCATCAGGACGTCCGGCAACGTCTTGGACGACGCCTGCTGCAGCACCTTCGCGATGAGCGTGGCGCCGGGCACCGCCTCCCGCTCGATCGTGACGCCGTTCTCCTTGCCGCAGGCGTCGAGGGTCTGCGCGTAGACGGTCTTGTCCGGTTCGTTGTTGTAGTAGTCGAGCACCCGCAGGCTGGTGACGGGGCCGCTCGCGGCGGCTCCGCCCCCACCGCAGGCGCTCAGTCCGATCGCGGCGACCGTCGCCAGCACCGTGGCCAGTACTGCTCTTCGTCGAGCCATGTCCGGTCCTCTCTCACGGGTGTCGTCGATGCGTATCGACGATCGACATGCGGCCGCCGCCGGCTGCGGCGGGACGATCAGTGCGGAAGGGTGGTGCGGCGCAGCGTCATGCGCGGCGCGACGAGCTCGACGCGCCCGGCCGGGCGCTGCTCGGTGCGGTCGAGCAGGCGGAACAGGATCTGCATGGCGCGGCGCGAGACGTCGCGCGGTTCCATGGAGACGTTGCTGACCGGCGGGATCATGGCCTCGGCCACGACGTCGGTGCAGAGCCCGACCACCGAGAGGTCGCGCCCCGCGTCGAGGCCGCGTTCGTGGAGCTCCTGCAGGACCTGCTGGATCGCGCCGCTGTGGGGGATCGTGATGCCGGGACGCTCCCCGCCGACGGCGAGCGCCTCGTCGACGGCGGCGGCGATGCCGGCACGACCCGCGGCCACCGGTGCCACCAGGTGGTGGTCGACGCCGTGCTCGGCGGCAGCCGCGGTCGTGCCGCTCAGGAAGCGGCCGACGTAGTTGACGCCGCGCTCCACGTCGGCGACCGAGTGGCCGATCTGCACGATGCGCCGGTGCCCGCAGGCGACGAGCTCGTCGACCGCCATCCGGCCGGCGAGGGCGAAGTCGAGATCGACGCAGTGCAGTCCGGCCGGGTCGTCCGGGACGCCGATGAGGATCACCGGCACGGACAGAGCAGCGGCGACGGGGATGCGGTCATCGGCCGCCTCGATGTCCATCATCACGATCGCGTCGCACAGCGAGCGTCCGGCGAGCCTGCTCAGCCCGGCGGCGCCCTCGTCGGCGGTGACGAGCAGGACGTCGTGGTCCTGCTCGCGCGCGCACGCCGCGATCGTCTCGATGAAGGGGAGCAGGCCCGAGTTGTCGTGGGTCTCGAACGGCACGACGAGCCCGACGACCCGCGTGCGCTGGCTGGCCAGGGCCCTGGCCCCGGCGTTGGGCTGGTAGGTCAGCTGCTCGATGGCCGCCTCGACGCGGCGGCGGGTCTCCTCGGAGATCGGGCGGCGCCCGCTCATCACGTAGGAGACGGTGCTCTGGGAGACCCCGGCGACGCGGGCGACGTCCTTGCTGGTGACCACCGGACACCTCCCCGTCGATGCGTATCGATCGCGGCGAAGGTAGCGCGCGTCGATGCGTATGCGCAAGGTCGTACCGCCACCTCCGGAGCGCCCTACTAGCCGAGCCACTCCAGCGCGGCGGCGGCCGTCCAGGCCTGGTCGCGGCTGCCCAGCGACTCGCCGGTGATCGGTTCGTAGTACTCGCCGAACGTGCGGTCGGCGAGCTGGTCCAGCGAGGCGTCGCGCAGTACGGCGCGCAGGTCCCACGCGTGATCGCGGGCCGACGCCCACCCCAGCAGCATGTTCAGGAACGGCCAGACCGGCCCGCGCCAGCAGGTGCGCCGCCGGAAGTCCGCGCTCATCGGCGAGGTCGAGGGTGGCAGCGGGTAGCGCAGCACGCCGTGGCCCATCCAGTGCTCGCCGAGCAGCAGCGTGCGCTGGCGCGACAGCAGTTCCAGGTCGCCGCCCGCCACCAGCGGCGCGAACCCGGCGATCGTCGCCTTCCCGATCCACTCGCCGGATCGCACGTCGAAGTCGCGGGCCAGCCCGGTGCAGGGGTCGACGGTGGCCGCGACCCCCTCCCGGAACCGGACGGCGATCTCCCGAAGTTCCGCCGTGGCGTCGCCGCGTCCGATCTCCTCACCGATGTCGGCCAGCACCTCGCTCGCCGCGGCGAGCACCGCGGAGAAGAACACGTCGCGGACCCGGAAGTCGATGACGTCACGCACGCGCTCGTCGTCGAAGTCCACGGACCGCATCTGGTCGATGAGCCACAGGTACCGCGTGTACTCCTCGTCGGACGGGCGTTCCGCCGGGTCGCCGACGTGGTCGGTGTCGCGCCGGACGAACGGGGCGACGGTGCCCGGCCGGACGCGCGAGTAGGGCCCGTCCCAGCGGGGCGAGTTGTCGAACCCGGACTCCCAGCCGTGGTGGATCTCGACGAGGCCGACACCGTCGGGATCGCGCACCCGAGCGAGCCAGCGGTGCCACGCGAGCCAGCCGTCGAACGTCTCGGTGAGGAAGGCCTCGGTGGCGGCCAGCTCGGCCCCACCCTTCTCCCGGGCCCGGTCCAGCACGTGCTGCAGCGCGATGGCCTGGGCGGGCGGCTGGCAGATCCCGCTCGTGCGCACGGCCGGGGGTCGCGCCGCCGCGGGCTGGGCCCCCCAGCGCTCGGCGTCGGGGAGGTAGCCGTGGGCCCCGGGGACGAAGACGATGTGCGGGAGCATCCCCGTGCTCCACTGCGCCGCCAGCAGCCCGCGCAGCTCGGTGATGGCGCGGGGGATGTCGATGCGAGCGAGTCCGATGGCGACGAATGCGGAGTCCCAGCTCCACTGGTGGGGGTAGAGCTCCGGGGCGGCGCTGGTCCTGGTGCCCAGGTCGTTGCGGCGCAACACCTGCACAGCGGCGTCGTGCAGCGCCCGCTGCTGCGGCTCGCCGAGCGTCACTCGATGGCCCGTCGGGAGTGGATCGGTGCGCGTCGATGCATCGACCCTCCCCATCGGATGGTTGTCTTGCCTATCGAAGTGCAGCAGTGGGGCGGAGGCAAGCGAGCCACGCGCCCTGCCGAAAGGTTTGGCGCGGGCATGTCGCGTCGACAGGGGTGGGCGGCGGGGCCGGCCGACCACGGCGCGCCCACCGTCACGGTCGAGCGGCGCTGCGGGCTCCGGGGCCTGTCCAAGGGATCGTTCTACCATCATTTCGGCGGTATGCCCGGGTTCCGCGCGGCGCTGCGGATGCGCGCAGGCCCCAGCAGGTCGCGCTCAGCGGGCGCGCTGCAGCAGTGGGATCGCCGCGATCTTCTCCTCGGTCAGCTCCGCCCAGCGGATCCCGCCGTCGGGGCGGGCAGCACGCCGTTCGCGACAGTCGATCACGCGCTCGGGCGTGACGACGAGGTCGACCGGTGCGTCGTGGGCCGTCATCGGGATCGTCCCGGCCGCCCGCACCTGCAGCTCGTGCACCGTGGTGACCACGAGCGTGGCCGGACCGATCAGCCCGGCCGCCGCTGCGAGCGCGAACTCCAGGTCGGCGAACCCGCCGCCCTTGCCGAGCCGGGCGCCGTCGAGGCCCGCGGCCACGCAACCGGTGACCACCAGGTCCACGGGCTCCAGCTCCGCCACCGCCACGCGCCGCGCCGAGCGCGTGGCGCCCGCGATCGACGCTGCTCGGTAGGGCGGGTCCGCGAGGTCGTCGGGATCGAGGAGGAAGAACGGCTCCTCCTCGGCGAGGCGCGGCACGGCCATGTAGACGGTCTTGCCGTCCTCCAGCGCGTAGCGGCGCACGGGCAGCTGCGCCGAGTCCGGGTTGGACTTGATCGTTGCCGCCGACCGCCAGGCGTCGGTGTCGCGCAGCCGCCGCGCTGCTGCCTCGGCGCCGATGAAGTTGGAGATGCGGTTGCGGGCGCCGGGGAACCGGGCCGCACCGCCGTCGATGAGGGCCGTCCAGACCTCGTCGCGCAGCACGGCCTTGGCCGCCAGCACCTCGGGATCACCGCCTGCGTCGTGGTCGTGGCGGCGGGGCTGCATGGGAACAGCCTCTCATCCGCGTTCGTGTTCGGGCATGCTCGCCGGATGCCCGAACTGGATCAGGACCGGATCGTGGCGATCGCCCGGCGGCTCGCCGGCATCGAGGGTGTCATCGGGTGCTGCTCGGTGGTAGCCGGGCCCGTGGCGACCACACGCCGGAGTCCGACGTCGACCTCGGCGTGTACTACCGCCACGACCCGGACGTCGCCGCGCTCGGCGCGCTCGCTCGCGAGCTGGGCGGCCCCGATGCGGAGGTGACGGAGCCGGGCGGCTGGGGCCCGTGGGTCGACGGCGGCGGCTGGCTGCGGATCGACGGCGTGGCCGTCGACTGGATCTACCGCGACCTGGACCGCGTCCACACGGCCTGGGCCGATGCGCAGGCCGGCCGGTACGCGTTCCACACGCAGGTCGGGCACCCGCTGGGCTTCCTCGACGTCGCCTACGTGGGCGAGGTGGGGCTGGGCGTCGTACTGGCCGACCCCACCGGCGAGCTGGCGGCGTTGCGTCGCGCGGCGGCCACGGTGCCCCGCCCGCTCGCCGACGCGCTGGTGCAGCGGCTCTGGGAGGCGTGGTTCCTCGTCGCGGGGGCGCGGAAGGCGGCGCGGCGTGCGGACGCGACGTACGTGGCCGGCTGCTTGTTCCGCGTGCTCGGGTTGTGCGCGCTTGCCCTGCACGCCCGAGCCGGCCGGTGGGTCGTCAACGAGAAGGGAGCGGTCACCGCGGCGGGACGGCTGCCGGTGGCGCCGTCGGGCTTCGGGGAGCGGGCGCACCGGCTGCTGGCCGCGCTCGGAACCACCCCGGGCGAGCTGGCGACCACCCTCGACGCCGCAGAGGCTCTGGTCGTCGAGGTCGAGACAGCCTGCGCCTGAGCTTCCCAGCAGACGCCGTCCGGCAGTTGAGCCCAGCCCGCGGTGCAGTTGCGCCCAACTCGCGGGTCGTTTCGCCCCAACTCGCGGTGCGTTTGAGCGCAACTCGCGCGTTGATCTGCAGCGATGCCGCCGACGGCTGCCGCGCCCAGCGAGTTGCGACGAACTGCCCCGCGAGTTGCGACGAACTGCCCCGCGAGTTGCGATGGATGGACCCGCGAGTTGCGATGGATGGACCCGCGAGTTGGGATGGATGGGTCGCGAGTCGGGCTCAGCGGCGGCGGTTAGCAGCCGCTGCCACCGGGCTGGCCATCAGCTTCTCCAGCAGGGCGGTGAGCTGCGCGACCTCCGCGTCGTCGAGCGCCGAGGCCCACATCCGCTCCCGGACGTTGTGCTCGGCGAACGCCGCGGCGATGGCCGCGTCGCCCGCGCCGGTGAGGCTCACCTCTACCGCCCGCCGATCGGGCCCGTCGCGGCGCCGCGTCACCATCTCGTCGCGCTCGAGCGTGTTGACCAGCGCCGACACCGCCGCCCGGCTCATGCCCGCCAGCGCCGCGATGCGCTTGGCCTCCAACGGGCCGATCAGCCACAGCACGAACAGCACCCGGAACCCCGCCCACGACCAGCCGTGGGGGCGGTGCACCGACGACTCCATGTCGTAGACCAGCGCGTTGGACGCGCGGTAGAGGCTCAGCACGAGGCGCATCGCCCGCACGTCGACATCGGGGACGGTGGCCGCGGCGCGGGCGATGGCCACGTCGATGAACGACCAGTAGTCGAGTTCGTCGGCTTCAGCGGGCACCCGGGGACTCTATGCGCTTCCTGTACGGCCGTTCGGGGGCACCGCACGGGATCGCGATCGTCGTCGACGGCGAGACGGTCGTCGACATGTGGGGCGGGTGGGCCGACGCCGACCGCACCACGGAGTGGGGCGAGCACACGCTGACCAACGTGTGGTCGTCCACGAAGACCGTCACGAACCTGGCGGCGTTGCTGCTCGTGGACCGCGGCGAGCTCGACGTCCACGCGAAGGTCGCGAAGTACTGGCCGGAGTTCGCGGCGAACGGCAAGGAGGACATCGAGGTCCGGCACCTGCTGGGCCACACCTCGGGCGTGTCCGGCTGGGAGCAGCCGGTGGTGATCGAGGACCTCTACGACTGGGAGCGCTCCACCGCGATGCTCGCGGCGCAGGCTCCGTGGTGGAAGCCGGGCAGCACCTCGGGCTACCACGCGCTCAACCAGGGCCACCTCGTCGGCGAGGTCATCCGCCGGTCCGCTCGGCGCCGACTTCCACATCGGCACCGACCCCGCGGAGTTCGGGCGCATCGCCAACGTGGTGCCGCCGCCTCCGCTGCCGGTCGACCTGGCGTCGCTGGGTACCGACAGCGTCCCGTTCAAGACGTTCACCGGTCCCGGCCCCGACGCCGCCGTCGCGTGGACCGACGCGTGGCGCCAGGCCGACATCGGGGCCGCCAACGGGCAGGGCAACGCGCGGTCGCCGGCGCGGATCCAGTCGGTGGTCTCCCACGGCGGTGCCGTCGGCAACGTGCAACTGCTCTCGGAGCGGACGCTCGCGACGATCTTCGAGGTGCAGGCCGACGGCGTGGACCTGAACCTGTTCGCGCCGATCCGGTTCGGTGTCGGCTACGGCCTGCCGAACGCGTCGGCGCCGTACATCCCCGCCGAGGGCCGGATCTGCTTCCGGGGCGGCTGGGGCGGCTCGGCAGTGATCAACGACCTGGACCGGCGCGCGACGTTCGCCTACGCGATGAACCGGATGCAGCCCGGCCTGCTGGGCTCGGAGAACGGCGCGGACTACATCACCGCGTTCTTCGCCGCACTCTGACGGGTCGCGCACACCGTGAGGGGTCCGCGCACACCGTTGACGGTGTGCGCCACCCCCTCACGGTGTGCGCGAGCTAGTCCAGCGCGTCGCGCAGCACGACCAGGCCGTCGTGGACCTCCGCGAAGCTCGTGCTCAGCGGGGCCAGACCCAGGCGCAGGCCGTCGGGCTCGCGGTAGTCGGGGATCACGCCGCGTTCCCACAGCACGTCGAGCAGCTCGCGGAACCCGGCCCGCCGGACGGTGAGGTGCCCACCGCGCCACTGCGGGTCGCGCGGTGACACCAGCGCGACGCCGCGGGGCACCAGCCACGCGTCCACCAGCTCGAGCGCGAACGCGGTGAGCGCCACCGACTTCGCCCGCACCGCGGCGATCCCGGCCTCGGCGAGCAGGTCGAGGCTCGCCAGCAGCGGCACCGTGCCGAGGATCGGGGGAGTGCCGCTGACCAGCCCCCGGATGCCCGGCGCGGGGAGATAGCCCGGGCCCATCGTGAACGGGTCGCGCCGGCCCATCCAGCCCTGGATCGGCTGGCGCAGCTGCTCCTGCAGGCCGTTGCGGACGTAGCCGAACGCCGGCGCGCCCGGGCCACCGCCCAGGTACTTGTAGGTGCAGCCGACCGCGAGGTCGACGCCCCACGCGTCCAGCTCGAGCTCGACGGACCCGGCCGAGTGGCACAGATCCCACAGCACCAGCGCGCCCGCGTCGTGCGCGACGGCCGTGATCGCCGCGGCGTCGGCGAGGTACCCCGACCGGTAGGCGACGTGGCTCAGCACCACCACGGCCGTCCGCGGCCCGACGGCGGCGGCCACCTGCTCGGCGGTGACGCCCGCGGTCGGGTCGGGGTCGATCCAGCGCAGCGTCGCACCGCGCTCGGCCGCGATGCCCTCCAGCACGTAGCGGTCGGTGGGGAAGTTGTCGGAGTCCAGCACGATCTCGTGCCGTTGCGGATCCCGGTCGACGGCGGCGCGGGCCAGCTTGTAGAGCAGCACGGTGGTGGAGTCGGCCACCACCGTCTGGCCGGCAGCGGCACCCAGCGCCACCGCGGCGATGCGGTCCCCGACGCGCTCGGGCCACTCCATCCAGGGTCCGTCGGCGAGCGGGTCGGTCCAGCCGCGGATCAGCCGTCCCGCCCACTCCTCGTGGACGAACCGCTCCAGCCGCTGCGCGGTGGCGGCCAGCGGTCGGCCCAGGGAGTTGCCGTCCAGGTAGGCGACGACGCCGGGGCCGGGCAGGAAGCGCTCCCGCAGCGGCGCCAAGGAGTCGGCGGCGTCGAGCGCGTGGGCGCGGGCGGCGAAGTCGACGGTGCTGCCCCGCGTCATCGGCCGATCTCCGTGCGCACGGCGTAGAGCTCCGGGAAGAACGTGAGGTCCAGTGCGGCCTTGAGGAAGCCGATGCCGCTCGACCCGCCGGTCCCGGGTTTCACGCCGATCATGCGCTCCACGGTCTTGAGGTGGCGGAAGCGCCAGATCTGGAAGTTCTCCTCCAGATCGACGAGCTCCTCGCAGGCCTCGTAGGCCTCCCACTCGTCGTGGGCGTGCTCGTAGATGTTGCGGAAAACCGCCACCAGTTCCGGGGTGAAGACGTGCGCCGCGGTGACGTCCCGCTCCAGCAGCGCGCGGGGCACCGCGTGCCCGTGGCGGGCCAGGTAGCGCAGGAACTCGTCGTAGATGCTGGGCTGGGCCAGCAGCTCGGCCAGCGCCGTGCGGGCGCGCTCGTCGTGCCCGAACAGCTCGAGCATCTGCGCGTTCTTGTTGCCCAGCACGAACTCGACGGCCCGGTACTGGTCGCTCTGGAACCCCGACGACGTGCCGAGGAAGCTGCGGAACTCCGCGTACTCCGACGGCGTGAGCGTCGCGAGCACCGACCACTGGTCGGTGAGGGTGCGCTGGATGTGCTTGACGCGGGCGAGGCCCTTGAGCGCCGGACGCAGGTCGTCGGCGGCCAGGTGGGCCTTCACGGCTCGGAGTTCGTGGAGCATGAGCTTCAGCCACAGCTCCGAGGTCTGGTGCGCGGCGATGAACAGCAGCTCGTCGTGGTGGACAGGTGTGCTGACCGGGTGCTGGGCCGACAGCAGCTCGTCGAGGTGCAGGTAGGCGCCGTAGGACAGGTTGACCCGGAAGTCGCGGACGATCGAGTCCTCGATGGGGCGGGTTCCGCCGTTGCTCATGCCCCGCACTGTAAGCCGGGGTGACCGGCGGGCCAGAAAACCCGTACCCGGTGCTACCTCGACCCCACCGCGCCGGAGATCCCGGACGGTCGCGGCTTCCGCGATCCTGGTCGCGTTGGGCCGAGGCGGCGCGCAGAGCAGGAGACGACATGACCCACAACGGGCGGATGCCGAGTGCTGGGTACCCGCACGGAACGCCGTTGCGCGGGCCGGCACCCGACCGGTACCGGGTGCAACCCGGTGCACTGCATCCCGGCGGCCACCGGCCGATGCCGCCCCGGCCGCTGCCCGGACCTCCGCCGAGCTGGGGCCAGGGCTACCCGCCGCCCCCGCGCGCCGGGACCCGACCGTTGCCGCCATCCCAGACTCCGCCGCCCCCCTTTGCGCCGCCCCCCATTGCGCCGCCCCCCATTGCGCAGCAGCCCGCCAGCACGCGGAAGGCGAAGCGGCGCCCCCGCGGCGGACCGCTGGTGCCGGTCTTCGCCGTGCTGCTGGTGCTGGGCGCGCTCGGCGGCACCGGCTGGTACGTCATGCACACCGAGCCCGCGCTGGCGGCGGTGGGCACCTGTGTGGCCCGGACCGGTGCCGACGACATCACCCCGGTCGGCTGCACGGACCCGGCCGCCACGTTCACGGTGGCAGGCCGGGTGGACGACCGGGCGATGGTCGACGCCGGCCGGTTCGCCTGCGCCGGCTTCCCCAACGCCACCACCTCGTACTGGAAGGGCCAGCCCGGCCAGCTGGGCACCGTGCTCTGCCTGGCGCCGACGAAGACCTGAGCCCCCCGCTGCGGGCCGGTCAGAACCCGGTGCCCAGCCGGGCCTCGCGCGGGCCGGTGAACGCGGCGTCGATGCGTGCCAGCGCCGCCGGCTCGGCCTGCAGGAGCCCGGCGCGCACCAGCGGCGCCGCCCGCACCGATCCGAGCAGCACGGAGCCCAGCTCGGCGATGTCGAGCGAGACGTCGGCGGTGTCGGTGGTGCGCTCGCACGTGCCGCCCTCGGGCCCACCGCGCAGCCGGAACCGGCCGCCCCGGTCGAGGAAGCCGTCCCGGACCTCGATGACGGCGTCGATCTCGACAGCGTAGGTACGGGCCGCGAGCGCGGCGGCCACGTCGAGGACCCGCACCCACAGGCCGTCGGCCAGTCCGGTGGTGGTGACCAGGCGCGGCTCCTCGAGCAGGAACGGCAGCGGCTCGTCGAGCGTGCCGGTGCGCGAGGTGATCGTGTCCACGAGCTTGAGCCCGAGCAACACCCGCCACAGCGCGATGTAGGCCTCGTCGGTGGCCGCGAACACCTCGACCCGGCAGCGCTGACCCGCGTCGCCGTCGACGATCCGGTAGGACGCGTAGCCGTCCCGGTGCAGCAGGTGGAACAGGCCCGACGCGCCGCCGCGGTGCTGCTCGCGATCGGCGAGCAGGAACTCCCACCACGCGTCGGTGCGCAGCACCGCGCCCGGGGTGAGCACGCTCCAGCGCCGGTAGATCTCCGGCGCGTGCTTGCGGACGTCATCGACGTCGGCCACGCGGACACCGCCCGGATCGGGGACCCCGGCCCGGAACCGCACCAGCCGCCGGTCGATCTCGACGGCCACCTTGCGGGTGGCCTGCCCGTAGCCGAACCGGCCGTAGATGCCGGACTGGCTCGCGGTGAGCATCGACAGCGACGCGCCGTCGGCGACGAAGCTGCGGTGCTGCTCGGTCATGAGCGAGCGCAGGATCCCCCGGCCCTGGTGGGTGACCGCGACCGAGACCCAGGTGACGCCCAGGGCGGGCACCGAGGTCCCGCCCGGCAGCGCGACCGTCATGTCGAACGACCCGGTGACACCGACGATCGCACCGTCCGGATCGCACGCGAGCACGAAGCGCTCGGGGTCGAACATCGGTCGGAAGTCGTCGATGTCTTGCTGCGAGTAGTGGAAGCCGAACGCCCGGCCGTCGGCGGCGCAGAGTGCGGGCAGGTCGTCGAGGGTGGCGCGGCGCAGGATCGGGTTCACGACAGCGGAGTCTGGACGGGCGGTGTGGCGGGCGTCGACCGGTTTGTCACCGACCACCGCTGCGGCGATCCGGTCAGACGGCCTCGTAGACCTCGCGCAGCCGCCGGGCCCAGCCGACCGCCTCGAAGTCGGCCTCGAACCGGGCGCGGGCGGCGGCGCCGAGCCGGTCGCGCCGCTCGCCGTCCTCGGCCAGCGCCACCAGCGCGTCGGCGATCTTGACCGCGTCAAGCGGCACGAGCACCCCCGTGGCGGCGGAGACGATCTCCGGGATGCCGCCCACCCGGGTGGCGACGACGGGCCGCCCGGCGGCCATGGCGCGCAGCAGCGCGGTGGGCAGCGCGGCGCTACCGGCGGTGTGCAACGCGATGTCGCTCGCGGCGAGCAGCTCGGCCGGGTCCTGGTGGCGGTGGACGAACCGGACCCGGTCGGCCAGCGCGTCGGTGGCGGCGACCCGCGCCTCCAGCCGGGGACGCAGTGGCCCCTCACCGGCCAGCGCGATCATCAGCGGCACCGCGTCGGGGAGCTCCTCCACGGCGTCGAGCAGCAGCTCGTGGCCCTGGTCACGGCGCATGGGAGCGAGGGAGGTGGCGAGCACGTCGGCGGCACCCACGTCGAGCGCGGCGCGGCGCCTGGCGCGCTTGTCGGGATCGGTGGGGCCGGGGTCGGTCACCCCGTTGGGCACGACGAGCAGGTTGCGCTCGGACCCGCCGACGGCCCGGTACCAGCCGCTCTGGACCTGGGAGATCGCGATCGTGCGGTGCACGAACCGCTGCCGGGCCACGATCTTGGCCGTGCGCCGGAGCCGGTCGGCCCGATCGGCCGGGAAGTTCTCGACCCAGTGCAGCGTGGAGACGGCCGGGATCCGGTTGCGCAGCGCGGCAGCGGCGGCGACGACGTCGGCGGGGGCCAGGTGGCTGTGCACCACGTCGACCTCCCGCTCCCGCAGCAACCGCGCGGTGCGGGCCACCGCCCGCGGATCCCACGGCGCCATGCCCAGCTCGGCCACCGGCACCCCGTGCCGGCGCAGCGCGCTGAGCAACGTGGTGTCCGACGTGGCGGCGAGCGCGATCACGACCATCTCGAACCCCGCTTCGGCAGCGGCGCCCGCGAGGTCGACCAGGCCGATCTCGGGACCTCCGGGATGCAGCGTCGGGACCAGGTGGGCGATCTTCACGGGCACTCCGGTGGGGTCGTACGGTGGTGCGGCCGGTGGCCGACCCTACCGGTGGCTCCCGGTGCGCGCCGGTGGCCCGCGGGTCCACGAGCCGCCAACTGGCTGCTCCCGGACGGGTGACCTGGACCACTGCATGAGACAGGATGGGCACCTGACGTGAAGGAGCGTGCACGGATGGTCGGTACGACATGAGCGAGAACGGCAGCAACGGCACGGACGCTCCGATGATCGTGCTGGTCGATGCGGCGAGCGAGGTGGAGCGCGGCATCGTCCGGGAGTGGATCAGCGCCCGGGGCATGCACCCCACGGCGGTGCTGCCGGTGCGCGGCTCGGCGCTGGCCCAGCCGCTGGCGAACGCGAGCCCCGACACGCTCGTCACCGCGGCCCGGGTGGCGTGGCAGCCCCGCGAACGCAACGGGCAGCGGCGCGTGCGCTGGTCGGACGTGGTCTCGCTGAGCAACCCGCGGCGCCCCACCGCGGGTGCGCAGGCCCGCATCGCGCGCCGCGAGCCCGACCGGGCACCCGTCGTCGTCGCGGAGCCCGCCACCGTCGCGCAGCTGCGCCGCCGCTTCGCCGGCGGGGGATCGGCGGCAGCGGCGTTCGGCGACTTCGTGGCCCGGCAGGCCACCCTGGCGCTGGAACGTGCCCAGCGCGCGCTCGAGGGTGATCGCTACAAGGTGCCCAAGCACATCGTGGAGGACATCGACGGCAGCCGGGACTTCCGGCGCGAGGTCTCGGAGCTCGCCACGCGCCTGGAGCTGCCCGAGGCCGAGGTCGCCGACAAGGCCCGTGCCGATCTGGACGGGCTGGTTGCGTCGATGAGCCCGATGGCCGTCGACCTGCTCTCGGGTGCGCTGCGCCCGCTGCACTCGCGCGCCTGGGACGTCGAGGTCGACGACGCGGGGCTGACGAAGCTGCGCGAGCTCAACAAGCGCCACGCGCTGGTGTTCCTGCCCAGCCACCGCTCCTACGCCGACCCGATGCTGCTGGCCGACGTGCTGGCCGAGCACGACTTCCCGCGCAACCACGTGCTGGGCGGGGAGAACCTCAGCTTCTGGCCCGTCGGGCCGCTCGCCAAGCGCGCGGGCATCGTGTTCATCCGCCGCAGCTTCGGCGACGACGAGGTCTACAAGCTCGCCGTGCGCGAGTACTTCGGCTACCTGCTCTCCAAGCGGTTCAACCTCGAGTGGTACATGGAGGGCGGCCGGTCGCGCACCGGCAAGCTGCGCCCGCCCCGCTACGGGTTGCTGGCCAACGTCGCGGAGGCCGTGGAGCGCGGCCGCACCGAGGACGTCTACCTGGTGCCGGTGTCGATCACCTACGACCAGCTGCGCGAGGTCGCGACGATGGCGGCCGAGCAGGTCGGCGCCCCCAAGAAGGGGGAGGGTCTGGCCTGGCTGGCGCGCTACGCGAAGGCGCAGCTGCAGCCGATCGGCTCGGCCTACGTCCGGTTCGCGGAGCCGATCTCGCTGCGTGCGGCGCTGGAGGCGGGCGGAGAGAAGGGTGTGCCGCCGTCGCCGCTGGACAGCGACGCCCGCAGGCTCGCGCTGCAGAAGGTGGCCTTCGAGGTCTCCGTCGGGATCAACAGCGTCACCCCGGTGGTGGCCACGGCACTGGTCACGCTGGCGCTGCTCGGCGTGCGCGACCGGGCGCTCACGCTCGGCCAGGTGCGGCGCGTGCTCGAGCCGGTGCGCGACTACCTGCAGGAACGCGCGCTCGTCGGTTCGGCCGATGCGCTGCAGAGCGCGTCCGGTGTGCGCCGGGTGCTCGGCGCGCTCGCCGAGTCGAAGGTCGTCACGGTCTACGCGGGCGGTGAGGAGCCGGTCTACACGATCGAGCGCGGCCAGCACCTCGTCGCCGCGTTCTACCGCAACAGCGCGATCCACCACTTCCTGGACCGGGCCATCGCCGAGCTGATGCTGCTCTCGGATCCCGGCGAGCGCTGGGACGTGGCCGCGGAGCTGCGCGACCTGCTCAAGTTCGAGTTCTTCTTCCCCGACCGCGACACCTACCGGGCGTCGCTGACGCGGGAGCTCGCCCGGATCGACCCGGAGTGGGAGCAGGCCGTCGGCGCGGAGTCGCTCGGGCATTCGAGCTTCCTCATCGCCCACCGGGTGCTGCGCTCGTTCCTCGACGCGCAGCTCGTGGTGGCCGAACGGCTCGCCGCGCGCGACCCCCGGCACCCGGTGGTGGAGAAGGAGTTCCTCGCCGAGTGCGGGGGCGTGGGGCAGCAGATGCTGCTGCAGGGCAGGCTGCACGGGCCCGAGTCGCTCTCGCGCGAGCTGTTCGCGAGCGCGTTGAAGCTCGCGGCGAACAGGGATCTGGTCGACCCGGGCCGGGAGGAGCTCGCGCAGCGCCGCCAGGCGTTCGCGGCGCAGCTGCGCGACACGGTGGGCAAGGTCATGAGGATCGACGAGATCGACGCCGCGCTGCGGCGGGAGGTGGTGGGTGTTGAGCCCTAGGGAAGTCCATTGGGACGAGGACCGCCTCATCAAGGACGTCGCGGCGGGACCGCAGGGGCCCACGGTGGGGGCGTTCTTCGACTTCGACGGCACGCTGATCGACGGGTTCTCCCTCGGCGCGTTCGCGCGCCACCACCTGCAGTCGGGCCAGGTGACACCCGGTGACATCGGGCGGATGCTGCTGATCGGCATGCGCGGTGTCACCACCGAGGAGGACTTCGAGGAGTTCTTCGTGCTCGGCATGCGCTCGTGGGCCGGGCGCAGCGAGGACGAGCTCACCGAGCTGGGGGAGCGGCTGTTCGTCCAGGGCATCGCGGGCGCGCTGTTCCCGGAGGCGTGGCGGCTGGTCGAGGCGCACCGCAAGGCGGGCCACACCATCGTGCTGGCCTCGTCGGCCACCCGGTTCCAGGTGGAGCCCGCGGCGCGCGCCATGGGCGTGGAGCACGTGCTCGTCACACCGGTGGAATTCGAGAACGGCCTGTGCACCGGGCGGCCGGGCGGTCCGCCGCTGTGGCGGGCCGGCAAGGCCGCCGCGGTGCGGGCGTTCGCCCCGGACCACGACATCGACCTCGAACTCAGCTACGCCTACTCCAACGGCACCGAGGACGTGCCGTTCCTGTCGACCGTCGGGCGGGCCAGGGCGCTCAACCCGGAGGACGGGCTCGCCATCGCGGCCGCGGAGAAGGGCTGGCCGGTGGCGCGGTTCCGCCGCCGCGGGCGGCCGGGGCTGCGCCAGCTCGTGCGCACGGCCGCGGGCATCGGGGGCATGCTCGGCGGGTTCTCCGCCGGGATGGCACTGGGCGTGCTCAACGGGTCCCGGCGCACCGGCATCGACCTGGCCACCACGCTCGCCGGTGAGCTGGGCACAGCGCTGGCCGGGGTCAAGCTCGAGGTGCACGGCGCGGAGAACCTGGAGTCCGCGCGGCCCGCGGTCTTCCTCTTCAACCACCAGAGCCAGCTCGACGTGCTGATCCTCGCCAAGCTGCTGCGCGGCGGCTTCACCGGCGTCGCGAAGAAGGAAGTGGCCAACCAGCCCGGGTTCGGGCTGATGTTCCGGCTCGTCGACACCGCGTTCATCGACCGCGGCAACACCGAGCAGGCCAAGGCCGCGCTGGAGCCCGCGGTGCAGCGGCTGCGCGAGGGCGTGTCGCTGGTGATGTCGCCGGAAGGCACCCGCTCGCCGACGCCGGCGCTGGGCCCGTTCAAGAAGGGCGCGTTCCACGTCGCGATGCAGGCGGGGGTGCCGATCGTCCCGATCGTCATCCGCAACGCGGGCGAGCTGATGTGGCGCGGGGCGTCGACGATCCGGGAGGGCACGGTTCAGGTCGTCGTGCTGCCGCCCGTTTCCACCGAGGGCTGGACCGTCGAGGAGGTCGGCAAGCGCGCAGAGGAGGTGCGCGAGAGCTACTCCGAGACGCTGTCGGACTGGGGCAGCGCGTTCAGCGGCGTCGCCGCGCCCGTCACCGTCACCGTCACCGAGAGCCCGACCGGTCCCGTCGCGGCGGCGCTCGAGTGGGGCACCGACGCGGAGATGAACCCGCTCGAGACGGCCATGTGGCGCGCCGAGGCGGCCGATCCGCGGCTGCGCTCCAACGTCACGCTCGTGGAGCTGCTCGACGAGACCCCGGAGTGGAAGCGGCTGGTGGCGGCGCACGAGTGGGCGTCGCGGATGGTGCCGCGGATGCGCCAGCGGGTGCTCGACCCGGCGTTCGGGGTGGGCGCGCCGACCTGGGTCACCGTCGACGACCTGGAGCTGTCGGAGCACATGTACCGGGTGACGCTGCCCGCACCCGGCACGACGAGGCAGCTGCTGGATGCGGTGCAGGAGTTCGCGGCGCGCTCCTTCGAGCGCGACCGGCCGCTGTGGCGGGTGCTGCTCGTCGACGGGCTGGACCGCGGCGGCTCGGCCTACGTCGTCACCACGCACCACAGCGCCACCGACGGGCTGGGTGCCGTGCAGCTGATGAGCAGGCTGCACAGCCGCACCCGCGAGCACGACCCGCTGCGACCGGAGCCGGCCGCCTCGATCGGCGCCGAGGCGTCGGCAACCGGGCTGCTGGCCGAGCAGGTGTCGCGGGCGGTGCGCGACGCGCCGGCGCAGTCGTTGCGCCGCACGCTCGACGTGGCGGGCGCGCTGGCCCGGCCGTGGACGCTGGCCTCGCGCGGGGTGGCGGCGGCGCGATCGGTGCAGCGGGCCGTCGCACCGGCACCGGGCGGTTCGCCGCTGCTCGCCGGGCGCAGCGGCGAGTGGCGCTTCGAGCTGCTCGACGTGCCGCTCGCCGACCTCAAGAAGGGCGCCAAGGCGGCGGGCGGTTCCGTCAACGACGGCTTCCTGGCCGCGGTGCTCGGCGGCTTCCGCCGCTACCACGAGCACTTCGGGATGGGTGACGTCGCGACGCTGCCCATCGGCATCCCGATCAGCCTGCGCACCGAGGACGATCCGCAGGGCGGCAACCGTTTCACCGGTGCCCGGTTCGCCGGGCCGCTGACGGAGACCGACCCGGCGGCCCGGATCAAGGCGGTGCGGAGCTTCGTGCTCGAGGCCAAGGCCGAGTCGTCCGTCGACGTCGTCGGGCTGCTCGCGCCCGCGCTGTCCTGGATGCCGGCACCGGTGCTGGGCGCGGTGTCGGGGCGCATGACCTCGGCCAACGACGTGCAGGCCAGCAACGTGCCGGGCGTCCCGCACGCGGTGTACATCGCGGGGGCGCGGATCACGCACATGTACCCGTTCGGCCCGCTGCCCGGGTGTGCGGCGATGATCACGCTGATCTCCCACGACGGCACGTGCTGCATCGGCGTCAACCTGGATCCGGCGTCGATCACGGAACCCAACGTGCTGATGGCGGGTCTGCGGGCCGGGCTCGACGAGGTGGTGGCGCTGGGTCGCTGAGGCCCTGCAGGGGCGGGAGTGCGGGCGAGGCATGATGCGGGCGTGTCGCTCCCGCCCGCACCGCTCCCGCTCGAGGGCCTGCTCGTCGTCGCCTGCGAGCAGGCCGTGGCCGCCCCCTTCGCCACCCGCCAGCTCGCCGACCTCGGGGCGCGGGTGATCAAGATCGAACGGCCCGGCTCCGGTGACTTCGCGCGCGACTACGACGCCACCGTCAACGGCCTGTCGAGCCACTTCGTATGGCTCAACCGCTCCAAGGAGAGCGTCGCCGTCGACCTCAAGGCCGACGCCGAGGTCGTGCTGCGCCTGCTGGAGCGCGCGGACGTGTTCATCCAGAACTTCGCACCGGGCGCCGCCGAACGGCTCGGGCTCGGCGCCGACGCACTGCGCGAACGGTTCCCGCGCCTGATCACCTGCTCGATCTCCGGCTACGGACCGGACGGCCCGTACCGCGACGCGAAGGCCTACGACCTGCTGATCCAGTCCGAGGCCGGGCTCGTCGCGGTCACCGGGAGCGAGGCCGAGCCGGCGAAGGCCGGGATCCCGGCCGCCGACATCGGTGCGGGGATGTACGCGTTCTCCGGGATACTCGCCGCCCTCTACGACCGCGAGCGCACCGGCGTCGGCACGCACGTCGAGATCAGCCTGTTCGACGCGCTCGTCGAGTGGATGGGCTACCCGCTGTACTTCACCGCGGGCGGCGGCACGCCCCCCGCGCGCACGGGCACCAGCCACGCCGCGATCGCGCCCTACGGTGCGTTCCGGGCCGGTGACGGCAGCGAGGTGGTGCTGGGCATCCAGAACGAGCGCGAGTGGGTGGCGTTCTGTGCCGGCGTGCTGCAACGCCCGGAACTGGCCGCCGACGAGCGGTTCGCCACCGGCGCGTCCCGGGTCGCGCACCGCGGCGCCCTGCTCACGGAGATCGACGCGGTGTTCGCCGCACTGACGGGCGAGCAGGTGCAGCAGCGCCTCGCCGCCTCCCGGATCGCCCACGCCCGCCGCCGGGAGGTGGCCGAGGTGCTGGAGCACCCGCAGCTCGCCGCCCGGGGGCGCTGGACGCAGGTCGGCTCGCCTGCCGGTCCCATCCCGGCACTGCTGCCGCCAATCACGTTGCCCGGGCGGCCGCCGCGCATGGACCCGGTGCCCGCGGTCGGGGAGCACACCGCCGCGGTGCTGGCGTGGCTGGACGGGTCAGCTGACGGCAGCGCCGCGCAACGGGGTTGATCTTCGGCCGGCGCGGGTCAGGCGGGTAGCTCCGCACCCAGCCGTTCCACCAGCGCCGCCAGCTCGCCTGCCGGCAGGGTGTTGAGGACCTCGGCGGCCAGCGGCACGCTGGTGATGATCACCGCGTCGTCGAAGACGTCGATGCGGCTCACCGCGGGCGCCGCGAGGTCGCGGAGCACGCCACCGCCTGCGAGGCGGTGCATGGTGCCCGCGATCGCGCCACCCGTCCAGACCGGCACCCCGGCCAGCACGCCCGCGCTCACGACGTGGGTGTGCCCGGCCAGGATCGCCCGGACGTCGGTGCCCTCGATCACGGCCGCCAACTGCTCGCGCCGGCGCAACGGGATGACCGCGGCGAGGGGGTCGGCAGAGGGGAGCGGCGGGTGGTGCAGCGCGAGCACGGTGCCGTGCGGTGCCGGCTCGGCGAGCTCGGCGCGCAGCCAGTCGAGCTGCGCGGGGTCGAGCTCGCCGTAACCACGACCGGGCACCGAGGAGTCGAGCACGACGACCCGCAGGTCACCGATCCGCAGACGGTGATCCAGCGGTGCATCGGAGGCGGGCTCCCCGAGCAGGTGCTCGCGCAGCGGGGCGCGGACGTCGTGGTTGCCCGCGACGAAGACGGCGGGGGCACCCATCCGGGCGGCGGCGGGTTCCACCACGGCGCGCAGCCGCTGGTACTCGGTGGGGGAGCCGTGGTCGGTGAGGTCACCGGTGAACACGATCGCCGACGGGGTGACGCCGGAGTCCTCGACCGCGCGAAGAGCATTCTCGAGCACGGCGACGGTGTCGTGACCGTGCGGTGCGGGCGTGACGTCGGTGAGGTGGACGTCGGTGATCTGGATCAGGGTGTGAAGGGGTTGCTGCACACCCTCGATCCTGCCTCAGCCCGGCGGATTCCGGGATCAGTGTGCGACGATCAGGAACAGCCCGTATCCGACGATGGCCACGGCGGCCAGCAGGCAACCCGTGGCCACGACCGTGCCGCCGGTGGGCGAGAGCCTCGACGCCGTGGCGCCGCCGGCTGGTTGCGTCCGGGCCGAGAGTCCGACCAGCGCGAACGCCACGAGCGCCACCACCGCGACCGCCGCGGCGAGCGCGACCAGCGCCACGATCCCCAGAGATCCCCAGTCGATGGTCATCGCTGCTCCCAGGCTCTCAGGCCGCCGCGCTGACGGGCTGCGACTCGGGGGTGTCGTTGATGTTGCCGGCCGTGATCGGGCGACGACGCGAGGCCGCGTAGATGCCGCCGGCCACCGCGATGCCGGCGATCGCCACGGCGATCGTGCCGACGGTGCCCTCCGCGGCGACCCACGCCGCGACGGCACCGATCACCGCAGCGGCGGGCAGCGTCATCAGCCAGGCCAGGCCCATCCGGCCGGCGGTGCCCCAGCGCACCGAGGCGGGCTTGCGACCGGCACCTGCCCCGAAGATCGACCCGGTGGCCACCTGCGTGGTGGAGAGCGCGAACCCGAGGTGCGACGACGCGAGGATCACCGCGGCGCTCGTGGTGTCGGCGGCGAAGCCCTGCTGCGTGTGGATCTCGCTGACCCGCTTGCCGAGCGTGTGGATGATCCGCCAGCCGCCCATGTAGGTGCCCAGCCCGATCGCGAGCCCCGCGGAGAGGATCACCCAGAACGGCGGGCCGGAGCCCGCGGGGAGCGCTCCCGCCGTGATCAGGGTGAGCGTGATGATGCCCATCGTCTTCTGGGCGTCGTTGGTGCCGTGGGCCAACGCGACCATCGAGCCGGACATCACCTGCCCGACCTTGAAGCCGCGCCGCACGATCCCCTGGTCGGCCCGCGTGGTGATCCGGTAGATGACGCGGGTGGCGATCAGCGCGATCAAACCGGCGACCAGCGGGGAGAGCACCGCGGGGAGCAGCACCTTGCTGATCACGGCGACGAACTTGATGCCGTCGGTGCCCGCCGCGACCCAGGTGGCGCCGATCAAGCCGCCGAACAGGGCGTGCGACGAGCTGGACGGCATCCCGAAGAGCCAGGTCAGCAGGTTCCAGATGATCGCACCGACCAGCCCGGCGAAGATCGTGACCGGCGTGATCAACGTTTCATCGACCAGCCCACTGGAGATCGTCTTCGCCACCGCTACGGACAGGAACGCCCCGGCGAGGTTGAGGACCCCCGCGATGATCACCGCCACCTTCGGCCGCAGCGCTCCGGTGGTGATAGACATCGCCATCGCGTTGGCCGTGTCGTGGAACCCGTTCGTGAAGTCGAAGATCAACGCGGTGATGACGACCACGATGACGATGACCGAGAAGTCCATCGGTGTGTTGACCTTCCGGCGAATGCGGGCACGGCCGAGCGCGAACGGGCTGATCGGGATGGGTGCGCGGGTGGACGTTCGTCACCAGTTGGTGGGCGCGTAGTCCTTGATGAAGCAACCGTGGATGTCCTCGCCGGATTCCCCCCGCACAATAGGATCGTAGACGCGCGCGGCACCGTCCACGAGATCCAAAGGGGCGTGAAAACCCTCATCTGCGAGGCGCAGTTTCGTCGGGTGCGGGCGCTCGTCGGTGATCCATCCGGTGTCCACCGCGGTCATCAGGATGCCGTCACGTTGCAGCATCTCGCCCGCGCTGGTGCGCGTGAGCATGTTCAGCGCCGCCTTGGCCATGTTGGTGTGAGGGTGTCCGGGGCCCTTGTAGGCCCTGCTGAACTGCCCTTCCATGGCAGAGACGTTCACCACGTACTTGCGGCGGGCGGGCGCAGCCGCCAGCGCCGGGCGCAGCCTGCTGATCAGGATGAACGGGGCCGTCTGGTTGCACAGCTGCACTTCGAGCAGCTCCAGCGGGTCGATCTCCTGCACGTGCTGGGTCCAGCTGTTGACAGCTGCCGTGTCGGGCAGCAGGCCCCCGGCGTCGACCGCGGTACCGGCGGCGATCCGCTCCGGGCTGGCGCTGCGGGCCGTGAGTGCGAGCGCGGTGAGCGCGTGCGGTGCGAGGTGGCCGGCAATACTGTCGGGTACGGCACCTGCCAACGCGAGTACCGCCGGATGGGCGTCACGGGCACTACCGAACGTGATGACCTCGGGGAGGTCGCCGCCGGGCAGCGGCTCCCGCTCGGCGTCGACGAGCGCGGAGTAGGAGCCGGCGTCGCGACGCACGGTCTGGGCGGCGTTGTTGATCAGGATGTCGAGGTGGCCCTGCGCCGCCACGTCGTCGGCGAGCGCCACGACCTGGGCGGGGTCGCGCAGGTCGATACCGACCACGCGCAGGCGGTGCAGCCACTCGGCGCTGTCGTCCATCGCGGCGAACCGGCGCACGGCGTCGTTGGGGAACCGCGTGGTGATCGTGGTGTGCGCACCGTCGCGCAGCAGCCGCAGCGCGATGTACATGCCGATCTTGGCGCGGCCACCGGTGAGCAGGGCCCGGCGCCCGGTCAGATCGGTGCGCGCGTCGCGGTGCGACCGGTTCTTCGCGGCGCACGGCGGGCAGAGCTGGTGGTAGAACGCGTCGACGACGGTGAACCGCGCCTTGCACGTGTAGCAGGCGCGCGAGCGCAGCAGGGTGCCCGCCGTGGCGCCGACGGCGCCTGACACCAGCGGCAGGCCCTGGGTCTCGTCGTCGATCCGCCCGGGAGCGCCGGTGGCCGTGGCCGCGGTGACGGCGTCGTCGGCCGCCGTCACCGCGTCGCGGCGCTCCGCCCGGCGGCGGAGCTTCACGGACTTGTAGATGCGCGCCGTCGCCCGTCGGATCGCGACGGCGTCGGGGTGCTCGACGGGAAGGGCATCGACCGCGGCGAGCACCCGGAGTGCGGTGCGCAGGTCGTCGGGATCGATCTCGGCCACGGTCAGCAGACTACGTGCCCCGATTTCCGCGCGGCGGGCCGCTACTCCATCTCGGCCAGGGCCTTGCGAGCCTGCTCGAGCTCCTCCTCGAGGGCGGCGACGCGGGCGGCCCGCTGCTCCCGGGCCGCGCCGATGACGGCGTCGATGGGCTCGGCGAGCTGGATGTGCAGCTCCTGGGCGGCGCGCAGGACGGCGGCCGCGGTGACCGGGAGGCCGCGGGTGATCCAGGAGGCGCCCTGCTTCAGTTCCGCCTCCCACTCGCCGTCGGCCGTACCGCTGACCGTGAGCGTGAGCTCCACGGTGCGGGTGGTGCGGGCGGTGGACGACCCCTTCGGCCGTCCCCGCTTCTTCGGGGCGGCAACCGGCGCGTCATCGGTTGCGCCGGATGTCGCATCAGACGTTGCGCCAGGTGGCGGCACTGCGGCCAGCCGTGCGACGGGGGCGGTGATCTCGGGGGCGGGGCTCTCGGTCTCCACGGGGGAGGAGAATAGAACACGCGTTCGAGAGATCATGTTCGGGGTCGGGTCCGGTCGCAGCCCCCTACGGTGACCACATGGCACGCGTGCAGGACATCATGACGGCCCGGGTCGTCACCGTTCGGTCCGATTCGCCGATCTCGACGGCCGTCGAGCGGATGACCCGCTACGGGTTCAGCGCGATCCCCGTGGTGACGGCGGCGCACCGGCTCGTCGGCATCGTCAGCCTGCTCGACATCCTGCGCCACCGCGAGCTGTCCGGCGCCGACGACGCCGCACCGGTCTCGGAGATCATGAACCCCGACGTCGTCACGCTGTCGCCGCTGGCCAACGCGTCGGTGGTGGCGCACCGCCTGCACAGCCACGGGGAGCTGCGGGTGATGCCGATCGTCGAGGGCGGGGTGCTGGTCGGGGTCGTCACCCGCAGTGACCTGCTGCGGCCGCGACCGCAGGGTGGGCTGCTGTCGGGGTTGCGGCGCCGGTTCCGCCGCGGCGACGACGCCCAGGACGAGGTGCTGCTCGGGTTCGCCCGCCCGCACGCGAACCGGCCGCCTGCGGCTCCCGGGGCCCCGGTGCGCGACGTGATGACCGCGGAGGTGGTGTCGGTGACCGCAGGCGTGCCCGTCGAGGAGGCCGCCGAGCTGCTGCTGCGCCACCGGCACACCGCGCTGCCGGTGGTCGACGGCCACGGGATGCTGATCGGGGTGGTCAGCGAGGCGGACCTGCTCAAGCACTCCGCGTCGATCCGGCACGAGATGCGCACGGTGGGTGGGGTCATGACGAAGCGACCCGTCGCGCTGGACATCACGGCGACGGTGGCCGAGGCCCGGTCGCTGGTGGCCGATCGCGGGTTGCGTCTGGTGCCGGTGGTGGACGGGCTGCGGCTGGTCGGGGTGGTGAGCCGCAGCGATCTGGTGTGAGGGTGGGCCGTCACCCCGCCGGACGCCGGGGCCGCCGCGACGGCGTCGCCGTCAACGGGTCGGCGGGCCAGTCGTGCTTGGGGTAGCGGCCCCGCAGCTCCGCGCGCACGTGGGCGTAGCCACCCGTCCAGAACGAGGCGAGGTCCGCGGTGACCGCTGCCGGTCGACCGGCAGGCGACAGCAGGTGCAGCACGACGGGCAGCCGCCCGCCCGCGACCGTCGGGGAGGCCGTCCAGCCGAGCACCTCCTGCAGGCGCACGGCGAGCACGGGCTGGTCGCCGCTGTAGTCCAGCGCCACCTTCGAGCCCGACGGCACCTCGATCCGTTCGGGGGCCAGCTCGTCGAGCGCGCCGGCGACGCGCCAGTCGAGCAGGCTCCGCAGCACGGCGGCGGCGTCGACGCGCCCCAGGTCGGTCCGGTTGCGGGTGCCGGTGAGCGCCCCGGACCACCAGCGGTCGGGATCGGCGAGCAGCGCGGCGTCGGACACGTCGGGCCAGGGGTCGCCGAGCACGCGGTGCAGGGTGGCGATGCGGTCGCGCAGCGTGCGCGCGTGCGCGGTCCAGCGCAGCAGCCCGAGCCCCTCGACGCGCAGGCCGGTGAGCAGCGCAGTCCGGACGGCGGCGCGGTCGGGGGTGGGCAGGCGCCGCTCGGCGAGCACGATCGCGCCGAGGCGCCGGACGTGGCGGGCCGTGACGTCACCGCGTTCCCACGCCACCTCGTCGGCGTCGCCGAGCAGCGCGGGAGCCGCGAGCTCGGCGAGCTGCTGGTCGGCGGCGGCGGCGAGGCGGACGCGGGCGTTCTGCGCGCCGGGGGTGCGATCGGCGACCGCGACGGCCAGCCATTCGTGCTGCGCCAGCGGGCTGCCCGGCGGCAGCTCGATGCCGGTGCCGCCGGCCATGAGGTAGGTGGTGGCACCGTCGCCGCGGCGCCGGGCCAGCCGCTCCGGATGGGCGAGTGCGATGACGAGCGCGGGGCCCTCTCGACCCGCAGCATGGTGGCCATCCACGCGTCCAACGTTGGGAAAGCCACCATGCTGCGATCCGGAACCGCGCCCCGCGAGCCGCTCCAGCCGTCCCACCTCCGCTCGCCAGCGCCCGCTGCCCGGCGCCGAGCCGTTGCGCAGCGACCGCAGCGCCTGGTCGGCGTCGGTCTCCGACCCGGTGGCGGTGTCGTCGTCGAGCAGCGCGACGACCTCGGCGGCCCGCCGCGCCCCGACGAGCTCGGTGCCGTCCAGCAGCGCCCTGGCCAGGCGCGGGTGCAGGCCGAGCCCGGCCATCCGCCGGCCCCGGGGCGTGATCGCGACGCCGTCCAGCGCGCCGAGTGCCCGCAGCACCTCCTGGCCGGCCCGCAGCGGCCCCTCCGGCGGGGCGTCCCACCAGCTCAGACCGGTGCCGTCGGCGGTGCCCCAGTCGGCCAGGTCGAGCGCGAGTCGGGTCAGGTCGGCGGTCCGGATCTCCGGTTCGGGGTAGCGCGCCAGCAGCTCGCCCTCCGGCCAGCAGCGCAGCACCCGGCCGGGGGCCTCCCGCCCGGCGCGGCCCGCCCGCTGGTCGGCCACGGCCCCTGACACCCGCACCGTGACGAGCCCGGCGAGCCCGCGCCGGTGATCCACCCGCGGCACCCTGGCGAGCCCGGCGTCGACCACGGCCCGCACGCCGGGCACCGTCAGGCTCGACTCGGCCACGGCGGTGGCCAGCACCACCCGACGGCGCGGGCCGGGCTGCAGCGCCCGGTCCTGCTCGCCCGCCGGCAGCCGACCGTGCAGCGGGAGCACGTCGGCGTCGACGCCCGACAGCGCCGCGGCCGTCCGCCGGATCTCCGCGACGCCGGGCAGGAACGCCAGCACGTCACCCTGCGCCAGCAGCGAGCGGACGGCCCGTGCCACGCACGCCTCGATGCGTTCGCCGCGGGCGGGTGGCGCATACCCGACGTCGACGGGGAACGTCCGTGCGGCCACCTCCAGCACCGGGGCGTCGCCGAGCAGCTTCGCCAGCCGGGGCGTCGCGACGGTGGCCGACGTGGCCAGCAGTTGCAGGTCGGGGCGCAGCGCGGAGCGGGCATCGAGCAGCAGTGCCAGCAGGAGATCGGCGTCGAGGTGGCGTTCGTGGCACTCGTCGAGCAGCACCGCGGCCACGCCGGGCAGCTCCGGGTCCCCGGCGAGGCGGCGCAGCAGCAGCCCCGACGTCACGACCTCGATGCGCGTGCCTGCTGACACCTTGCGGTCGCCGCGCACGGCGTAGCCGACCGTCTCGCCCACCCGCTCGCCCAGCAGCGCCGCCATCCGCGCCGCCGCGGCCCGGGCGGCGAGGCGCCGCGGTTCGGCCACGAGCACCCGGCCGTCGACGGCGGCGGCCATCGCCAGCGGGACGAGCGTGGTCTTGCCGGTGCCGGGGGGCGCGACCAGCACCGCCGTCCCGTGCTCGGCCAGCGTGGTGGTGACGGTGTCGAGCGCCGCACGGACCGGGAGATCGGGCAGTTCGGGGAGGTGCATCGGGAGCAGTGTCCCCTCCTCCCGCTCGCCGGCCGGCCCCAGCCCAACTCGTCGGCCGGCTCGTCAGCCCAGCTCGTCGTAGCGGGCTCGCGCCCGGGCCGCGCGCGCAGCCGCCGCCTCCGCGGCCCGCGCCGACTCCTTGGCCGCCGCGGCCGCCGCCCGTGCTGTGGCGCTGACCGACCGCTCGTGCTCGCGTGCCGTCTCGAGCTCGGCGGCCAGATCGGACACCCGCTCGCGGGCGTCGTTGTGGGCGGCCTCGGCATCCTGGCGGGCCGCCTCGTCGGACTCCTGGCGGTGGCGCGCCGAGGACTCCTCGGACTCGGCCGCGGTGAGCTCGCGGGAGCGTTCCGTGCGTTCCCGTTCCCGCTCGGCGCGGGCCGCCGCCTCGTCGTCCTCCACGGCAGGTGCCGGCGCGGCGGCGGGGATGCGGTCGGGCAGCGACACCGGCCGGGGTGGCATGGGCACCGTGCCCGGCTCGGCGGCAGGCCCGAACCCGCTGTAGCTGACGGTGCGGGTCAGCCGGCCGGACCGGATCTCGTCGGCGACGGCCGGGTCGGCGAGCCCGGCCTCGAGGATGCCCTGCAGCTCGCGCAGCACCGACTCCCCGGCCGAGTCGCCCGCCTCGTACGCGAGCCGACCCGCCTCGCGTGCCATCGCGGCCACCAGCCTGCTGCGCTGCGATGACAGCGCCCGCAGCGCGCTCCCGTCGAGCGTGCGCTGGGCATCGGCCAGATCGCCCGCGAGGGAGAGCAGCGCCGCGAGCTGGTCGGCGCGCTTGCGGGCCAGCAGGTTGGCGAGCCAGGCCGCCTTGGTGGGGCGACGCAGCCGGGCGATCGCACGGGCCAGGTCCTTGTCGCCCTGCTCCTTCGCCCGCGCGACGGCGTCGTCGCGGGTGGGCACGAACTCGTCGGGGCGCGCCAGGTAGAGCTCGTCAGCGACGTCGTCGATCGTGTCCGGCACGCCCTGACACTAGGGGTGGCCCGGTGGATCTTCAATGCAGAGATCGACGGGCCGGGGTTCAGCCTGCCTGCCGGTCCGCCTCGTGCGTCTTCACGGCCGCCCGCCGGGTGAGCGGCTCCCGCAGCCCCAGGTGCTCCCGCAGCGTCGAGCCCTCGTAGGCCGTGCGGTACACGCCGCGCTCCTGTAGTTGCGGCACCAGCAGGTTCACGATGTCGTCGAGGCCGTCCGGGACGATGTAGGGCGAGACGTTGAACCCGTCCACCGCACCGCCGCGCACGAACCGCGCGAATTTGTCCGCGAGCCCCGACGGCGTCCCGACGTGGCCGCGCTGCGGTCCGAGGGCGATCACCGTCTCCCGCAGCGACCAGCCGTTGGCCTCCGACTTCTCCCGCCACATCTTCACCACGGCATGGGGATCGGCGACGCGGCGCGAGCCGAAGCTGCCGTCGTTCTCCTCGACGAGCGGTTCCTCGGTCGGCAGCGGGCCGTCGGCATCGCGGCCGGACAGGTCGCGGTTCCAGGTCAGCCCCGCGATCGTGAGTGCCGTGGCGGGCGTGACCTGGCCGAGCCGCACCCAGCGCTCCTTCTCGCGCGCCTCCTCCTCCGTGGCGCCGATGATGATCTCGGTGCCCGGCAGGATGCGGATGTCGTCCTCGGGGCGGCCGAACGCCAGCAGCCGCCGACGGATGTCGGTGGCGAAGCTCAGCGCGTCGTCGAAGTCGGTGCCGTGCGCGGAGAAGATCACGTCGGCGTTGCGGGCGGCGAAGTCGCGGCCGTCGCTGGAGTCCCCGGCCTGGAAGATCACCGGGTGGCCCTGCGCGCTGCGCGGCAGCGTCGGCGCCAGCCCCACGTCGAACTGCGACGTGCGCTCCCGCACCGGCGTCACGGCGTCGTCGACGGCCCAAGCGGAACCGTCGCCCGCCCACTCGTCGGCCCAGCCGTCCCAGATCGCGCGCGCGACCATGAGGAACTCCTCGGCGCGGCGGTAGCGGTCGGCGTGGTCGAGGTAGCCACCACGGCGGAAGTTGGCGCCCGTCCACGCGTTGTCGGTGGTCACGACGTTCCAGCCGGCGCGGCCTGCGGAGAGCAGGTCGAGCCCGGAGAGCCTGCGCGCCAGATCGCCGGGCTCGTTGAACGTGGTGTTCGACGTGCTGACGAGCCCGATCCGCTCGGTGACGGCGGCGAGCGCCGCGAGCTGGGTGATCGCGTCCGGGCGCCCGGCGACGTCGAGGTCGTGGATGCGGCCGTCGACCTCGCGCAGCCGCAGCCCCTCTCCGAGGAAGAACGCGTCGAACAGCCCGCGCTCGGCGGCCTGCGCCACCCGGCGGTAGGACGCGGGGTCGATCTGCGAGCCGCTCGACGGGTCCGACCAGATCGTCCAGTGGTTGACGCCCTGGAAGAACACGCCGAAGTGCAGCTGCGCGTCGGGACGGGGGACGTCGTCGGGATCGGTGCGGGTCATCGGGTCACTCCGGTCGCGGTGAAACGGTTGGTGGGCCGGGCCAGGCCCAGCGTGGAGCGCAGCGACTGCCCCGCCACCGGGCGCGTGATCACGCCGGTGCGCAGCAGGGCGGGGGTGACCAGCGCCGAGAGCACGGCGAGGTCCTCGTCGAGCACGAGCGGGTGCAGGCGCACCCCGTCGACCTGCGCGGCGAGCTCGGTGAGCAGCACGACGAACCCGGCGGCCGATCCGGAGTAGCGGACCCGGTCCCGCTCGGGCCAGGCGCCGTGGCGCTGCAGGTCGGCGAGCCGTTCGGCGGCCGTCGCAGCCGGGGTGTCGAGCGCGACCTCCACCTCCACGAACGTGCGCGGCGACGCCGCTCGGCGAGGCTGCCCGACCAGCGTCACATCGACGTCCGCGGCAGGCACCATCCGTCGGGCGCGAGCACCACCACCTGGCCCTGTGGCGGTCGTGGCACGATCGCGGGTCCCTTCACCGCGAACGTGTCGCCGGAGAAGTCGACGTAGTGCAGGCAGTCGCGATCGAGGTAGCGGCTGGTCGCGACATCGCGGACGACGGCGTTGTCCTCCCAGGAGTCCCACAGGTCGCGCGTGACCCGGACGGTGTCTCGCGCCTCGGCGGCCAGCGCCGCGTCACCGCTGACGCGGGGTCGACCCCACGCCCGTGCGGCCGCGGGAGCGGGGGAGGACGCCACGACCCAGCCGGACCGGCCCGCCGCGATGTGGTCGAGCGAGGCCAGCTGCGACGCGAGGTGGAACGGCTCGGCATAGGTGGTGGCGACAACCGGCGCGACCGACAGCACGGTGGTGGCCGCCGCGACGAACGCCGCGCGCTCGACGGCGCCGATCCGGCCGACGGGGTCGGGCCCGCCGCCAGGAGGCAGCAGGTCGTCGCCGATCGTCACGAGGGTGAAGCCGGCGTTCTCGGCGACGGTCGCGACGCTGCGGACGCGCGCCGCCGTCAACAGTGCCACGGGGGCGTGGGCGGCGCGGCGCCAGGCCGCCGGGTGCGAGCCGTCGCCGTCGATCTCGAGGGCGAGGTGGAATGGGGGCACAGCTGTTCCTTCCGCTGGAGTGTCGACCGGGTGCGAGCCCGGTGAACTCAGATGGCGGAAGCGGTGCGGCAGAGATCGACGTGGCGGCGCAGCGCCGGCCAGGTGCTCAACCGATCGGCGATGCGCTGTGTCGATGACGCGCGCCCCATGCCTTCAGACAGTAGGTGACCGGGCGCCGGTGTCAACGGGTCGCCGAGCTCGACCCGTGGGGTGGTGATCACAGGCCCTGCCGCTACCGCTGCTGCTGCCCCAGCCGCTGCTGGATCACCTGCTGCAGGTGGGCGAGCCCCGGCGCGCCCAGCCCGCCGACCTGCGACTCCAGTTGCCGCAGCAGGTGCGGGTCGTTGACCGTCTTCTCGCTCGACTGCAGCAGCACGGTGCCGGTGCCGGTGAAGTCGAACTGGCGCTCCTCACCCGAGTTGACACCGAGTGACCCCATCGCGGCCGACAGGAAGCCGGTCATCCAGCGCGCGTCGTAGTGGTGTGACGGCGACGGGCAGTCGGCCCAGCCGACCAGCGCGTCCGGGTCGACGCGGATCGGTGGCTCCGCGAAGATCACGGGACCTGAGCTCGAGGCGAGGAACTTGCCGGTGCCCAGCAGCGTCAGGAAGCCGGGCACGATGGACTGCTTGAGCTCCAACGTCGAATCGAAGGCCAGTAGATTAGCCGCGCGCAGGGTCAGGTTGCCACTGTCGAGGTCGTAGCTGTTGATGTCGTAGCCGCGGTCGCCGAGGATCAGGTGCCCGGCGCCGCGTGCCACCACCCAGTCGCGGGTGTAGAGCGGGGCGGAGAACCGGGTGGCCACGAACCCGCCGAGGCTGCCCGAGGTCAGCGGCTCGAACTTGATGCCGGAACCGTGTGGTGCTGGGTAGTAGGCGATCATCCGGCCGGTCTGCATGAACAGGTCGCCGTCGAGCTTCACGCAGTACGCGTAGTGGTTGCCGGGGATGTTGTCGTTGTCGGGCAACGTCTGTGGGTTCAGGGCTTGCGGGTTCAGCGCCTGTGGGTTCGGCGGAGTGCTCATCAGATCTTCTGCTCCGACGCCTGGACGTACACGGTGCCCGAGCCGGTCAGCTTGAGCTGGATGGCCTCGCCGGATCCGCGGCCGACGGCGTCGCGCCAGCCGACCGATGCGGAGATGTCGACGGTGACCTGCCCGACGTGCGCGACGTAGGCCTGCGGGTCGACGGCCGTGGGTCGCGAGCCGTTCACGGGGATCGCGATGGTGCCGCCGTGGCTGATGACGGCGGCGCTGCCGATGCCGTGCAGCTGGGTGGTGAACAGCCCCTGGCCGCTGACCGCGCCGCGCACCGCGCCGCGGATGCCGCCCTGGGAGCCGAGGAAGACGATCGTGGACTGCAGCGAGGCGTCGTGGGCGACCAGCCGGTCGGCCTCGACCGACAGCGGCCCGGAGCCGTCCAGGTCGATGATCGTGACGTAGAGCCCCCGGTAGCCGTAGTAGACGGTGCCGTTGCCCTGGGCCACCATCATGGCGACCTGCTCGCCCGCCAGCATCCGGCCCGCCATCCCGCCCATCCCGCCGGAGCCCAGGTGCACGGGGGAGAAGCCGACGTCCCCGGTGTAGGCGAGCATGGCCCCGCGGCGGGCGAGCACCTCCCGACCCGGAGCGACCGGGGCGCTCACCACCTTGCCGTTCACCTGCGCGAAGGTGCTCACGTCTACCGCTCCTCGGGCTGGATGTACACGACGCCCGTGCCGTCGAACCGCAGCGAGAACGCCTCACCGGAGCTCTCGCCGATCAGGTTGCGCCAGGAGACGTCGGTGACGAACGTCTGGTTCAGGTCGCCCTGGCTGGCGATGAAGGCCTGCGGGTCGACCACGAGCGGGTACTGCGGTGTCACCTGCAGCGCGATCGGTGGACCGCCCGCCGAGAGCAGCGCGACGTCACCGAAGCCGGTGACGGTGGTGGTGAACAGCCCCTGCCCCGACGACGCGCCCCGCAGCCCGGCGAACGCGACATCGGTGCGGAGCTTGTCCGACAGCGCCAGCAGCTGCTCGGACTCGACCTTGAGCGTCTCGCCCGCGAGGTCGATGAGCAGTACCTCCATGGCGTCCTTCGCGAACCAGACGGTGCCCTGCCCGGTGCACTGCATGAACGACACGGACTCGCCGGTGACGCGGCGCTTGAGCGCGGCGCGCAGGCCGTCCCCGCCGCCCACGCCCGCATTGCGGAAGGTGACCTCGCCGGTGTACGCGATCATCGCTCCGGTGACCGCACGCACGGCGTTGCCCGTGAGGTCGACCTCGAGGATGCGCGATCCGTTGAGCCGGAACGCCTGCATGCCGCCGATCATGGCACAACCGGGCAGAACGGACGGGCGCGGTGACATGAGCTGAGACGTAATCGGGTTGCCGGTGGTGCGACCATGGGAGCCGACCAGCCACCCATGTTCGGGAGAAGCAGATGCGTCAGGCGTGCGGAGTGACCCAACCCCCTGTTGGCACCCGTAGCGAAGGCCTTCTGCATGCCCACCCTGAACATCGGCGTACTGGCCCATGTCGACGCCGGTAAGACCAGCCTGACCGAGCGACTGCTGTTCGACAGCGGCGCCATCCACCGGCTCGGCAGCGTCGATGCCGGTGACACCCGCACCGACTCCGGCGACATCGAGCGGCGGCGCGGCATCACGATCCGCTCGGCCGTGGCGTCGTTCGTGATCGGTGCCGGTGATGACGGTGCTGACGGTGCACCTGCCCTGCGCGTCAACCTGATCGACACGCCCGGCCACTCCGACTTCGCCGCCGAGGTCGACCGCGCGCTGGAGGTGCTCGACGCGGCCGTGCTCGTCGTCTCGGCGGTCGAAGGCGTGCAGGCGCGCTCGCGCGTGCTCATGCGCGCACTGCGCCGCATCGGCATGCCGACGATCGTGTTCGTCAACAAGATCGACCGGATGGGTGCCCGGCCGGAGCCGTTGCTCGCCGACATCCGGCGCTCACGCCGGACGCGGTCGCGCTCAACCGCGTGACCGGGGCGGGTTCGGGTGCGGCACGCGCGCACCCGGTCCCCGTGCCGGACGCACTGGACGTGCTGGCCGAGCACGACGACGGGGTGCTGAGCCGGGTGGTCGACGGGCCGGGGCTGCGGGCCGTCGAGATCTGGACCGCCGTCGCCGTGCGGGCCGGCGCGGGTCGGCTCCATCCCGTGGTCTTCGGCTCGGCGCTGACGGGGCAGGGCGTCACCGACTTGACGGCGGCGCTGGCCCTGCTGCGCGGCGTCGCCGAGCGGGCCCGTCACGGGGTGGAGCGGCCGGCGCCGGGCGGGGGCACCTCGGTGCCCGGCGGGGACCGGGTGGCGCCGGGTGCGCCGGATCGGTCGCCTGCGCCCTACCGGTAGTCGACGAGCCCGTGGGTCAGCAGCGTGAACGCGTGCTCGGCGGCCGCCTCGGCTGCGGGGGCCAGCCGATCGGCGGTCGCGCCAGCGGCGATCTGCGCCTGGTTGTCGAAGGCCAGCGTGGACAGGATCCTGGCGATCTGGGTGGCGCCCAGCCGGGCCGTGAGCTCGGCGTGCGGCCCGTCGGGCGCGGCCTCGAGCAGCGCGGCGGCGAGGTGCTGCTCGGACCGTTGTCCGTAGCCGAGCAGCGCGGCGCGCAGCGACGGCGTGGTGATGACGAGGCGGTAGAAGTCCACGACGGCGGGCAGGTCGCACAGGCCGCTGATCGGGTCGCGCTGCGCGAGGGCGCCCCGGAGGTGGCGCCGCAGCGCGGCCAGCGGCGACTCGTCGGCCGCTCGACCGCGGACGGTGCGCGCCGGCTCGTCCTCGTGGTCGGCGAAGCGGTGCAGGACCAGCGCGTCCTTGGTGGGGAAGTAGGCGAAGAGCGTGCGCTTGGAGACCTCGGCCGCCGCAGCGATCTCGGCCACCGACACGTCGTCGTAGCCGCGGTCGAGGAACAGCGCGATCGCCGTCTCGGAGATCGTCGCGTGGGTGCGCAGCTTCTTCCGCTCGCGCAGGCCGATCGGCTCGCTCATGGGTCATGACAGTACACCAGGTTGTTTTCTGCACTCGGTCTACTTATGCTGCGAGCATGGACAACGTGGTGGTGGTGGGTGCCGGTCCGACCGGCCTGACGCTGGCCTGCGAGCTGGCGGCCCGTGGGGTGGCCGTCGAGGTCGTCGAGCGCGCGGAGGTCCCGAGCGGTCAGTCGCGCGGCGGCGGGGTGAACGCGCGCACCGCCGAGATGCTGCACATGCGCGGGATGCTCGACGCCGTGACGGCCCGCGCCGTCCCGCGCGAGGGCGCAGGCGGCCACTTCGCCGGGCTGCCGGTCGTGCTGGACCGCACACCGTGGCGCAGCCGCTTCCCCGACGGTGTGCTGATCCGGCAGGACCGGCTGGAAGCGGTGCTGGAGCAGCACGCGCGCCACCTGGGGGTCGCGGTCCGCCGGGGCGCGACGCTGACGGGGTTGACGACCGGATCGGACGGCGTCACGGCAACGGTGTCGGGCCCGGCGGGTGCCGCGCAACTGCAGGCGCGGTTCCTGGTGGCCTGCGACGGCGGGCACAGCACGGTGCGCAAGCTCGTCGGCGCGGCGTTCCCCGGGCGGACCGGGACGATGTCCGCGGTGACGGGCGACATCGCGCTGGGCGAGGTGGCCGACAGCGTGCCGCGGGCCGTCGGGCACATCAGCATGCTGATGCGCACCGCAGGCGGCTACTTCATGATGCTGCACCCCATCGGCGACGCCGACGACCACACCGGTCGCTACCGGATCGTGTTCGGCGGGCCGGAGCAGGCGACGTTGCCGCGCGAGGCACCCGTCACCGCGGGGGAGATCACCCGGGCGCTCGACGCGGTGCACCCCGGAACGACGCTGGCGCAGCTGTACGGCGCCACCCGGTTCAGCGACGCGACCCGGCAGGTCGAGCAGTACCGCCACGGTGCCGTGCTGTTCGCGGGCGATGCCGCCCACATCCACCCGCCGGTGGGTGGTCAGGGGCTCAACCTGGGCGTCCAGGATGCGATGAACCTGGGGTGGAAGCTCGCGGCCCACCTGAGCGGTCGAGCCCCGGCGGGCCTGCTCGACAGCTACCACGACGAGCGGCACCCGGTGGGGGAGCGGGTGATCGCGACGGCGCGCGCCCAGAGCGTGCTCGTGGCGGCGGCGCCCGACGACCTCAACGTGCTGGCGCTGCGCGAGATCGTCGCCGACATGGCCCGGCTGCCCGACACCAACCGCTACCTCAGCGGGCTGATGGCCGGCTTCGACATCCGCTATCCCGAGAGCGGTCAGGACGACCCGCTGCTCGGGACGCGCATGATCGACCTCGCGCTGGACGCAGGGGAGGGACCGACGACGGTCGCCGCCCTGCTCCGCGCGGGTCGCGGGCTGCTGCTCGAGCTGGGTGCGCCCGGTTCCGGGCCCACGCCGGTCGCCGCCGGGCTGGACCGGGTGGTCGCGCGCGTGCTGGCGTCGCCGATCGGCACGGACCTCGGCGCCGGGCCCGGCGTGGACCGGGTGCTGGTGCGGCCCGACGGCTACGTGGCGTGGGTGGGGGCGGGCCCGGCCGCGTCGCCCGCCGCGGCGATCCGGCGCTGGTTCGGTGAGCCGGTTACCGTGCCGGCGTGACTCCTCCCGCTAGCGCGATCGAGGTCCGTACCGCCCGCACGTCCGAGCTCGACGTCCTCACACTGGCGGTCGCGCGGGCTGCCGGTGGGGGCACCGCTGGACCTGACCGGTGAGCTTGCCTGCGAGTGGCGCGAGGGTGACGTTTGGTGGCGCTGCGGGCATGGCCCTACGCCAACCGGCCGCTCAGCGTCCCCCAGACGGCGGCAGGCGGCTGTTGTATTGCGGTGGACGGGGTTTGACACCGCCCCTGACGTGGAACGCAAGAGGTATGGACACCTCCGGGCACGTCGAGTTCGTCCACCGGAGCTGGCCCGCCGACCCCGAGCAGCTGTCGGTGATCCGGCATCAACTCGCCAGCTGGCTCGCGCCGCTGAACCTCAACGAGGACGAGACCTCCGACGTCGTGCTGGCCGTCGACGAGGCGGTGGCCAACGCGGTGCGCCACGCCTACGAACCGGCCGACGACCACACCCCGGTCGAGCTGACGCTCTGGACGGAGGCCGACAGCCTCTGCATCGAGGTCGTGGACCACGGCCGATGGCGCCAGCCGGTTGCGCAACCGCAGGTGGGCGGGCGGGGGATCCCGCTGATGAGCACCGTCTCGGAGTCGGTGCTCATCCACTACGACGAGCGCGGGAGCCGGGTGCTGCTGCGGTACAAGATCCCGGACCGGACCGAGGCGTAACCGCCGGTACGGTCTCGTCGTTGAGGGGCCGTGCGATCACGGACGTTGTGGGGAACGGTTGCCGGGTTGACGGCGTCCGTGGCTGTCGTGCTGGCGGCACTGGCGCCGGCCGCGAACGCCGAACCAGCCCGGCCGCTGCCGGTGCCGTACGGCGCCACGGCGCTGGCCACGGCCGAGCTGGGGCCCGACGTCGATCCACCGGGGTCCAACGACTGGACGTGTCGCCCCAGCGCCGAGCACCCGAACCCGGTGGTGCTGGTGCACGGGCTGCTGGCGTCCCGCAGCGTCAACTGGCAGACGATGTCGCCGCTGCTCGCGAACGCCGGCTACTGCGTGTTCGCCCTGACCTACGGCCGCGTCACCGAGGTGGCGCCACTGAGCCACGTCGGTGGCCTGCGGGCGATGGAGAGCAGTGCCGCGGAGCTGGGCGCGTTCGTCGACCGGGTCCGGGAGGCCACCGGCGCCGACAAGATCGACCTCGTCGGGCACTCCGAGGGCACCGTGATGCCGCAGTACTGGCTGCAGTTCCTCGGCGGCGCCGCTCAGGTCGACAAGTACGTGGCGGTCACCCCGCTCTACCGCGGCACCCTGGCCGACCCGCTGCCCGTGGCGCTGCTCGCCGACGGGCTGGGGATCCGGCCACCGCTCTCCGCGGCCGTCGCGGCGGCCTGCGCGTCGTGCCCGCAGTTCATCTCCGGATCGGACTACCTGGACCGGATGAACGCGCAGCCCGGCGGCGCCGCCGTCCCCGGCGTCACCTACACCACGGTCATGACGCGCTACGACGAGCTGGTGGTGCCCTACACCAGCGGGCGGCTCGACGCCCCGAACGCCACCAACGTCGTGGTGCAGGACGGCTGCGAGATCGACCTGTCCGACCACCTCTCGATCATCACGACGCCGCGCACCGGGCAGATCATCCTCAATGCCCTCGACCCGGCCCACGCCGTCAAGCCGCCCTGCGGCGTCTCGCTCCCCGCACTCGGCGGCTCCCCGGTCTCGAGCTGACGCACACCCTCAGGTGCTGACGCATACCGTCAACGGTGTGCGCCGGCCCCTGATGATGTGCGCCGGCCCCAGACGGTGGGTGCGAGCGAGACAGTGGGTGTGAGCGAGACAGTGGGTGTGAGCGCTGCGCGGCTCAGTGCCCGGCGGGACCGCAGGCGGGCCCGACCGGCAGACCCAGCGCGCCGATGCCCAGCGGGTCGATCGGGCGCGGGTCGGGCGTCGGTGCCCAGCGGCCGTCGATCGGTGCGTAGGTCCAGGACGCGCCGCGGGTGACGAGCGTGGTGAGCGCGTCGATGAGCCGGTCGATGTGCTCGGCGGTGGTACCGACACCGATGCTGACACGGACGGCCTCGCCCGAGTCCGGGTTGAGCGTGGCGAGCAGCGGGTGGGCGCAGAAGCGGCCGTCGCGCACGCCGATGCCGTGCTCGGCCGAGAGGTAGGCGGCCACGTAACCGGCGGGGCGGTCGGCCACCGTGAAGCTCTGCACGGCCACCTGGTCGGTGCTGTCGGCCCAGATCCGCAGCGTCTCGACACCGGGGATGGCGGCCAGCCCCGTGCGCAGCCGCTCCAGCAGCGCCCGCTCGTGCTCGAGCGCCGCCTCGGCGAGCACCGGTGCCAGCGTGCGGCAGGCCTGCGCGAGCGCGGCCGCGCCCAGCACGTTGGGCGTGCCGGCCTCGTGGCGGTGCGGGGCCGGTGCCCACTCGACGCCGTCGCGGGTGACCTCCTGCACCGCGCCGCCGCCTGCGAGGTAGGCGGGCGCGGCGTCGAGCCAGTCGCGGCGGCCGATCAGCGCGCCGGCACCGTAGGGCGCGTACAGCTTGTGGCCAGAGAGGGCGAGGTAGTCGACGCCGGTGGCGGCGAGGTCGATGCAGCGGTGCGGCGCGAGCTGCGCGGCGTCCACCACGACCCGGGCGCCCGCAGCGTGCGCGATCGCCACGATGCGATCGACCGGCAGCACCTCACCGGTGACGTTGGACGCCCCGGTGATCGCGAGCAGCGCGGTGGGGGTGGAGCGCAACGCGGAGTCGAGCTCGGCCAACGTCTGCTCGACGGTGGCCGCGGCGCGGACGACGCGGTGGGCGCGACGGCGCCACGGCAGCAGGTTGGCGTGGTGCTCGATGTCGAGGCAGAGCACCTGGCCGGAGTGCGGCACGCAGCCGGCCAGCAGGTTCAACGCGTCGGTGGTGTTGCGGGTGAACACCACGACGTCGTCGGAGCGGGCACCCACGAACGCGCCGACGGCCGCGCGCGCCGACTCCAGCACGGCGGTGCTCACCTGCGAGGCGTAGCCGGCGCCGCGGTGCACGCTCGAGTAGTACGGCAGCAGCGTGGTGATGTGGGCGGCCACGTCCTCCAGCGCCGGCGCGCTCGCGGCGAGGTCGAGGTTGGCGTAGGTGATCGTCTCGCCGGTGACCAGTGGCACCCGCAGGTCGGCCCCGACGACGCGGGGCAGTTCGGTGCAGGTACGGGCGAGGGTGGGCGTCGACATAGCAGTCTCCTGGCCAGGGGACCCCGCTCGTGTGGAGTCCGCGCTTGCCCCTGCGCACTGCGCGCAACGGCCTGGTCGTCACCCGGAGCACCCCACCGCGGAGGAGGGTTGCCGACCAGCAAGCCGGGGCTATGCGCTGGCACTCATGACCTGAAGAGAAGGTAACACGGGAGGGTGGGGCGGCCGCAAGATCGGCGTGGAGGTGACGGCGGCCACAGCCCTGCCGGCCTGCCTGTCGAGTCGGCCTGCCGGCCTGCCTGTCTGCCGGGTCAGCCGAAGCGCTCCTGCAGCCAGCCGGTCAGCAGCGCCAGCACCTCGGGCGCGATGGTCGTCGCGATGGCCGCGTACTCCGTGACCGCCCCGGTCGTCGCCGGCTGCATCAGGTGGTTGACGCCTGCGACGGTGCGCACGGTGGCGTCGGGGTTGCCGGCCAGCAGTGCTCGCATCGCCGGTTCGCTCTGCGCGGGTGGTACCTGCACGTCGAGCTCCCCGAAGACGGCCAGCACCGGAACGGTCAGTGCGGCCAACGCGGGTGCGGGGTCGTACGCGACGAACGCGCGGAACGCGGGGGAGACCGGGATCATCTCCTCGATCCGGTCTGCGGCCGGCCGGTCCTCGGGTGGCATGCCGGTGAACTGCTCGGTGATGCGCTCGCGTGCCAGCGCGCGGGCGCCGTCCAGGTCCTGGGCCACCAGCAGCCGGCACAGCTCCTGGATGAACTCCACCTGCTGCTCCACGGCGTCGGCGGCGAGCCCGGCCTGCTCGGCGACGAGGCGGTTCTGGAGCACGAGCACCTCGGCGCCCGGAGCGGCCGGACCGGCGAGCGCCACCACGAACGCCACGGCGCCACCGGCTCGCCCTGCGGCGAGCGGGGCCAGGTAGCCGCCCTCGCTGTGCCCGCAGAGCCCGATCCGCGCCGGGTCGATGTCGGGGCGTGCGGCCAGGTGGGAGATCCCGGCCAGCGGGTCGAGTGCCAGCTCGTCGTAGCTGCACTGCGCCTTGGTGCCGCCGGACCCGCCGACGCCACGGTCGTCGACCCGCAGCACCGCGAACCCGGCTCGCGTCAGCGCGTCGGCGAGCACGAGGAACGGCTTGTGCCCGGCGATCGACTCGTCGCGGTCGTGCGCGCCGCTCCCGGTGATCAGGACGACGGCCGGGTGCGGGCCACCGGTCGGCGGGACGGTCAGCGTGCCAGCCAGCGTCACCGGCCCGCTCGCGAACGTCACCTGCTCGCTCCAGTACGGGAACGGCGGCTGCGGCTCCTGCGGTCGACCCGCCGCCGCCACCGTGCCGCGGACCAGCGTGAACGGGAAGCCCCGACCGCCCTGGTTGTACTCCCCGGCGATGGCGTCGTCGATCAGCGTGCCCGTGAACCGGGCCCCACCCGGGATCGACGGCACGGCGAAGCGCACCCTCGTGCCCTCCACGACGACGTCGGCCAGCGGCAGTCCCTGCAGCCCCTGCGCGGGCACCGCTGCGGTGCCGCCGGCCGCGGTGAAGGTGATGCCGACGGCCAGCTCCGCCCCCGGCGTCCGGATGGTGCCGTGCCAGTCACCGGTGAGGTCGGTCATCGGGGGGCGGGCTCCCCGACGATCCGGGCGACGACGTCGTGCGCGCCGTGGTCGGACCGCAGCTGCGTCTTGAGCACCTTGCCGCTCGGGTTGCGCGGCAGCGCCTCGACGATGGCGACCTCACGCGGGCGCTTGTAGGCCGCGAGGTGCTCGCGACAGAACGCGTCGATCTCCGCGGCCGTGGGCGGGTCGGCCGGGTCCCGCGGTGCGATCACCGCGAGCGGGGACTCGCCCCACTTCGGGTCGGGCACCCCGATGAGGGCGACCTCGGCCACCTTCGGGTGCGCGGCGAGCACGTTCTCCACCTCGGCGCAGTAGATGTTCTCCCCGCCGGAGATGATCATGTCCTTCTTGCGGTCGACGACGAAGAAGTAGCCGTCCTCGTCCTCGCGGACCAGGTCGCCGGAGTGGAACCAGCCACCCCGGAACGCCTCCGCGGTCTCGGCGGGCTTGTTCCAGTACCCGTCCATCACGAGCGGGCCGCGGTAGACGATCTCGCCGACGTCACCCTGCGCCACGTCGTTCATGTCGTCGTCGACGACCCGGACCTCGACGTTGAGCATCGGCGTGCCGATGGAGCCGATCTTGCGGATCGAGTCCTCGCCGCGCAGCACGCACGTGACGGGGCTGCACTCGGTCTGCCCGAACGCGGTGATGATGTCGCCCTGCGGGAACGTGTCGATCATCGTGCGCAGCAGCGTGGTGGACGCGGGCGCCGCACCCCACGAGAGCTGCTTCAGCGCGGAGAGGTCGCGGTCCTTGATGCCGGGCACGGCGCAGATGGCTGCCCATTGCGCGGGCACGAAGAAGCAGCCCGAGACGCGCTCGCGCTCGAGCAGGTCGACCATCGCGGCCGGATCGAAACCTCCCGACGGCGTCATCACCGTGGCACCCGCGACGACCATGTTGAGGTAGAAGCCCGCGACACCGGCGATGTGGAACATCGGTGCACCGGAGAGCCCCACGCGCTCGTTGCCGCTGTCGCCGAGGTGGATGATGTTGCTGTAGGAGTGCAGCAGCAGGTTGCGGTGGGTGAGCACGGCACCCTTGGGGCGCCCGGTGGTGCCCGAGGTGTACATGATGAACGCGGGGTCCGTGTCCGGCACCGCGGGAGCAGGCACGGTGCCGTCGGCAGCGGCGAGCAGGTCGTCGTAGCCGTCGCCGATCGACACGAGCGCCGCCACCTCGGGCACCATGGCCTGCGCGGCCGCCGCGAGCGGTGCCAGCGCGTCGTCGGTGACGAGCACGACCGATCCGCTGTCGGACAGGACGTAGGCGACCTCCGACGCCACCATCCGGAAGTTCACCGGCACGCAGATCGCGCCGAGGCGCAGTGTCGCGGCCATCGCCTCGACCAGCGGCACGCTGTTGAGCCCCAGCACCGCCACGCGGTCGCCCGGGGTGACGCCTGCCGCCGCCAGCACCAGCGCGAACCTGCCGATGCGCTCGTCGGTCTGCGCCCAGGTCAAGGTCAGCTCGCCGTCGCGGAAGGCGACGCCGTCGGGGTGGATCCGGGCGTGCCGGGCGATGATGTCGCTCATCGTCATGCCACGGCCGGTGGTGATGCCCGGGGCGGGCGCGATCACGGTCATCGGGATCCTCTCGGTGCGCGTGTCCCCACTCTGGCGCTCACCCGCTGCCGCGACAAGCCCCAAACCGTCAGGTCTGACTGGTCACCCTAGTGATCTTGCGGTGCCGCCGACAGCGAGCCTGTCGCGCCGGCCGCCACGCTCCCGTACCGGTCGCGCAGCTTCTGCTTCACGAGCTTGCCGGTGGGGGTGCGGGGCATGTCGTCGGTGAACACCACCCGCCGCGGTGCCTTGAACGCGGCGATGTGCGAGCGGACGTGCGCGATCAGCTCCTGCTCCAGGTCGGGTCCCGGGGCGGCGCCCGGCGCCGGTGAGACCACCGCGAGCACCGACTCGCCCATCTCCTCGTCGGGCACGCCGATCACGGCGACGTCGAGCACCGCCGGGTGCAGCGCCAGCACGTCCTCGGTGTCACGGGGGTAGATGTTCACCCCGCCGGAGATGATCATGAAGGCCTTCCGGTCGGTGAGGTAGAGGTAGCCCTGCTCGTCGACGTAGCCCAGGTCGCCGGTGGTGGTCCAGTTGTCGTGCTGCGGGTGGCGGGAGCCGCGGGTCTTCTCCGGATCGTTGTGGTAGGCGAACGGCGCCTGCTCGCGCTCGAAGAAGACGGTGCCGATCTGGCGCGGGGGCAACAGCGTGCCGGCGCCGTCCTCGCAGATCCGCAGCTCGCCGAGCACCTCGCGGCCCACCGAGCCCGGCCGCTCCAGCCATTCGGCGCTCGTGATGTAGGTGAGCCCGCAGCCCTCCGTGGCGCCGTAGTACTCGACGAGCACCGGCCCCCACCAGTCGATCATCGCGTGCTTGACGTCGACGGGGCACGGCGCGGCGGCGTGGATGGCGACGCGGTGCGTCGCGAGGTCGTGGCGCGCCCGGATCTCGGCGGGCAGCTTCAGCATCCGCACGAACATCGTCGGCACCCACTGGCTGTGCGTCACGCCGTGGCGCTCGATCGCGGCCAGCGCCGCCGCCGGGTCGAAGCGCTCCATCACCACGACCGTGGCGCCGAGCGCGTGGATCAGCGCCGTGAACTTCAATGGAGCAGCGTGGTAGAGCGGCGCGGGGGAGAGGTAGACGGTGTCGGCGCTGAAGCCGTACAGCTCGGCGGAGATCGTCAGGAACGGCTCGGGCGGCCCGTTGACGTCGCGGTCGGGCAGCGGCGGCCGGATCCCCTTGGGACGGCCGGTGGTGCCCGACGAGTAGAGCATCTCCACACCGCGGGGCTGGGTCGCGGGCGGGGCGTACGCGACGTCGCGCAGCGCGCCGGCGAGGTCGTCGAAGCCCGGGACCGGACCGCCGTAGGCCAGCCGGATCACCACCTCGGGGACCGCGGCGCCGACGTCGGCGGCGAGCGGGGCGATCCCCGCGGACACGATCAACGCCCGGGCGCCGCAGTCGCGCACGATGTAGGCGATCTCGTCGGCGGTCAGGTGGTGGTTGATCGGGGTGAGGTAGAGGCCGCTGCGCATCGCGGCCCAGTAGATCGTGAACATCTCGAGCGTGTTGTCGGCGACGAGCGCGAGGCCGTCGCCGCGGCGCAGGCCGCGGTCGTGGAGGTGGCGGGCGAGTCGCGCCGATCCCTCTTCGAGCTGCCGGTAGGTGAGCGTGGCTCCGGATCCGGCCAGTACCGCTGCGATCTTGTCGGGGCTGCTGGCGGCGTGGACTCCGGGGAACACGCTGTCGTCTCTACCACCAGCGTGGCCCGCCGGAACAGGTCCGGCGGGCCACGGGATGGAGACGAGCGTCAGATGCGCGGTGCGGTCACATGGCCAGCGCCGGCTCCTCGACCTCCTTCGGTGCCGGCCCGCTGCCGCGCAGCGGGACCTCGCGGATCACCAGCGTGGCCACGATGGCCACCGCCGCGACCGCTGCGGCCCAGAAGAACGCCGCGGTCACGCCGCTGGTGACGGCCGTCTGGTAGGCGTCGCGCAGCACCTGCGGCAGCCCGCCGAGCATGGCAGGCGTGAGCTGGCCGCTCGACAGCGTCGCGGCACCGTCGGCGCCGAGCTGGCTGGTGAGCGTGCCGGTCAGGTTGTTGGTGAAGAACACCCCGAGCAGCGAGACCCCGAGCGAGCCGCCGATCGTCCGGAACAGCGTGGAGGCGCCGCTGGCGGCCCCGATGTCGTGCTGGGCCACGCTGTTCTGCATCACCAGCATCGTGGTCTGCATGAGGAAGCCCATGCCGATGCCGAGCACCACCATGAACAGCGAGCTCGTGAGCTGCGTGGTGGCCAGGCCCATCGTGGACAGCAGGCCCAGTCCGGCGGCCATCGCGATCGAGCCGAGGATCAGCAGGATGCGGTAGCGGCCGGTGCGGGTCACGAACTGGCCGCCGAGCAGCGACGTCACGAGCATGCCGCCCATCAGCGGCAGCAGCAGCAGCCCGCTGCTGGTGGCCGAGGCGCCCTGCACGATCTGCTGGAACTGCGGCAGGAACGTGACCGCCCCGAACATCGCGAACCCGGTGAGGAAGCTGATGATCGTTGCTGCCGAGAAGTTGCGGCTGCGGAACAGGTCCAGCGACAGGATCGGCTCCGCCACCCGGCGCTCGACCGTGACGAACAGCGCCGTGCCGACGATGGTCAGCACGCCCAGGCCGATGATCTGCCACGAGCCCCACGCGTACTCCCGACCGCCCCACGAGGTGAGCAGCGTCAGTGCGGAGATCGCGACGGCCAGCAGGCCGGCACCCAGCCAGTCGATCGATGCCTTCGACGACTTGCGCGGGAGGTTCATCGTGAACCAGATGACGATCAGGGCGACCACGCCGAGCGGCAGGTTGATGTAGAAGGCCCAGCGCCAGCTCAGATTGTCGGTGAGGAACCCGCCCAGCAGCGGCCCGCCGATGAACGCCAGCGGCATCACCGCGGCCATGAGGCCCTGGTAGCGGCCCCGCTCACGCGGCGGAACCAGGTCGCCGATGATCGCCATCGCGCCGACCATGAGGCCACCGGCGCCGATGCCCTGGATGGCCCGGAAGCCGATCAGCTCCATCATGTTCTGGGAGATGCCCGACAGTGCCGAGCCGACCAGGAAGATCACGATCGACGCCATGAAGACGCCCTTGCGGCCGTAGAGGTCGCCGAGCTTGGCCCAGACGGGCGTGCCGACGGCCGTGGCCAGCGCGTAGGCGGTGACCACCCAGGACAGGTGCTCCAGCCCGCCGAGCTCGCCGACGATGGTCGGCATCGCGGTGCCGACGATCGTGTTGTCCAGCATGGCGAGCAGCATCGCGATGAGCAGCCCGCTCATCACCGTGTAGATCTCCCGCGGGGTGCGGGCGGGAGGTGTGTCGACCGCCGTCTCGACGATCGCTATGTGAGGGGCGCGGTGCTTCCCGCCCGTCTCGACCGACTGTGTCATCTCGTCTCCATCGTTCTGGCCGTCCTACTTGCCGGCCGGCTAACATCTGACTAGTCGACAGGCTAGCACTTGCCACTAGCCGGTCGTCAAGTAAGATGTGACCCATGACCACTCCGAGCGTCGACGAGCGACGCACCAACACCCGGGAGCAGATCAGGGCGATCGCCCTGGAGCTGTTCGCGGAGCAGGGTTACGAGAAGACGTCGCTGCGCGAGATCGCGGAGCGGCTCGGCGTCACGAAGGCCGCCGTCTACTACCACTACCGCACGAAGGAGGAGATCCTCGCCAGCCTGCTCGACGAGCACGTGGCGGGGATGGACGCCATCATCGAGTGGGCGGAGGCGCAGCCCGCGGGGCTCGCGACGCGCCGCGAGCTGCTGCGGCGCTACAGCGAGCTGCTCGCCGGGCCGAGCGGCTCCGAGGACGTCCCGCACCTGATCCGGTTCCTGCAGGAGAGCCAGACCTCGATCAAGGAGCTCAACTCCGGCGCCGAGATGCGCAAGCGCTTCGAGCGCGTGGCGGCGCTGCTGGTCGACCGCGACGCCCCGCTGGCCGACCAGCTGCGCAGCCGGTTGTCGCTGGCGGCGCTGCACTTCGGGGCCTTCGCCTTCGACCAACTGCCCGGCACCCGTCGGGAGCGGATCGACGCGGCGCTCGAGGTCTCGCTGGAGCTCTGCTGCCGGGGCGAGTGAACGGCGCCCGAATGCTTATCGCTCCCAATCCTTACCGCCTGCTGACGGGGGGCGCCGCCCGCACCGACAGTGCGGCCCGGCTGTGATCATGGCGCGGTGACCCGCACGGACGCACCCCGGCGCAGCGGCGCGCTGTGCGCCGACCTGGTCACGGTCGGCGCCGGTGCGGTGCTCGTGCTCGCGGCGGCGCTGGTGGGGTGGCGGCTCATCGCAGGCGGCCACGACATCATCCTGGGCTTCCCCCCGCTGCTCGCGACCTGGGCGCCGCACGTCGGCCCCGGCACGCCGTTCGCACTGGTCGTCGCCGCGCTGGTCGTGGCACGGGGCCCGGCGCTCGCCGAGCGGATGCGCTGGCGCCCGCTGCTGCTGCTGAGCTGGGTGGCCGCGGCCGCCTGGACCACCGCGCTGGCGCTCGTGGACGGGTGGACCGGCGGCATCGTCGAGCGCCTCACGAGCACCCCCGAGTACCTCACCGACGTGCCGTCGGTCGTCGACATCCCGGCGATGCTGCGCACGTTCTCCGACCACATCCTCACCGACCAGGCGGTGCACTGGACCACGCACGTCGGAGCGCACCCGCCGGGCGTGTTCCTGCTGTTCGTCTGGCTCGATCGGCTCGGTCTCGGTGGTGGCGGCCCCGCCGGGCTGGCGGTGATCATCGTCGGCTCGTCGGCCTGCGCCGCCGTGGCGGTGACGCTGCGGGCACTCGGCTCCGAGGACGTCGCCCGCCGGGCGCTGCCGTTCGGGGTGCTCTTCCCGGGTGCGGTGTGGGTAGGGGTGTCGGCCGACGGGCTGTTCGCCGCCGCGCTGGCCTGGGGGGTGGCGCTGCTGGCCATCGGGGCCGCTCATGAGCACTCGGCCCGTGATCATCCGGTGCGGCGCCCGTCGATCATCGGCTCGGACCTGGCCGCCGGCGCCGGGGGACTGGTGCTGGGCTACTGCCTGTACCTGTCCTACGGGCTGGTGCTGGGCGCCGTCCTCCCGTTGGGGGTGCTGCTGCTGACCCGCCGGTGGCGGGCCGGGCTGGTGGCGGTGGCGGGGGTGGCGGTCGTCGTGGTCGCCTTCACGGCGGCGGGGTTCTGGTGGTTCACCGGGCTCGCCGACCTGCAGGTCATCTACGCGGCGAGCGCGGCGCGGGCGCGGCCGTACGCGTACTTCGTCTGGGCGAACCTCGCGGCGCTCGTGCTGGCCACCGGGCCCGCCGTGCTCGCCGGGTTGCGCCGGACCGCGGCCGGCTCCCGGTGGACCCCCGCCGCGGTGCTGGTGGCCGCCGCGGCGGCCGCGGTGCTGCTCGCCGACCTGTCCGGGATGAGCAAGGCCGAGGTGGAACGGATCTGGCTGCCCTTCGGAGTCTGGCTCGCGGTGGCGTGCGCGGGACTGCCGCGCCGCGGCGCCGCGGTGTGGCTGACGGCACAGGCGGTACTGGCACTCGCGGTGAACCACCTCCTGTTCACCGTCTGGTGACCGGTGGTAGGAAGGCCGAGGAGCAGTCAATGCTGACGGTTTGACCTACAGGAGGAGCACACGGTGGACATCACCGACGGCGTCGCACTCGTCACCGGCGGGGCCTCCGGCCTCGGCCTCGCTACCACGAAGGCCCTGCTCGCGGACGGGGCGAAGGTCGTCATCCTCGACCTCCCGACGTCGGCGGGGGAGCAGATCGCGAAGGAGCTCGGCGACGACGTCCGCTTCGCCGCCGCGGACGTCCGCAACGAGGCCGAGGTGACCGCGGCGCTCGACGTCGCCGCCGAGCTCGGCCCGCTGCGGGTCTGCGTCAACTGCGCGGGCACCGGCAACGCGATCAAGACGGTCGGGAAGAAGGGCGTCTTCCCGCTCGCCGACTTCACCCGCATCATCGAGATCAACCTCATCGGCACGTTCAACGTGCTGCGGCTGGCCGCCGAGCGCATGGTGGCACTCGACCCGGTGGGCGAGGAGCGCGGTGTCATCATCAACACCGCCTCGGTGGCCGCGTTCGACGGGCAGATCGGGCAGGCCGCGTACTCCGCCTCGAAGGGCGGCGTGGTCGGCATGACGCTGCCGATCGCACGCGACCTCGCCAGTGCGCTGATCCGGGTGGTCACGATCGCCCCCGGCCTGTTCGACACCCCGCTGCTCGCCGGCGCCCCCGAGGAGGTCAAGGCGGCGCTGGGCAAGCAGGTGCCGCACCCGGCACGGCTGGGCAACCCGTCGGAGTACGGCGCGCTGGCCGCCCACATCGTCGCCAACCCGATGCTCAACGGCGAGGTGATCCGCCTCGACGGCGCGATCCGGATGGCGCCGCGCTAGGCCGCGTCCCCGCGTGCCTCCGTTGCAGGAAGGCCACCTTCCCGCCGGAATCCTGCGGCAAAGTGGCCTTCCTGCAACGAGGTTCCCGCTGTTCAGCCGGGCACCTGGTCGAAGAATCCGCTGACGGTCGCGATGCGGCCGTCGGCGGCGAACGTGACGGTGTCGAAGCCGATCACCAACGGCTCGGCGCCCGCGGGCCCGAGCGCCCACTGGAACCGGGCCACGTCGTGGTGGGCGTCGACGTCGCCGTGCAGCCGCAGCTCCATCCCGGCGAACTGGGACTGCACGCCACCGATCGCCGCGCTCAGTGCCGCCGACCCGGTGAGGTCCGACAGCGGATCGACGAACCGCACGTCGGGTGTGACGGCGGCATCCACCGCGGCGGCCCGCTCGGCGGCGTCGGTGATGTTCCAGGGCCGGATGTAGGCGGCGACGGCGGCTGCGGCGGTGACGGTGCTCGTGGTCATCGGGATCTCCCTCGTGGGTGGTGCCGGCCCCGTCGTCGGGGCCACGAGGGAAATCCTGGCTCCGGATCCGACGCCGGTCGATGACGTCGGAGGTCATGCGCGCACCGCAGCGCCCTCCGCGCCGTCGACAGCGAGGGTCAGAGCACCTGGACGCGGTCGTCGCCCGTGCGCAGGGCGATGTCGCGGAACGTGGCCCGGCAGCTGTGATGGCCGAAGTGGCTCACCGCGATCAGCCAGACGGCCTCGATGCGCTCCGGTGGCGGGCCGATGAACCGGTGGTGGTCGGACCAGACGTTGCGCGACTCGCGCCGCCACCTGCCGAGACCCGCCGGTCCCCGGCGCACGGGTACATGGGTCTCGCGCTCGCCGCGGCCGTGGATCGGACAGCGGAAGGCGTCGTCATCCGGTTGGAGCACGGTGCTCCAGAACCAGCTCAGGTCCAGGCCGGTGTCGAAGCGGACGGCGACCGAGAGCAGGTCGTGGGTCCAGGCGGTGTTCTCCGGCTCGATCCCCGGCAGCGACTCCACCCGCCAGCTCCACTCGATCGTGGTGGCGGGCTCGAGCAGCATCGCGACGTCGCGGGCGAGCACACCGGCGTCGTCGTCGCAGCGCACGTCGATGGCGGGCCTGCCCTCGACGGCGGCGTGCCGGTAGATGTCGCCGGGGCCGGGATCGGGCAGGTAGCGCCATCCGGGCGGCGGGACGACCGGGTCGAGCAGCCGGGCCCGCTCGGATGCGGCGAGAACGCGGTGGGTGAGAACGGGGTCGGCCGCGAGCGACTCCAGCCCGTCGACCGGATCGACGTCGCGTGGCCACCGCACGACCGTGACCTCCAGCGAACCGCGCTCGCCGGCGTAGTCGCCGCCGTGACCGGCATCGATGTGCAGTCGCAGTTGCAACGGGCCGGTGCTGTCCATGACGGCCGTGGTGGTGTCCTGGGTGCAGCCGAAAACGACGCCACCGGCCACGCGACCCCACAGGTGGAACTTGGCCCCGCCGCCGTGGGCGTCGGACCAGCTGATGCGGCCGGAGCCGAGCAGCGTGACCCGATCACCCCGGCAGACGTCGAGCCCGACGGGTGTCCACACGAGACGATCGCCGGGCAGCGCGACGTGGACGACCGTCGGGCTGCTTGCCGGGTGAACCATCGACCCACCCTGGCAGATCCCGGGCCCCGTGGGGGCCGATCGGTGGGATCAGTGGCTCTTGTGGAAGGCCTCGAGCACGTTGGACGGGATGCGGCCCCGCTCGGAGATCTTCAGGCCCTGCTGCTGGGCCCACTCGCGGATGGCCTGGTTCTGCTCACGGTCGGTGCTGGGTCGCGACGCCGCGGTGGAGGTGGACGCGCGGCGCCCGCCGGTGCGTCGTGCCGCGGAAATGAAGGGCGCGAGCGCCTCGCGCAATCTGCTGCTATTGGCCGCGGACAGATCGATCTCGTACGAGCGGCCGTCGACCGCGAACTCGACCTGCTCGTCGGCCTCGCTACCGTCGAGGTCGTCGACCAGGGTAACCGTTGTCTGCTTCGCCACGTGCGTTGCCTTTCCGCGGATGCTGCGGGAAGCCCGAAGTGCCCCGGTGGCTACCCGAGGTTTTGCGGACCCGTGCGGTGATGGGGGGACAATTGCAGAACCGATAATAATGGCATCGGACCGCCATTGTCGATCGGGGGTGGCATCGAACCGCCGGGGCGGTACCGGTCTGAATGGTTTCGACACCCGTTCGGTGGAACCCCTTCGGCCCTGTGACCAGAAAACCGGTGCTCCAGGGCTTGCCGGAGCCGTTGGCCTGCTGGGCGCCGCCGGGCGGGCCACCAGCCCCGCCGAAGTGCGGAAGGCGTCGGAAACAGATGTGGCGAGTCCAGGGGGCCGCTCCGGGTGCTGTTCCGCAGCCGAGCCGCCGCGCCGCGACCCATGGGTAATGTCTCAGAACGGCACGGGATCGGGTCCCAGGGGAATGTGGTCGGGCGCCCGCGCGGACGGGCCGGATGGGCGTTGGGGCACGTTCGTCATCCGCAGATCAACGCCTTCACCTGCCCGAACCGCCCGGAACGACGCGGGTGGCGCACCGGATTCCTGGGATCGGTGCGGTAATGCCAATCGCCGGCTCCGGCTCCCGCGTCAGCGCGGAGTACGGGAGACGCCCTACCTTGTGGGAATGACGGTCACCACGCAACGCCATGGACGGATCCTGCTGGTACGGATGGATCGTCCGGCCAAGCGCAATGCACTCGACGCGACCATGACGGCCGGCCTCGACGCGGCGCTCAACGAGCTCGACGACGACCCGGACCTGTGGGCGGGCGTGCTGGCCGGCACCCCGGTGGCGTTCTCGGCCGGCACCGATCTCGCCGCGGGCGCCGGAGCGCCCACCGAGCGCGGTGGGCCCTACGGTGTCGTCCGGCGCGAGCGCCGCACGCCGCTGATCGCCGCCGTCGAGGGTCTGGCCTACGGCGGGGGCTTCGAGCTCGTGCTGGCGTGCGACCTCGTCGTGGCGGCCCGGGCCGCGAGGTTCGCGCTGCCCGAGACGGCGAGGGGGCTGATCGCGAACTGCGGCGCGCTGTTCCGTGCCCCCCGGGCGCTGCCCCGCAACATCGCCACCGAGATGCTGCTGACCGGCCTGCCGCTGGGTGCCGAGCGGGCCTGGTCGCTCGGACTGGTCAACCGGCTCGTCGAGGAGGGGGAAGCCGAGGCCGCCGCCATGGAGCTCGCCGAGTTCGTCTGCGCGAACGCACCGGTGGCGCAGTCGGCGAGCCTGCGCGCGGTGGCCGAGGTCGATGCCGATGCCGACGAGCGGGGCTGGGCGGCCACGGCGGCTGCCCACGCCGTGATCAGCGCGTCGGCCGACGCCGCGGAGGGCGTGGCGGCCTTCCGGGAGAAGCGCGCACCGCGCTGGGCCGGGAACTGATGGGGAGCCGGCAACTGATCCGAAAAGGAGGCCGCTGACCTGCACGATCGGATGACGGCGGTAGCGTGGCGGAGTGGATCAGGTGCGCGATGAGCTGGTGCGGCTCCTGCAGGACTATGCGGTGGAGGCGCAGCGCCTCCAACAGGTCTTCGCGGAGCGTAACGGCATGCATCCCACCGACCTGCACGCGCTGCTCGCGGTCATGCGCGCCGACGCCGCCACCGTCCCGCTGACCCCGGGACGGCTGGGGGCGCACCTGGGCCTCTCGTCCGGCGCCACCACGGCCGTGATCGACCGGTTGGAGCGGGGTGGTCACGTCAGCCGCGTCCCCGACCCCCGCGACCGGCGCCGTGTCATCGTGCACGTCGGCCGGGCCGCCGGGCAGGTGGGTGCGGCGTTCTTCGGGCCGCTCGGCGTCGCCATGGACGAGATGCTCACGGGCTACGACGCCGAGGAGCTCATGGCGGTCAAGCGGTTCCTCGGCCAGATGAACGACACGATGCGCGAGCACCGGCAGGCGTTCTCCGCCTGACCCGGCACCGGCTGACCCGCTCAGCGCCGCGGGCGGAGCCGGTCGAGCGTGCGGCGGGCGCGCCCGCGGGGGTCGACCTCGACGGCCACCGGGTCGCCGCCTGCGGTGCTCGGCGCGGGTGGCAGCACCACCTCGATCTCGCCGCCCAACCGGAAGCCGTCGGCGAGGTCCAGGTCGTCGCCGCTCCAGAAGCGGCCGGGGTCGTACCAGTTGGGGCGCTTGTGCTCGGGGAGCAGCCCCATGTCCTCGTAGGTCACGGCCACCACCTCGGCGCAGTACGCCGTCTCCAGCCCGGCGGGCGTGACCTGCTCCTGCCACGGCAGGCGCACCTGCGGGACGCGCCCGCGCAGCCAGCGCCCCGCCAGCCGGGCCGTCGACGGGAACGGCGTGCCGTCCAGCCGCGCGACGGTGCGCAGCGCGGCGTCCTCCATCTCGCGGGTGAGCGGGCCCTGCAGCTGGCGCAGCCAGCCCCGCTGCGCGTAGCGGTGGCCCCACTGCAGCACGGCGTCGCGCATGTCGTGCAGCTGCACACCGCGCTGGTGCACGCCGGTCCACATGTCGACGAGCCCGTGCCCGAGCTCGGCGTGCCACATCAGCGGCGGCATGTCGTCGATGACGATCGCCATGCCGACGTGGTTGACCGGCGAGTTGGTGAGCCCGCGGATCGCGCGGTCGGCGCCGCTGCTGCCGCGGAACACCCAGACGTCGCCGGTGCGGGCGAGCTCGCACGCTCGATCGAGGGTGATCACGGATCCGGGCACGGCCGGTAGGTTAGCCGGATGCGCTGGTGGAAGGTGATCGGACTGGCCGGGCTCGCCGGAGTGGCGGCAACCGGGGTGGTGGTGGCGCGCGGCGAGCGGCGCCGGCAGGCCTACACCCCCGAGGAGATCCGGACGCGGCTGCACGAGCGCGTCAAGGAGGCCCAGGAGCGGACCTAGGATCGATGCGGAGCGGTGACCACCCGCCGGATTGCTGACCGCGCCGACCGAGTAGCCACCGCGCCGACGTCGGGACATCGGCGCGGTGGCCAGTGGGTTGGCGCGGTGGCGTCAGAGGTTGGCGGTGGCCGTCTCCAGGAACTGGGCGAACTTCTGCTGCGCCGCCGCCGTGCGCGTGGGGATGTGCTCGGTGGGCACCTCGACGGCCGGGTAGCCGCGCAGGATCCGGCGGGCGACGGTGGCCTTGTGCACCTCGTCGGGGCCGTCGTAGATCCGGGCGGCGCGGGCCGCGCGGTACATCCCCTCCAGCGGGAGATCGCCGGAGAAGCCGAGCGAGCCGTGCACCTGGATCGCCCGGTCGATCACGTCGTGGAGCACTTTCGCACCCCAGTACTTGATCATCGCGATCTCGATGCGCGCATTGGACGCGCCGACCTGGTCCATCGTCCAGGCCGCGTGCAGCGTGAGCAGCCGGGCCGCCTGCATCTCCGCGGCCGACTGCGCCACCCAGTCCTGGATCATCTGCTTGTCGGCCAGCACCGAGCCGTGCGTGTAGCGGCTCACGGCCCGCTCGCACAGCATGTCGAACGCCCGCCGCGACTGCCCCAGCCAGCGCATCGCGTGGTGGATGCGCCCCGGGCCCAGCCGCTGCTGGGCGAGCCGGAACCCGTCGCCGGGGTTGCCGACCAGGTTCTCCTTCGGCACGCGCACGTCGGTGTAGAGGATCTCGGCGTGCCCGCCGTAGAGCGCGCCGCCGACCGTGGGGTGATCCATGACGGGGATGTCGCGCAGGATGTTCACCCCCGGCGTGTCGACCGGCACGATGATCATCGAAGAACCCTGGTAGGCCGAGACGTCCGGGTCGGTCACGCACATGACGATGAGGAAGTCGGCGTGCGAGGCGTTGGACGAGAACCACTTGTGGCCGTTGATCACGTACTCGTCGCCGTCGAGAACCGCGCGGGTGGACAGCAGCGTCGGGTCGGCGCCCGCACCCGGCTCGGTCATGGAGAAGCAGCTGCGCAGCTCGCCGCGCAGCAGCGGGTGCATCCAGCGTTCCTTCTGCTCCGGCGACCCGCCGATCGCGAGCAGCTCGGCGTTGCCGGAGTCGGGCGCCTGGTTGCCGAAGATCCCGGGAGCGAAGCGGCACTGGCCGAGGATCTCGTGCATCAGCCCGAGCTTGACCTGCCCGAACCCGCCGCCACCCAGTTCCGGCTCCAGGTGCGCCGCCCAGAGCCCGCGCTCCTTGACCTGCTCCTTGAGCGGCGCGGTGATCCGCGCGTAGGTCTCGCGGTCGAGGTCGAGGGTCTCGAGCGGGATGATCTCGTCGCGGACGAAACCGCGCATCCACTCGAGCTGGGCCTCGAACTCGGGCTCGGTGGAGAAGTCCCACGCCATGCTGTGCGCCCCTGTCAGGTCAGCCAGATCAACGTCGCCGGTCCCCGGTCACGTTGCCATGCCGGCCGTCACCGGGCCAGTCTCACCGGGCGGCCGTCACTGGGCCAGTGCGGACATCGACTTCCACGTGTCCAGCGGGATCGCCCAGTCGTAGACGTCGCCGTCGGCGGCCGAGAGCTGCCTGCTGCTGCCCGTGACCTCGACGGGATCGCCGTAGATGGCGGTGTCGTAGTAGGCCTTCGCGTTGGCCGTGCTCAGGTTGACGCAGCCGTGCGTGGTGTTGGACTTGCCCTGCGCCCACACCGACGCCGGGTTGGCGTGGATGAACTCGCCGTTGTTGGAGATGCGCACCGCCCAGTGCTCGGGCAGGTCCTTGTACCCGTAGGGGATGTTGGTCATCAGCACCGTCTCGGCCTTGCTCATGACGATGTGGGTGCCGCTCTTGGTGACGCGGTTCGGGTCGCTCTCCAGGCCGTAGCTGGCCGGCAGGTCCGACACGATCTGGCCGTCGCGGATCACGACCATGCGGTGCGTGGTGACGTCGGCCTGCACGATCTGGGCCCGCCCGACGGTGAACGTGGTGTTGACGTCGTTGGCGCCGAACACGGCGTTGCCCATGTCGACGCCGTAGAGGTGGGCGTTGACAGTGACCGTGGTGCTGGCGGGCCAGTAGGTGGCCGGGCGCCAGTGCACCCGCGACCCGTAGTCGGCGTCGGGCAGCCAGGCCCATGACCCGGTGACGGGCGTGCTGGTGGTGACCTTGAGCGCACGCTCGGCCGCGGCCCGGCCCGACGCGGGGATCGTGCGGTCGAAGCGGATCTCGATGGGTGCCGCGATGCCGACCACGTCGCCGTCGCCGATGTTGGTCTCGGCGTGGGCGAGTCGCATCGGCGAGACGGTGGTGAACGCACCGGTGACCGGCGTGGACCCGCCGGCGCCGGTGGCCGTGCCGGCCAGGTGGTAGACGGTCTTGTAGGCGGGCGGCGCCGTGGCGGTCCACGTGTGGCCGTCGGCCGAGAGCGCGCCGGGGATGGTGGTGCCGTTGGCGGCCGTGAGCGTGACGCCCGTGAGCGTGCCGTCGGTGGCCGCGACCGTGATCGGTGCTGCCGGGACGACGCCGGTGGCACCGTCGGCGGGGGTCAGCGTGACCTGGGGCGCGGCGGCGGGTGCCGCGGCCGGTGGGGCCTGGGGCGCCGGACCGGGTGTGGCGGATGCGGTGGACACGCACCCGGCCAGCAGCGCCGTGGCGGCGAGCAGCATCGACGCCAGCGCCACAGCACGAACCGAGCTACGCACTCTCACCCGAAACCCCCGTGCAAATCATAAAGCCCCGCACAATGAGAACAACACGGGAGTCATTCGTCAATCACGTTCACCGATCTATCGGGGAACGGTCAGGTCTGCACCCCGGCGAGCTCGGCCGCGAAGCCGTCGAGAAATCCCCGCCAGGACCCTACCGCGGTGGCCGGGCGCACCACGAACTTCGTGAGCCCGACATCCACGAACTGTCGAATCCGCTCGCGCGCGACGGCCCATCCGTCGGCCACCAACAGCCGCGGATCGAGTTCCGGGCGGCGTTCGGCGGCCCGCTGCAGGGCGATGTCGCGCACGGCATCGGGCGTGCCGGGAGGCAGCACGGCGATATTGGTGCCGTAGTGGTCGTCCTCGATCTCCCGGCCGGCAGCCGCCGCGGCCTCCTCGATCGCTCGCCGGCACGCCCCGGCCTCCTCGGGCGTGACGAAGCTGCCCAGCCAGCCGTCGCCGAAGCGGCCGACCCTGGCCAATCCGGCAGGGGCCTTGCCGGCCAGCCACAGGTCCAGCGGGCGCGCCGACAGCGGGGCGATGGCGGCACCCTCGAACTGGAAGAACCGGCCGTGGTGGGTGACGGACGGCTCGGTGAGCAGGCGGCGCACCACCAGCAGGGCCTCGTCGAACAGCGCGGCGCGCTGCCCGGCGGGCACGGGGAACAGCGTGCGCTCGGCCGGGCTGGCCGAGCGCAGGCCGAACACGGGCAGGATCCGGCGGGGTGCGAGCGCGGCCAGCGATGCCAGCTGGGCCGCCACCAGCATCGGGTTGCGGCCCGGGAGCACGAGCACGCCGGTGCCCACCTTGAGCCGGGTGGTGCGACCAGCGGCGTAGGCCATGCCGACCAGGGGGTCGATGCCGTTCTCGGAGGCCTGGTCGGGCAGCCAGATCGAATCGATCCGCAGCGCCTCGCAGACGTCGACGAGCTCGGCGAGCGCCGGCCCCGGTGCATCCCCGAAGGGAATCGAACCTATCCCGATCCGGACGCTCACCGGCGTGACGTTAGCCGGGCGACGCCGCCGGCGCGACGGTGGTGGGCGCTGCAACTACCGGTGAGACCTTCTCGGCAGCGACTACGGGCTGTGCATCGGTGGCCACGGTGGGCGCCGATGCGGCCGGCTCTGCGGTGGTGGTTGCGGCCTCGGGCGCGGCCGGCTGGCCGTGCAGCTCCGCCCGCAGGATGCGTGCCGAGCGACCGATGCTGCGGGCCGCGTCGGGGAGCCGCTTCGCGCCGAACAGCAGCACGGCCACGCCGATGACAATGGCCCAGTGCCACGGGCTGAGTTCACCCATTCTTCACACCTCCGGTTTGCTGAATGATAACAGTACCTGGGAATCTGTGATTCACCGCCCGACTGCCGCCCCGGATGTCCGGGATCACCGAAATGCGTCGGAGCGACCTGGTAAAACTGGTGCGTGCGGCGATGGAGAAGTAGCAGACGGCTGATCGTGCTCGTCGTCGCGGCCGGCCTGGTGCTGGCCGCGATGTCCTTCCCGGTCGTGGGCGGCCTCGGGCTGCTGGCGGCCCAGGTGAGCACGAGTTCGGTGGCGATTTCCGATGACATGCGCTCGGGAATCCTGCCCTCGGTCACCACGGTGACCGATTCCGCCGGAACGCCCATTGCCTACCTGGATGACCAGTTCCGCATTCCGGTCGCCGCCGACGCGATCTCGCCCAGCATGAAGGCCGCCATCATCGCGATCGAGGATCGCCGTTTCTACGACCACGGCGGCGTCGATCCCGTCGGCACCGTCCGCGCGCTCATCAACGACGCCAGCGGCGGTGAGCGCCAGGGTGGATCCACGCTCACCCAGCAGTACGTCAAGAACTACGACCTCTACGTCACGGCCAAGACCGATGCGGAGCGTGAGGCCGCGGTGGCGCCCAGCGTCGCCCGCAAGATCACCGAGGCCGAGCTGGCCGTGGAGCTGGACAACCAGCTGAGCAAGGAGGACATCCTCGCTCGCTACCTCAACCTCGTGTACTTCGGCCGCGGCGCCTACGGCGTCGAGGCGGCGGCGAAGGTGTACTTCGGCACCACGGCCGCGCAGCTGACCGTGCCGCAGTCGGCGCTGCTCGCGGGCATGGTCCAGAGCCCCGCCGACTACGACCCGGTGGAGCACCCCGACGCGTCGAAGGCGCGCCGCGACCTGGTGATCTCCCAGATGCAGTCGCAGGGCTCGATCAGCGCCGCGCAGGCGGCCACGGCCACTGCCGAGCCGGTCGGGGTGCCCGCCACCGCGTCGGCACCGGCGGCCGGCTGCACCGCGGCGGGGGACGCCGGCTACTTCTGCGCCTACGTCGAGGAGTACCTGGGCAAGTCCGGGATCACGCCGCAGCAGCTCGAGTCGGGTGGCTACACCGTGCGCACCACGCTCGACCCGAAGGCGCTGGCGGCGGTCAAGGCCTCGATCGACGCGCAGGCCCCGCCCACCACGCCGCACGTCGCCGACGTGATGTCGCTGATCAAGCCGGGTACCACGCGGCACGAGGTGGTCGCCATGGCGGCCAACCGCACCTACGGCAACCTGCCCGGCCAGTCGTCCTACGGCCTGCCCTACGAGCCGGAGAACCTCGGTGCCGGCTCCGTCTACAAGATCTTCACGGCCGCCACGGCGCTGGAGAAGGGGGTGGCCGGCATCAACACGGTGATCGACGTACCCGCGAGCGGTTCACCGATCCCCGGTTACAACGACGGTGACGGCCGGCCGCTGTCGGTGCACAACGCCGGCAACTACCCGGCGCGCCTCACACTCACCGACGCGCTCGCGACCTCGCCCAACACGGCGTTCGTGGAGCTGGAGGAGCAGGTCGGCGTGCCGGCCGTCGTCGACATGGCACTTCGGCTGGGCATGACGTCGCTGGCCACCACCCCGGCCAACGGGAAGTCCGGATCGCCGTCGGTCGCCGACGTCGTCAAGTCGCAGAACCAGGGCTCGTTCACCCTCGGGGTGTCCCCGACCAGCGGGCTGGAGCTCGCCAACGTCGCCGCGACGCTGGCGAGCCACGGCACGTGGTGCCCGCCCACCCCGATCCAGTCGGTCACCGGGCCCGACGGCAAGCCGGTGGCGCTGTCGGAGCCGCCCTGCACGCAGGCACTCGACCCGGCGATCGCCGACACGCTCATGAACGGGCTCAGCAAGGACGACGCCGCGGGCGGCACCTCGGCGGCCGCCGCGGGCAACGCCGGCTGGCGTCGCCCGATCGCCGCGAAGACCGGCACCACGGAGATCGCGCAGTCGGCCACCTTCGTCGGCGCCACCCCGCAGCTGGCGGCGGCATCCATCGTGTTCGACGACTCGTCCTCGCCGCGCCCGATCTGCGACGGTTCACCGCCGCGCAGCTGCTCCAGCGGCAGCCTCTACGGCGGCACGGTGCCCGCCCGCACCGTGTACAAGGCGCTGACCACGGTGCTGGCCGATCAGCCGGTGGCGCCGCTGCCGCCCGCGGATCCGCGCTACCTGGTCGCGACCACCGGCAAGTACCTGAACCAGAACCTCAACCCGGACAACGGTGACGGGCAGAACGGCGGTGACAACGGCGGTGACAACAACGGCGGCGGTAACAACGGCGGCGGTAACAACGGCGGCGGTGACAACGGTGGCGGCGGTGGCGACAACGGCGGGGGTGGTGGTGACAACGGTGGGGGCGGCAACTGACCCGCGCCGGTGGGCGTGAGCGCGGTGGGCGCAGTTCTCAGCTGCGGCGCATGCCCGCCCGCACCGTGCGGATGACCAGCGCGCCGCCGGCGACGAGCAGCACCAGGCCCACCACCAGCCAGAACTTCGAACCCGTCATCACACTGCCGGCGATCACCCCGGACCCCTGCAGCGTCCAGACCGCACCCACGAGGAACAGGACCACGCCGAGCACGATCGGGAGCCATCGGTTCATACCCTGATCATGCCACCGGATAGGTGTTGTCCGGGTCCCACTCGCCTCGCCCCGACGGGAGCAGGTCGAGGGTGTTCCGGACCGGGCTCATCCTGTGCTGTGCCGGATGTGCGTGGTTCGAGCCGGTGGATGCCGGAGCGGGCTCAGCCCGTGTCGCCCAGTGCCTGGTAGCCGGGCCGGAGCAGGTCGATCACCGTGGCACCGCGGAGGTCGATGGGGAACGCGGGCAGCTGGTCGAGCAGGGCGTCCGACGGCGTCGGCGGTCCGGTGACCGGCGACGTGGTGGCGGCCAGGCCCGGACCGGCGGTGTAGAAGCCGTCGAGCAGCTCGGCCAGCGGCGCGATCCCGGACGCGGGGCCCGCCGGGCTCGCGGCGGCGCGGCGCGTGCGCAGCTCCTCCAGCAGTGTCTCGCGATCGCGGCCGCGCAGCGCGAGGATCTCGAACGGATCGGCGTCGAACCGCTCCGCCAGCACGTAGAACACGGCCGCGAGGTGCTTGCAGGGCACGGCGTGGTCGGGGCAGGAACAGTCGAGGGCGAGATCGCGGGTGGTGGCGGGGAACAGCGACAGGCCCACCGCGGTGAAGACGGACTCGATCTCGGGGGGCATCTGCCCGCTGAGCAGCGCCGCGGTGTAGGAGGCGTCGGCCACCAGCGCGTCGGCCACGGCCGACCACTCCGTCTTGCCGAAGGCCGGCACTCCGATGCGCACCGCGTAAGGCTTGGGCCTGCTGCCCTGCACCTGCGCGACGGCGCCACCCGCGGACACGTCGAGCGACACGATCTGGCCGGCCCGCGCGTAGTTGCGTCCGCGGGCCATCCGCCCGCCGACGCCGATGGACTCCAGCACCGCCATGAACCTCTGCGACCACCAGGTGCGCGCCACGCCGCCGCGGGTGCTGTTGATCTGGATGCCGCCCTCGACCTTGATCGGCCGGCTCGGGGCGGCATCGATCCACCACGGCTCGGTCACAGCGTGCCCTCATCGCTCTCGGTGGCCTCGGCATCCAGCGCGAACACCTCGCGCAGCGACGCCGTGGACAGCTCCGTGAGCCAGCCCTCGCCGTCGCCGACGACCATGCCCGAGAGCGCCTTCTTCTTGGTGATCATGGCATCGATGCGCTCCTCGACGGTGCCGGGACAGACGAACTTGCGCACCTGCACGTTGCGCCGCTGCCCGATGCGGAAGGCGCGGTCGGTGGCCTGGTTCTCCACGGCGGGGTTCCACCAGCGGTCCAGGTGGATCACGTGGTTGGCCGCGGTGAGCGTGAGCCCGGTGCCGCCCGCCTTGAGCGAGAGCAGCATCACCGCGGGGCCCTCCCCGGCCTGGAAGCGGGCCACCATCTCGTCGCGCCGCTTCTTCGGCGTGCCGCCGTGCAGGTAGGCGATCTCCTGGTCGAACCGGGCCGACAGGTGCGGTACCAGCATGTGGCCGAACTCGGTGAACTGCGTGAAGCACAGCACGCGGTCGCCCTCGTCGAGGATCTCGGTGAGGATCTCCTCCAGCCGGATGACCTTGCCCGACCGGCGCCCGACGGCCGAGCCGTCGTGCAGCAGCTGGGCGGGGTGGTTGCACACCTGCTTGAGCTTCGCCATGGCCGCCAGCACGTTGCCGCGCCGCTGGATGCCTTGCGAATCCTCGATCTTCTCCATCATGTCGTCGACGACCGTGCGGTAGAGCGAGGCCTGCTCGGCCGTGAGCCGGTAGTGCTGGTTGATCTCGATCTTCTCGGGCAGGTCGTCGATGATCGTGGGATCGGTCTTGAGCCTGCGCAGCAGGTAGGGCTGCGTGGTGCGGCGCAGCAGGCCCGCCGCCGTCTGATCGCCGTGGCGCTCCACGGGGATCGCGAACCGGGCCCGGAACCGCTCCGCCGTGCCCAGCAGGCCGGGGTTGAGCACGTCCATCACCGACCACAGCTCCGAGAGGCGGTTCTCGACCGGCGTGCCGGTGAGCGCGACCCGGTGCTCGGCGTCGAACCGGCGCACCGCCTGGGCGTGGAAGGAGCGGCTGTTCTTGATGGCCTGCGCCTCGTCGAGCACGAGCCGGCGCCACGCGACGACCGCGAACTCGTCGGCATCGCGGCTGGCCGTGGCGTAGGTGGTGACGACGATGTCGGACGCCAGCACCGCCGCCGTGAGCTCCTCGCCGTGCAGCCGCCCGGGGCCGTGGTGGGCGTGGACGCGCAGGCTCGGGGCGAAGCGTGCCGCCTCCCGCTGCCACGTGCCGACCAGCGACATCGGGCACAGCAGCAGCGTGGGACCCTGCTCGCCCGCCGACCTCTCGTGCGCCTCCAGCGCCAGCAGCTGCACAGTCTTGCCCAGGCCCATGTCGTCGGCGAGGCACGCACCCAGCCCCAGCGCGGACAGGAACGCCAGCCACGACAGCCCCCGCTGCTGGTAGGGCCGCAGCTGCGCCTGGAAGCCCGGGGGAGTGGGCACCGGGGTGATGATGGACTGCTCGGCCCGGCCCGCGAGCAGATCGCCGACCCAGCCCTGCGCCGTGACGGACGTGACGGGCAGCGGCACGTCGCCGTCGGCCGCCCAGTCGTCGGGGTGGCGCTGGGCGAGCGCGAGCACCTCGGCCGCCGTGGGCGCCGGGCGCCGCTGGGCCCGGCGCAGGAACTCCAGCCCGCGTCGGAGGCGCTCGGCGTCGACGGTGACCCACTTGCCGCGCAGCCGCACCAGCGGCGCCTTCGCCGCGACGAGCTCCTCGAGCTCCTCCTCGGACAGCTCCTCGTCGCCGACGGCCACCGACCAGCGGAAATCGGCCAGCTCCTCGCGGCCGAGGCCGCCGCGGGTGAGGACGCGATCGGCGGGGGTGCTGCGGGTGGACAGCGCCAGCCCGACGCGGCGCGAGCCGTCCCAGCCCGCCGGCAGCTGCACCCCGAACCCGGCCTCGACGAGCAGCGGCGCCCCGCTGGTGAGGAAGCCTGCCGCGCCGGCCGCGTCGAGGTCGAACACCGACGGCCGGGCCTGGCGCAGCGCCGCGGCCAGCGGCGGCAGCACCAGCGCCGCGCGCCCCAGCTCGGCGAGCAACAGCTCCTGGGGCTGGGCGACGAGGCGCTCCGCGCGGCCGTCCCAGACCTGGTCGGCGGGCACCAGCAGGCTCGGGTCGGCCGTGGACTGCAGGAAGAACTCCAGCACCCACTTGGTGCCGTCGCCGGTCTGATCCTCGAGGTCGTCGGCCGGATCGGACGGATCGTGGAGCGTGCGCACCTCCGAGAGTCGGAAGCTGGCCCGGCCCTCACCGGTGGGTGCCGCGCCGATCTCGTCCCACTCGGTGAGGGCCTCGGCCAGGGTCGCGAGCTGCCGGGGCGCGGCCTCGATGCGGGCGTCCGGGCGCTGCAGCGCGGTGAGCCAGGCCTCGGTGACCGGCAGCGTGGCGGGCGCCTTGCCGCGTCGGGGCGGTACCAGCTCGACGGGTGGGGTGGCGCGGGCGAGCCGATCCCGGACCGCGGCGTCGGTGATGACGGCGAGCGCGTCGTCGATCAGCGTGCGCGGATCGGCGCCCGCGAGATCGCGCGGGCCGCCCTGCTCGGCCCTGGCGACCGGCGGCAGCGCCGTGACCAGCGCGTCGAGGGTGACGGCATCGAGCCCGCGGACGACCGGGCGCCACCGCGCGAACGCGGACGTGCCCTCCTGCACCAGCGTGGGCAGCACCCGGCCGCGGGCGGCGAGGTCGTGGCCCAGCTCGGCGAGCGCGCGCAGGAACGTGACGGACGTGCCGTAGCGGGCCTCGGTGGCCGGATCGTCGAGCTCGGAGACGTCGACGGCCAGCGCGGGCACCGACCACGGCTTGAGGACAGGCTCGGCCCCGCGCACCGACGGGGTGCGCGTGCCCGCGCGCACCAGCTCGGGGGAGGCCACCGGCCCGCCCGGTCGGGAGGGCAGCAGCAGGATCAGCGTGGCCGGCTTGCCCGGGTGCAGTGCGGCGAGCTCGCCCGCAGGCACCGCGAACGGGTGCGGGCGGGCGGTGCGCAGCGACCGGGTGGCGGAGGTGGCGGGCCGCTCGCCGTCCTCGGCCCACAACAGCACACCGCGGCCGGGGGACCAGACAGCATGGACGGCGAGCACCGGATCAGGCTACGGAGGAGCACCGACAGCTCTGCGCGGGGCCGGTTCCCGCGCACCCGGCCCGGCTCGCTGCGGGGCCCGGCGCGGGCACCGCTCAGGCCAGTTCGAAGCGGGCCCGCGAGCCCGCCGGCACCAGCTCCACGTACTCCGGGTGCTTGGCGATGAAGCTGCGCACGAACGGGCACAGCGGCAGCACCGAAAGGCCCTGGTCGCGCGCCGCGTCCAGCGCCGTCCTGATCAGGACGCCTGCCAGGCCCTTCCCGCTGAACCCCGGGTCGATCTCGGTGTGGGTGAACGTGATCCGGCCGGGGGTCGCGACGTACTCGGCGAACCCGGCCGGCGTCTCGTCGACCTCGATCTCGAACCGCGACTCATCCGGGTTGTCCCGGACGACGGACTCGGTCATGCGTTCCCTCCGGCGGATCCGTGCGGGACGTAGGTGGCGGGCACGACGCCCAGCTTGCCCTTCTGGTAGTCCTCGAACGCCTGCATCACCTCGGCCTTGGTGTTCATCACGAACGGGCCGGCCCAGGCGATGGGCTCCCGGATGGCCTGCCCACCGAGCACGACGACGTCCATGCCGGCCAGCCGCGACTCCTGGCTCTCGCCCGCGGCCACGGTGATCGTGTCGCCGGGGCCGTAGAGCACAGCCTGCCCGCTGCGGACGGGTCGGCGGTCGGCGCCCGCGGTGCCCTCTCCCGACAGCACGTAGACCAGCGCGTTGAAGGCGCGGTTCCAGGGCAGTTTCACCTCGGCGCCGGGCGCGATCGTCGCGTGGATCATCGTCATCGGGGTGTACGTGGAGCCCGGGCCGGTGTGGCCGGCGACGTCACCGGCGATGACCCGCAGCAGCGCGCCGCCGTCGTGCGTGGTGAGCAGCGTCGACTCGCCGGCACGCAGGTCCTGGTACTTCGGCTCGAGCCACTTGTCGGCCTTGGGCAGGTTCACCCACAGCTGCAGGCCGTGGAACAGCCCGCCGCTGGCCACCAGCGACTCCGGCGGCCGCTCGATGTGCAGCAGGCCACCACCGGCGGTCATCCACTGGGTGTCACCGTTGGTGATCACGCCCCCGCCACCGTGGCTGTCCTGGTGCTCGAAGGTGCCGTCCATGATGTAGGTGACGGTCTCGAAGCCGCGGTGCGGGTGCCAGGACGTGCCCTTCGGCTCGCCGGGCGCGTACTCGACCTCGCCCATCTGGTCCATCATCAGGAACGGGTCGAGGTCGCGCAGCTCGATGCCGGCGAACGCGCGGTGCACCGGGAAGCCCTCGCCCTCGAAGCCGGTGGGCGCGGTCGTGACCGAGCGGACGGGCCGGTCGACGGCCGCTGCACCCGGCTCCGGGACGCGCGGCAGGACGGTGATGTCGGAGACGGTGACGGCGGGCATCGGAACCTCCAAGAAGTTGAGCTAGCAACTAAGCCGCTCAACCAGGCGAGGTCCCATCTTCTTCCCGGGCGCGCCCGGCCGCCACCGCCGCAGCCTCGACGTGCGCGGCGGCGAGTACCTCCGCCGTGTCGGGATCGTGGGCGGCGATCGCCTCGACCAGCCGGACGTGCTCGGTCCACGAGTGCGGCGCCCGGTGCGAGACCGTGAGCGTGAACACCCACTGGACGTGGCGGTAGAGCGATGTCGTGATCGCCGACAGCCAGACGTTGCCGCCGATGTCGATCACCTTCTGGTGCAGCCGGGAGTTGAGGACGGCCACCCGGTCGAGCTCGCCGCGGTCGGTCGCGGCGCGGGCCGCGTCGAGCAGGCTGTGCAGCGCGGTGACGTCCTCGGCGGTGGCGCGCTCGGCGGCGAGCCGGGCGGCGAGGGGCTCGAGGCGCCCCCTGATGGCGAACAGGTCGCGGATCGTCGAGGCGTCGGGGCGCGCGACGAGCACGCCGCGTCGCGGCTGCATCCGCACGAACCCCTCGGCCTCCGCCGTGCGCAACGCCTCCCGCACGGGGTTGCGCGACACCCCGAAGTCCTGCGCGAGCCGCTCCTCGGTGAGCCGCTCGCCGGGGGCGTAGCGGCCGGTGATGATCCGGTCGCGCAGCTCCTCGAGCACCTGGTCGCGCAGTGGGACGTGCCGGTCGCCGAGCGTCTGCGCGAGCCGCTGGTCGGCGGTCACGGCCGCTCCGCCGGGATCCGGACGTCCGGGCCGACGCCGTCGGCGTCGACGAGGTGGCACGCGACCTGCCCGTGCGGGGTGGTGTGCAGTTCGGGGACCTCGACGCGGCACCGGTCCTGCGCCACCGGGCAGCGGGTGTGGAACCGGCAGCCGGGCGGTGGGTCCGTCGGGGACGGGATCTCGCCGCTGAGCAGGACCCGCTGCCGGGCCCGCTGCTCGCGCGGGTCGGCCAGTGGCGCCGCGGAGAGCAGCGCCTGCGTGTAGGGGTGGCGGGGCGTGTCGAACACCGCCTCGCGCGTGCCCTGCTCGACGAGCCGGCCCAGGTACATCACGGCCACCTCGTCGGCGAGGTACTCGACGGCCGCGAGGTCGTGGGTGATGAACAGGCACGCGAAGCCGAGGTCGCGCTGCAGGTCGGCGAGCAGGTTGAGGACCGAGGCCTGCACGGAGACGTCCAGCGCGCTGGTGGGCTCGTCGGCCACGAGCAGCCGCGGCGACGAGACGAGCGCGCGGGCGATGCTCACCCGCTGGCGCTGCCCGCCCGACATCTCGTGCGGGTAGCGCTGCGCCACCTGGCGGCGCAGCCCGACCTGCTCGAGCGCATCGCCGACCTTCGCGTCCCGTTCCTGGCGACGCGGGGCGAGATCGAGCAGGCGCAACGGCTCCCCGACGATGTCGCCGACGGTCAGCCGGGGGTCCAGCGAGCTGGCCGGGTCCTGGAAGACGATCGACACGTCGCGCCGGTGGCTGCGCAGCGCCCGCCTGCTCAGCCGGGACACGTCGGTGCCGGCGAGCGCGACGGTGCCTGCGGTCGGGGTGAGCAGCCGCACCACGCAGCGCCCGACCGTCGACTTGCCCGAACCGCTCTCGCCGACCAGCGCGAGCACCTTCCCGCGCTCGATGCGCAGGCTGACCCCGTCGACGGCACGGACCGGGCCGAAGTGCATGACGAGGTCGGTGAGCTCCAGGGCAGCGGGTTCGTCCGCAGCGGGTTCGGGTGCCGCGGACGTCATGGCTTCGGTCATGCCGCACCGACCGGGTGCCAGCAGGACACGGCGTGCTCGCCCGCGCGGGTCTGCAGCGCGGGTGCCGTGCCGCGGCACCGGGCATCGGCCGCGCCGCAGCGGTCGGCGAAGGTGCAGGCGTCGGGTTGCCCGGACAGCACGGGCACCAGCCCGGGGATCTCCCGCAGGCGGCCGTCGGCGGCACGGCGGCCGGCGGCGGGTACCGCCCCGAGCAGCCCGATGGTGTAGTGATGGGCGGGCGCGTCGAACATCTCCTGCGTGCGCCCGGTCTCCACGACCCGGCCCGCGTACATCACCAGCACCCGGTCGGCGATGTCGGCGACGACCCCGAGGTCGTGGGTGATCAGCACGATCGCGGTGTCGAGCCGGGAGCCGAGGTCGCGCAGCAGGTCGAGCACGGCGGCCTGCACCGTGACGTCGAGCGCGGTGGTCGGTTCGTCGGCCACCAGCACCGACGGGTCGCACGCCAGCGCCATCGCGATCATCACGCGCTGGCGCATGCCGCCGGAGAACTGGTGCGGGTACTCACCGACGCGGCGCGCAGGCTCCGGGATCCCGACGAGCCCGAGCAGCTCGACGGCTCTGGCCAGTGCCTGGCGCCGCGACATCCCCTGGTGGATGCGCAGCACCTCGGCGATCTGGCGCCCGATCGTGAACACGGGGTTGAGCGAGCTCATCGGTTCCTGGAAGACGTAGGCCACCTCGGCGCCGCGAATCCTGCGGAGGTCCGGTTCGGCGGCGCCGACCAGCTCCTTCCCGCGCAGCCGCACCGATCCCGTCACGGTGGCCGAGGGCGGGAGCAGCCCCGAGAGGCTCATGGCCGTGACGCTCTTGCCGCACCCGGACTCGCCGACCACGGCCAGCACCTCGCCCGGCGCCACGTCGAAGGAGACGCCGTCGACGGCCGAGACCGGGCCGTCGTCGGTGCGGAAGGTGACGGTCAGGTCGCGGACCTGCAGCACGGGGGTCATCGCGAGCTCCGGGGGTCGAGCGCGTCGCGCAGCGCGTCGCCGAACAGGTTGAACGCCAGCGCCACCAACATGATCGCGAGCCCCGGCACCACCGCCGTCCACGGCGCCTTGGCCGCGTACTGCTGGGCGTCCGACAGCATGGTGCCCAGGCTCGGGTCGGGCGGTTGGATGCCGAGCCCGAGGAACGACAGCACCGCCTCACCCAGGATGGCGGCCGGGATCGCGACCGTGGCCTGCACGATCACCGCCGAGATCGCGTTGGGCAGCACGTGGCGGCCCAGCACCCACCCGTCGCTCGCGCCGTCCACCACCGAGGCTGCGACGAAGTCGAGGTTCTTGAGCCGCAACGTCTCCGAGCGGACCACGCGGATCATCGCCGGGATCTGGGCGATGCCGATGGCCAGCGCGGCGTTGCCGAGGCTGGCGCCGCGGATCGCGGCCAGACCGACCGCCAGCACCAGGAACGGGAAGGCCAGCAGCAGGTCGGTGAACCGCGAGATCAACGCGTCGAGCGTGCGGAAGTAGCCCGCCGCGAGCCCGAGCGGCACGCCGGCGAGCAGTGCGACGCAGACGGCGAGCAGGCCGACCTCGAGCGAGGCGCGCAGTCCGAACAGGATGCGCGAAAGGATGTCGCGGCCCAGGTCGTCGGTGCCCAGCAGGAAGCCGACCGTGCCGGGCTTCTGGAACTGCGCGTTGAAGTGGACCTGCGCGGGGGAGTAGGGCGCGAGCAGCGGGGCCAGCACGGCCGCGAGCACCGCGATCGCGAGCACCACGAACCCGGTGACGCCCAGCGGGCTGCGCCGCAGCCTGCGCAGCACCTGCCGCCGCCGCGGCGCGGGATCGGTGGGCGGCGTCGTGATCTCGACGGTCGCGGTCATGCCACCGCCCCCGTCACCCGGATCCGCGGGTCGATCAGCGAGTACGTCAGGTCGACGAGGAAGTTGATCAGTACGTACGCGGTTGCTGTCACCAGCACCACCCCCTGGATCACCGGGTAGTCGCGCTGGAACACCGCGTCCACCGTCATCTTGCCGAAGCCGGGCAGCCCGAAGATCCGTTCCGTGACGACGGCGCCGGAGATGAGCGTGCCCAGCTGCAGTCCCACGATCGTCACGACGACGACGAGGCTGTTGCGCAGCGCGTGGCTCATCACGATCGAGCGCGGCGCCACGCCCTTCGCCCGGGCGGTGCGGATGTAGTCGGCCCCGAGCGACTCGAGCATCGACGACCGGGTCTGGCGCATCACGACGGCCGCCAGCGCCGCGCCCAGCACGACCGCGGGCAGCACCAGGTGGTGCAGGTTGTCGATCGGGTCGTCGAGCAGCGGGACGAATCCCGACGCCGGGAACCAGCCCAGACCGACCGCGAGGTAGAGGATCGCGATCAGCCCGAGCCAGAAGTTCGGCACCGACAGGCCCAGCAGCGCCAGCGCGTTCGCGACCCACTCGCTGGGCCGCCCGCGCCGCACCGCCGCCACCACGCCGGCGATGCCGCCGAGCACGATGGCGACGGCGAGCGCGAGCACGGCGAGCTCGATGGTGACCGGCAGCGCGCTCCCGATCATCTCGGTGACCGGGATGCGCGTGCGGGTGGAGCGGCCCAGGTCGCCCTGCAGGCAGCCGAGCAGGAACTTGCCGTACTGCACGACCAGCGAGTCGTCGAGACCGAGCTTCTCGCGGATCGCCGCGAGCGAGGCCGGGTCGCGCTCCTCGCCCGCGAACGCGAGCGCCGGGTCACCGGGAAGTGCCCGCACGCCCAGGAACACGACGATCGTGGCCAGCAGCAGGGTCACCGCCGACTGCCACAGCCGGTTCAGCAGGTAGCGGCGCACGTCACTTCACGTACCCCGCGTTGGCCAGCCGGATCACGCCGTCGGCGAAGACCTGCACGCCCGCCACCTTCTTCGTGACGCCGGTCAGGTTGCGCTGCCGGTAGAGGTAGACGATCGGGTCGGCCTTCTGCGACGCCGCCACCACCTGACCGTAGATCTTGACGCGCTCGGCCTTGTCGGTGCTCGTGCGCGCCGCGGTGAGCAGCGCGTCGATCGCCGGGTCGCTGAAGCCGGCCACGTTCTGGCCGCCGCCGGTGCCGATGAAGTTCGCCAGGTTGGCGTCCGGGTCGATCCGGCCCGACCAGCCCAGCTGCAGCACCTGGAAGTCGCCGCGGTCCTGCTGGTCGAGCAGCGCGGAGTACTCGACGGGCTGGATCGTGAGGTCGAAGCCGCCCTCGTTCACCGTGGCCTGCAGCGCCTGCGCCAGCCGCAGCGTGTCGGGGTTGTTGGACACCACGAACGTCAGCTTGTAGGGCACCGGGACGCCGGCCTGCTGCAGCAGCGCCTTCGCCGCCGCCGGATCGTGCTTCGGGCAGGCCTGCGCTGCCTCGCTGCTGAACTCGCTGTCGGGGCTGATCGCCGAGCAGGCCGGTGAGACGAGCCCGCCGAACACGGTGCGCGCGAGCCCCTCGCGGTCGACGGCCATGTCGAAGGCCTGCCGCACCCGCTCGTCGTCGGCGACGGGGGTGCCCTTCTTGCCGGTGGGCTTGCCGATGCCCGCGACGTTGCCGACGTTGAACGTGATGCCCTGGTAGCCCAGCGAGTTCGACTCCAGCACGCTCAGGTCGGGGACCTGTCGCAGTGCCGGCACGTCCTGGGTGGACAGCGTGTCGGCCACCTGGGCGTCACCGGAACGCAGGTTGGCGGCCCGGATGCTGCCGTCGGTGATGATCCGGTAGCTGATGCCGTCGAGGTGGACGTTGGCGGCGTCGTAGTAGTTCGGGTCGCGCACCACGTCGATCGAGTTCTGGGCCACGCGCTTGGCGAACTTGAACGGGCCGACGCAGACGGGCGCGGTGCCGAAGTTGTCGCCGAGCGCGGTCAGCGCCGTCGGACTCATGATCATGCCGGCGCGGTCGGTCAGCGCCGCGGTGAGCGGGGCGAACGGGGCCGAGAGCGTGATCACGACGGTCTTGTCGTCCGGTGCGGTGACCCCGGTGATCGGGCCCAGCTCGCTCTTGCGGCCCGAGGTCTTGAGCGTGAGGTTGCGCTCGAAGGTGGTCTTGACCGCGGCCGCGTTGAACGGGGTGCCGTCGGCGAACTTCACACCCTCGCGGACGGGGATCGTCACCGTCTTGCCGTCGGGCGAGATCGTGGGCAGTGCCGTGGCCAGCTGCGGAACGATCTTCGTGGTCTGGTCGATGTCGTAGAGCTTCTGGCACATCGTCTGGAAGACGTATCGCGTATACAACGAGCGCGACAGTGTCGGGTCGAGTTGGTCGGGCTCCGCCGACAGCGCGACCACGAGGGTGCCGCCGTTCTTGACGGCTGCGGGGTCGGCGACGCTGCCGTAGGAGTCGGCCGACGGCGCCGTGTCTCCTGGTGGCGCAGAGGTCTGGACTGCAGCGCAGGCGGCGAGCATGGCCGCGACCGTGCCCAGTGCCATGGCTGTGACCGCGGCTCGCCACGGCCGTCGACGGGTCGTTGCCTCAAGTGCGGACGCCATCAGATCTCCTCTGCCAGGGAAGAGGGCGACCCTATGTTGTATACAGGATCCAGGGAAGGGGGTGCCTCCCCGTCTTTACCGGGTTGTCATCGACGGACCGCTGCGAAGCGCGCGTGGACCGCCGTCGCGGCGGCCGCCAGGATGGGTGCATGACCGCCGAACCCACCGTCGTGCTCGAGAAGCTGTCGTTCCTGGAAGCCCCCCGCTGGCACGGGGGGCGCCTCTGGATGTCGGACTTCTACACCCACCGCGTCCTGTCCGCAGCGCCTGACGGGAGCGACCTGCAGGTCGAGGCCGAGGTCCCTGCCCAGCCCGCTGGGCTGGGATGGTTGCCCGACGGGCGGCTGCTGATCGTCTCGATGCGGGACGGGCGGCTGCTGCGCCGAGAGGCCGACGGCGCGCTCGTGACCCATGCCGACCTGTCGGCACACGCCACCGGGCACCTCAACGACATGGTCGTCGATGCCGCGGGGCGCGCCTACGTCGGCAACTTCGGGTTCGACCTCATGGCGGACGCGCCGATGGACACCGCCGTGCTGGTGCGCGTGGATCCCGACGGCACCACGCACGTCGCGGCGGAGGGACTGCACTTCCCCAACGGGGCGGTGATCATCAACGGCACCCTGGTCGTCGCGGAGACGTTCGGCAACCGGATCAGCGCGTTCGACATCGGTGGCGACGGCACGCTGGGACCGCGGCGGGACTGGGCCCGCTTCGGCGACGTCCCGGCGACCACCGCGGTCGGGGAGGCGCTGGGGCAGCTCGCCGTGGCGCCGGACGGGATCTGCGCCGACGCCGAGGGCGGCGTCTGGGCGGCCGACGCGCTGGGCAACCGGGCGGTCCGGGTGGTGGACGGCGCGATCGTGGACGCGGTCGACGCGGGCACCGGCGTCTACGCATGCGTGCTGGGCGGCGACGACGGCCGCACGCTCTACCTGTGCGCCGCGCCCGGGTTCGCCGAGCACGAGCGGCGCGACACCCGCGAGGCGCGGCTGCTCGCGTTCCGGGTCGACGTGGCGGGACCGGGTGCCTGAGCTCGCCGCGGAGCAGCAGCGCTCACGGCTGGCCGCGGCGCGGGTGGCCCGGCTGGCGACGCTGCGCGCCGACGGCACGCCCCGCCTGGTCCCGATGACGTTCGTGCTGGTGGAGGGCCTGATCTGCTCCGCGGTGGACGTGGTGAAGGCCAAGCGGAGCACGCGGCTGGCCCGGCTGGCCGACGTGGCACGCGACCCGCGCGTCGGGCTGGTCGTCGACCACTACGACGACGACTGGTCGCAGCTGTGGTGGGTGCGCGTGGACGGGACGGCCGCCGTCCACAGGTCGGGCGCGCTGCGGGACCGGGCACTGGCGGCGCTGGTGGCGAAGTACGAGCCCTACGCCGCGGCCCCGCCCGACGGGGACGTGCTGGTGGTGACGCCGCAGCGCTGGAGCGGGTGGGTAGCGCGGTGACCCAGCGTGCCCCCCGGACCGTCGAGAACGACGTTACGATGATCAACAGGCCCTGTTGATCATCACAACGTCGTTCTCGACGGTGGCGCGGTGACGGAGCGTGGCGGCTAGAGGTTGCCGCGCCGCTCCTGCTCCCGCTCGATGGCCTCGAACAGGGCCTTGAAGTTCCCCTTGCCGAAGCCCAGGGAGCCGTGGCGCTCGATGAGCTCGAAGAACACCGTCGGGCGGTCCTGGACGGGCTTGGTGAAGATCTGCAGGAGGTAGCCGTCCTCGTCGCGGTCGGCGAGGATCGACAGCTCGCGCAGCGTCTCGACGGGAACGCGGGTGTCGCCCACCCACTCCGCGAGCGTGTCGTAGTAGCTGTCGGGGGTGGCGAGGAACTCCACGCCCATCGCCCGCATCGCGCGCACCGACGCCACGATGTCACTGGTGGCCAGCGCGATGTGCTGCACCCCGGGACCCTCGTTGAACTGCAGGTACTCGTCGATCTGCGAGCGCTTCTTGCCCTCGGCGGGCTCGTTGAGCGGGAACTTGACGCGGTGGTTGCCGCTCGCCACCACCTTGCTCATCAAGGCTGAGTACTCGGTGGCGATGTCCTCGCCGACGAACTCCGCCATGTTCGTGAAGCCCATGACGCGGTTGTAGAAGGCGACCCACTCGTCCATGCGGCCCAGTTCGACGTTGCCGACGGCGTGGTCGATCGCCTGGAAGAAGCGCTTCTCCGGCTTCGGGAACACCGGGCCGCGCGTAACGAATCCGGGCGCCCACGGCCCGGTGTAGGCGGAGCGGTCGACGAGGGTGTGGCGGGTGTCGCCGTAGCTCGCGATCGAGGCGAAGCGCAGCGTGCCGTGCTCGTCGGAAAGCGTCTGCGGCTCCTCCAGGACGACGGCGCCGCTGGCGCGGGCGTGCGCTACGGCCGCGTCGACGTCGGGTACGGCGATGGCGAGGTCGGTGACACCGTCACCGTGCTTCGCGACGTGCGCGCCGACCGCCGTGCCCGAGTGCACCTCACCGGCGATGACGAACCGGGCGGAGCCGGCCTTGAGGACGTACTCCGAGAGGTCGGCGTGGCCGGTCTCGGGACCGCGGTAGGCGATCACCTCCATGCCGAACGCCGTGGAGTACCAGTGCGCCGCCTGCCGGGCGTTGCCGACGGCGAAGCGGATGTGGTCGAGGCCGAGCACCGGGAAGGCGTCGGCGGAGTCGTCGTGCGCGACTTCCCCGATGAGGGGATCGATCAGCATGTCCGTCATGCACACCAGTAGAGGTGTAGATAGGCGCTGTGACAAGCTCGTCTGGTGGAGCTATGCACAGCGTATAGCTCAGTGGCGCTGGAGCGTGCTGGAGATGACCGGACCGACCACCCCGCTCGACGCGCTCGACGTCGAGCTCATCGCGCTGCTCTCGGCGCACCCGCGGGCCGGGGCGCTGGAGCTCTCCCGGCTCGCTCGCGTGGCACGTGCCACCGTCACCGCCCGGCTCGAACGGCTCGAGCAGTCCGGCGTCATCACCGGGTACGGCCCGGACATCGGGCTGCCCGCCGCCGGCTTCGGCGTCCAGGCCTTCGTGTCGCTGGAGATCGCGCAGGGAGCCATCGAGGACGTCCGGGCCGAGCTGGACGCCATCCCCGGCGTGCTGTCGGCCTACGCCACCACCGGCACGGCCGACGTGCTGTGCCACCTCGCCGCGGCCTCGCACGAGTCGCTGCACGCCACGCTGCTGCAGATCGACCGCTCGACGTCGGTGATGCGCTCCACGAGCGTCGTGGTGCTCTCGGAGGTGGTGGCGCCGCGCACCCTGCCGCTGCTGCGCGCCGCGGGGGCCCCGGCGCCGTCGCGGGCGCCGCACTTCCGCAGACCCTGACGCCGTCCCTGACGCGCGTTCGTCAGCCCAGCGGGGCCAGGAACGTCGTGATGGCCCGCTCCACCACCTCGGGGTGCTCCTCGTGGGGCGCGTGGCCGCCGTCCAGCACCAGCAGCTCGACGGGGCCCCGGGCCGAGTCCCGGATCGCCTCGACGTGCGCGACCGTGCCGTACGGGTCGGCCGTGCCCTGGATCGCGAGCACCGGGCAGGTGATGGCGGCGAGCTCGGGGCGCAGGTCCCAGTCGCGGAAGGCGTCGTCGAGCCACACCTCGTTCCAGTTCCAGAACGTGATGTCGGGGTCGCGGTGGTGGCGGCTCATCCGCGCGCGCAGCCCGCCCTCGGTGTAGGCGCGCCGGGCGGTGTCGATGCCCCGCAGCCCCACCTCCTCGACGATGACGTGCGGCGCCATCACCACCATCGCCGACACCTCGCGGGTGAGCAGCGCGATCGACGCCCCGTCGCTGTGGCCCACGAGCACGGGCCGCTGCAGCTCGAGGGCTGCGCACAGAGCCGGCACCACGATCGTCGCCTCGTCGTGCATGAACCGCGGGGCCCGCTTGTCGGTGGTCAGGTCGGAGTAGCCGTGGCCCAGCCGCGAGTACGCGACGGCCCGGCGTCCGGTGGCGGCGGCGATGCGGTGGTGGAAGCCGCGCCAGAGCCCGACCGAGCCCAGTCCCTCGTGCAGGAACAGCAGCGGCCCGAGCGCCGGGTCGCCGGGGACGTCGTCGTACTCGACGCGGCCGCCCGGAACGTCGATCAGCGGGAGTGCGGCCACACGCCAACTCTAGTGCCGTGGCCACGAACGTTGCCGGGTCGCCGCCTGGGCGCGCGAGGGACCCGGTGGACGTTTGTGGCCGCCGCACCAGAAGACGTGGGCCGACGAAGTCGGTGTGATCGAGTCAAGTTCGGGGTTCATGCAGCAAGTCCGGCCTCCTGGGTGAGTTGGTCGAGTACGTGTTGGTAGTTGCGAGCGGCCGCGCGTAGCGCGGTGGGTGTTGGGGGCGCGGGGTCGGTGAGCTGGGCCAGGCCAGGCTGGAGGACACGGGTCTGAACGTGGGTGATCAACATGGCCTGGTGTAGCCCGGTGTCGGTGACGCGATAGCGGTGACTGTGTGGACGCGGGTGATCAGGCCATGCGCGCGGAGTCGGCGTAGGTCGTAGCTGACCTGGCCGGCGCTGATCTCGTCGGTGTGTGTGCCGAGGAGCTCGGCGAGCAGGGTCACCCTGGCGGAGCCCGGCGATGCGGGTGCCGTCTTCGGTGATGATGGGGTCGTGCACGGCGGTGAACGCCTCGGCGGCGCGGATGGGGTTGTGGCTGGGTCGTTGGACACCGAGCAGGCGCCTGTTGGCGGAGAAGCCGATCTCCCGTAGGGCGGGCAGATGTCAGCCGTTTCTTGATCCCGAAGTCGCCGGGGTTGTTGATCGTGGTTTCGGTCCGTAGTGCCCGTCCTTCCTCGTGGTACTGCTTGATCCGGGTGTTCTTGTAGTCGATGTGCACGCTCGGTGTGACCCGGCGGTCAGGTTCAGGCGCGACACGCCCGACCTCGTGGACCGGAGCCACGTCGAGTGAGACCCACTTGAGCAAGCAGCGGGGCTCCTCCGCTCCGTCGCCGCGGTGGTGGCAGCCATGTCATACACCGTGACCGGCACGCCGTCACGGTCTCCGCGCCGACCGGAACCCCCCATGCCAACCCGACCACGGCATGACTCGTCGGGCTGGGGCGAAGCCCCGTTAGATATCCAGCTGCGCGACCAGCTTGCGGGGCGCGATCGCCCGGTAGGCGTCGGCGACGAGCTCGGCGATCTCCGCCCAGTCGAGAGGAACGTCGAGCCACACCCCGAGCCAGCCCCGGCCCCCGACGTAGGGCGGCCGGAAGAACTGGTCGGGTCGCGCTCCGACCAGCGCCTCCTGCGCGCCGGTCGGGGCCGCACACCAGAAGGCGACGCGGTCGTCGTGGTGGTGGTCGGCATACATCACGAACACCTTGCGGACGAACCAGGTCGGCTCGCCGTGGCTGACCTTCTCCTGCACCTCGGGCAGGGCCGTGCAGAGCGCGCGCAGGCGCGGCAGCGGATCGGTCACGAGACGCCCGGCCGGTACGTGCCGATCGACCAGATGTTGCCCTCCGGGTCGGACACGGCGTACTCGCGCGAGCCGTAGGGCTGGTCGACCAGCTGCTGGACCACCGTCGCGCCGGCTGCGACGGCGCGGGCGTGGTGCGCGTCGGGATCGTCCACGGCCAGGTAGACCACGGCCTTCCCGGTGTCGAACTCGCCACCGTTGCGGGTGCCCACCAGCAGGACGTCGGTGCCGTGCGCCAGCTCGGCATGCGCGATGGTGCCCGCGCCATCCCGGTTGACCTGCACCTCGGTGAGACCGAGCGGGCCGGTGAGGAACGCGAGTGCGGCGTCGGCGTCGGCGTACTTCAGCGTGACGTGGATGCTCATGCCGCGACCGTAGGGCGCCCCGGCGCCCATGGGCTTGAACGAATGGGCACCGGCGATCAACCCCACCCGGCCAGGTACTGCGTGGGGGTGCAGCCGGCGAGCGCCCGGAACTCGCGCACGAGGTGGGCGTGGTCGGCGTAGCCGCAGCTCGCGGCCACGTCGGCGAGCGGAAGACGCACCGCGGTGCCGGGTCCGCCGTCGGCCATCGTCGGCACGAGCATCGTGGCGGCGCGCTGCAGGCGCAGCACCCGGGCCGCCGGCTTGGGGGCCAGCCCCACCTGGGACCGGAACCGGGTGAGCAGGTGCCGGCGGCTCCAGCCCGTCTCCTCGGCGAGCTGCTGGACGCCCACGGCCCCGCCGGTGCGCACGAGCCGGTGCCATGCCCAGCGCACCTCGGGATCCGGCTGCCGGCGGGCGGCGTCGAGCCGGCGCCGCAGCACCGCGTCGACGCGGGCGAAGCGCTGCGGCCAGCCCGGGTCCGCCGCCAGCCGCTCCGGCAGCGTCGCGAGCTCCGGGATGTCGAGCTCGTCGACCAGCGGCGTGACGTTGGTGAGCTCGGGCATCGGGCGGCCTAACAGCTCGTAGACACCCAGCGGCGTCAGGTCGACCTGCAGCCCGTGCTGCCCGCCGCAGAACTCCGTGACGACCGCGGCGTCGTGCATCCCCGCGAGGAACGACGCTGCCGTCGACGACCCGGCCGGTCCGTGCATCCGCAGGACGGGCCCGAAGCCGAGGATCAGCGTGCAGGTGCCGGTCGGCACCTGGCGACGGCACAGCGGCACCGCGCTGTACTCCCGGTACCCGCCGTAGCGCACGACGTGCCGCGAGAGGGCCGGGTGGGGCCGTCCCGGGACGTACTCCGACAGCTCGGCGCCTGCCATGCACTCCAGCATGGCAGGCCCCGACGATCTCCACCTACGATGCGCGCGTGGACCGGTCCGACGACGCTCTCGCCGGGGTGGTGGATGCGCTGCCCGCGGGGATCTTCGCCGTGGACGCGTCCGGTCGCATCGTCGTCTGGAGCGCGGGCGCCGAGGCACTCACGGGGTGGACGCGCGAGGACCTCCTCGGGCTCGACACGTCGAACGCGACGCCGGGGCCCACCGTCGATCTGCGCGCGCTCGACCGCATCCTCGCCGAGCTGCGTGCGGGCCGCCCGTTCAGCGGCCGGGTGCCCGCACTGCCCCGCACCGGTCGTACCGTCTGGTTCCGGGCGACCCCCGGCCCCGCGGGCTCGTTCGTCGGGCTGCTGCAGGACGTCGGCGACACGGCCGCGGAGGACGAGGCGTTCGCGCTGCTCGACGCCCTGTGGAAGACCGCACCCGTCGGGCTGGCGTACTTCGACACCGAGCTGCGCTACCGCCGGGTGAACGAGGCCGTGCTCGACATCGACGGCGGCTCGGTCGACGCCCGGATCGGGCGCACGCTCGAGGACGTGCACGGGCCGGTCGGGGCCGCGATCGCCGCGGGCCTGCGCGCGGTGCTCACCGACGGCAAGGCGCGGGCGGACGTCCCGGTGCGCGGCAGGCTCTGGCACGGCAACGGCCCGTTCCAGGAGTGGCGGATGTACTACTACCCCGTCCGCAGCGCCGACGGGGCGATCGTCGGTGTCGGTGTGGTGCTCGTGGACGTCACCGAGGACGAGCGCACCCGCCGCGAGCTCGAGGCGCTCGCGACCGAGCGCGAGCATGCGCTCAACCGCTACCAGAGCCTGGTCGCGGCCACCAGCGCGGCGGTCTGGATCCGTGCGGCGGACGGCAGCGCGGCCACCGACGCCCCGGCACTGCGGGCGATCACCGGCCAGCGCGAGGACGAGCACGACGGCTGGGGCTTCCTCGACGCGGTGCATCCCGCGCACCGCGAGTCGGTCGGGGCCGCCTGGCGGGCCGCCGCGGTGGCGGATCCGCCCGAGGTGTTCGCCCGCGTCTACCGGCTGCGGACCGAATCGGGCTACCGGTGGTTCCGCACCCGCGCCGTGCCGGTGCACGCGGGCGGGCGGGTCGTGGAGTGGGTGGGCACGGAGGCCGACATCGACGACGCCATCCGCGCCCGCGACCGGCTCGAGGTGCTGGCCGACGCCACGCTGGCGATGAAGGCCGCGCTGGAACCGGAGGGCGAGCTGGAGGCGCTGGCAGCGGCCGTGGTGCCGGAGTTCGCCGACCTGTGCCGCGTCTACCTGCTGGATCCCCCGATCCCTGGCTCGGACGCCGTCACCGGGCGGCGCTCGGTGATGCGGATCGCGCCCGGCATCCCGGAGTCGCCGTCGGACGAGGACCGGTTCGTCTTCGGCGCCGACCACCCGATCGCGCGCAGCGCCCGTACCGCCGCCCCGGTCCGGGTAGCGGCACCCGCCGAACCGGCCCCGATGTGGCGCGCGCCCGCGGCGCAGCAGCAGTGGGGCAGCGACGTCACGGTGCACTCGATGCTCGTGGCGCCCGTCGTGTCGCGCGGCGTGGTGGTGGCGTCGCTGCTGTTCCTCGGCTGCGGTGACCGCCCGCGCTACACCGACGACGACCTCGCGCTGGTCGGTGAGCTCGCCGAACGCGCCTCGGCCGCCGTCGACATGGCCGTCACCTACCAGCAGAGCCGGCAGGTGTCGGTGGCCCTGCAGAGCGCGATGCTGAGCGAGCCTCCGGTGCATCCGGGGGTGCGGATCGTGGCCCGGTACCTGCCCGCGGCGGCTGGGCTGCAGGTCGGCGGGGACTGGTACGACGCGTTCCCGCTGCCAGGTGGTGACCTCGCGGTCGGGGTCGGCGACGTCGTCGGCCACGACCTGCCCGCCGCCATGGCGATGGGCCAGCTGCGCAGCATGCTGCGCGGTCTCGCGCACGACAGTGTCGGCGCGCCGTCGGACGTGGTGAGCAGGCTCGACCGGGTGGCCTGCGGGCTGGGCGTCACCCGGTTCACCACGTTGATCTACGGGCGGATCGGGTGGGACGCGGAGCAGCCGGTGTTCCGCTGGTCGAACGCGGGGCACCCGGTACCGCTGCTGGTGGACGCCGCGGGGGAGCCGCGGCTGCTGCCCGGCGGTGCCGACGTGGTGCTGGGCGTCGATCCGGACGCCGCGCGCCGCGACCACGAGGTGCGGCTGACCCCCGGCGACACCCTGCTGCTCTACACCGACGGGCTCGTCGAGCGGCGCCGCGATCCCGACGACGAGGCCTCGGAGCTGCTGCTCGACCTGGTGCGGGAGGCGGCCGGCCTGACGCTGGAGCAGTTCTGCGACCACATCGTGCGCGGGAGTCGGGCCGACACCGGCGACGACGTGGTGGTGCTCGCCCTGCGCATCGCCCCCTGATCGGGGCGCACCGAAGCTCGCACACACCGCGGCGCCACGGCACACACCGTGTGCGGTGTGTGCCGTGCCCCGGAGATGTGTGCGAGCGTCAGCTGTGGTGCGCCGCGCGGTGCCCGGCGAGCACGTCGAGGCCGAAGTCGGCCTCCGGGTCGCGCCACACCGAGTGGGCGTGGTTGACCTGGCGCTGGGTGTTGTCGTACTCCGTGAGCAGGCCGGGGCCCTGGAGCCGGTAGTAGTGCGGTTCGCCCGCCGCCGTGGAGCCCGCCCAGGCCAGGTGGACCGCGTCGAGTGCGGCGTCGTCGCCGTAGCGCGCGAGCGGGGAGACGCCGTCGGGCACCCGGCCGAGATAGGTGGCCAGCAGCGCCCGCAGCAGCTCGCGCTGCTCGGCGTCGAACGCGGCGGCGGCCACGCCCTTCGGGGAGGCCGACAGGGCCAGCGCCCGGTGCTCGGCCGCGTCGACCCCGCTGGTCCGCTCGGCCGTGTCACTCATGGTCTGCAGCGCCGCCTGGGCGGCCTCGTCGCGGAACGGGGCGCGCCAGATCCCGACCAGCGGGATCAGCTCGTCGCCCTCGGTGATGCGGGAGCGGTTGGCGCCGATGATGTCGGTGGGTGCCCGCGGCACGAGCAGCGCCGCGGCGGCGAGGTCGGGCTTCAGGGAGCGGACGAGCTCGCGGGCCAGGTCCTCCGGCCCGGCCAGCGGCCGCAACGTGGAGCCCAGCAGCGGGGACGCGGCCGGGTCGGCGCCCAGGAAGCACGGGGTGGTGGCGACGACGCGCCCGTCGACGACCAGGTTGTTGAGCGACACGTGGTGCCCGCCGAAGCGCCACCCCCAGGCCCCGGTGTCGCCCGGCTCCCCGAAGACGCGCAGGTAGTAGAGCCCCGGGTCGCGGCCGCGCTCGCGGTCGAAGGCCACGGTGAAGCCCTCGGTGCGGTCCAGGACGTTCTCCAGGCCCATCACCGTGGCAGCGGTGGTGTAGCCGGCCGCCGAGAGCCCGGACGCGACGAGTCGCATCGCGGCGCGCTGCTGCGCGGGACGCTGCTGGTGGATCGTGAGGCCACCGTGATCGGTCGGGGTGTAGAACCAGCGGCGCCGCTCCGCATCGGTCGTGGCGTCGGCGGCGGGTCCGGCACCCGTGCCGGTGCTGCGCTGCTGCGGGTCGAGCGTCTGCAACCACAGCTGCGCCGCCTCGGCCATGGACGACGCGACGGCGCGAGCGGGATCGTCGGATGCCATGTCTCGACACTAGTGCCGCCCGGTCAGCCAGGAGGCAGCCCCGGGGGCGGCCAGCCGATCTGCGCCGGCCCGCCGAACCCGCCCGGCGCGCGCCCCAGCGTGATCTCGCAGCGGATCGCACCCGCGTCGAGGCCGGTGAGGTCGGCGATCAGGGAGCGAGCTGCGGCGTCGGCGTCGGGCATGGCGGCGACGGTGGTGGCGGCCTCGATCTCCGGGACGTAGAGCACGAGCCGGCGCTCGGCAGGCCACGCCACCACGTCGAACGAGCGGGTGTCGTGGCGCTGCGAAGCCATCCGCCCACGGTAGCCACGCCGCGCGGCCGCCGACAGCGCCAACCCGGGACGAAGCGGTTGCTGGTCAGCCGCAGGGATGCTCGAGCGTGCACACCGGCTGGGGCTGGGATTGGGGCAGGGGTTCGGGCTGGGGCTGGGGCCGGGCACCGACGGGACCGCGCGCGGGGAAGGCGTCGGGCTGCGCCGGCGCGGGCGCGGCACCGGCGGCCTGGTCGGCGGGCGGCACGGCGGGTGCGGCGCCGGGGGGCTGGCCGACCGGGTGCTGAGCGACCGTGCCCTGCCCGTTCGGGGGTTGGCCGTTCGGGGGTTGGCCGGGGAGCGGGGGTGCACCCGGGGCGGGCGTGCCCGGCGCGGGCGACGGGGGATCGGCGGGCAGCCGGTTCGGCACCTCCTCCACCGGGGCCTGCCCGATCGCCCGGAACGGCGGGAACTGCTCGATCGGCTCCGGAGCGGTCACCGCGACCATGAAGTGCTTCCAGACCTCGCCGGGAAGGCTCGCCCCCTCGATCGGACGGCCCGCGGCCGTGCGGATCGGGGAGTTCATGTCGGTGCCCATCCACACCGCCGCCGCGACGTTCGGGGTGAAACCGGCCATCCACGCATCGTTGTTCTGGCCCTCGAACCGGGACTGCACGGTGCCGGTCTTCGCGGCCACCGGCCGCCCACCCGGCAGCGCCAGCCCGTCGTGGTCCGCGACGTCGAGCATCGCCTCGGTGACGTTGCGCGCGACGCGCTCGGGGAAGCGCTGCTCGCCGTTCGTCGCCGCGTCGTAGAGCACGCGGTTGTCGGCGGTGACCACGGACTGGACCAGGTGCGGCTGGTGCCACACCCCGCCGGCGGCGAGGGTGGCGTAGGCCGAGGCCAGCTCGAAGGTGCTGACCTCCTTGTTGCCCAACGCGATGCCCTCGTTGGGGTCGTCGAGCGGGGAGGTGATGCCGGCCGAGTGCGCGGCCGCCGCGACGTTGACCGGCCCGACCTGCTTGGCCAGCGAGTTGAACACGACGTTGTTGGACACCGTCATGGCCTGTTTGAGGTTGCAGCGGGGGCACTCGGCGCCCTCGGCGTTGCGCAGCCCGGGCACGGGGTTGCCGTCGAAGACCTCACCGATGCCGACGGGCGGGTCCTGCTGGAGCGCGGCGAGCACGACGAAGGGCTTGAACGTGGAGCCGGCGAGCCTGCGGGTGCGGGCGTAGTCGAGGCCGAGCCCGTTGTCACCGCCGTAGTAGGCGAGCACCCCGCCGGTACCGGGGTTGATCGCGACCATCGCGTTGCGCAGGTTCACCGGCTGCCCGTCGAGCGTGTCGTGGGCGGCGTCGACGGCCTCCTGCTGCTGCTTCGGGTCGATCGTGGTGGTGATCCGCAGGCCCTCCTGCGTGACGTCCTGCTCGGTGATGCCGAGCTCCTCCAGCTCGGCCGTCACCGCCGCGACGATGTGGCCCCTGCTGTCGGTGGGCACGCCCCCGGCCACGGCCTTGCGCGCCACGGTCGTGGGGAACGTCGCCGCGGCACGCGCCGCCGGGTCGAGCCAGCCCTGCTCGACCATCCCGTTGAGCACGAACGTCCAGCGGTCGACGGCCTTCTCGGGGTCGACGGCGGGGTCCCACCGCGACGGGGACTGGATCACCCCGGCCAGCAGTGCTCCCTCGGCGGCGTCGAGGTCCTGCACGTTCTTGCCGAAGTACGCCTGGGCGGCGGCCTGGATGCCGTAGGCGCCGCGGCCGAAGTAGATCGCGTTGAGGTAGTCGCCGAGGATCTGGTCCTTCGACCGCTCCTGGGAGATCTTGACCGCGAGCACGAGCTCCTTGTACTTGCGCCACAACGTCTGCTCGTCCCCGACCAGTGTCTTCTTGACGAACTGCTGGGTGATCGTCGACCCCCCGCCGTCGCCACCGCGCAGCTGGTTCCACACCGCGCGCAGGATGCCGACGACGTCGAAGCCGGGGTTGGAGTAGAACGTGCGGTCCTCGGCGGCGAGCACGGCGTGGCGCACCGGCACCGGCACGGCGTCGATCGAGACCTTGATGCGGTTGCCCTGGTCGGGGACGAGCCGGGTGAGCTGGCTCCCGTCCGCATAGGAGACCAGCGAGACCTGGCTCTTCACGGCGTCGTCGGTGCCGGGCACGGGGAAGATCAGGTAGCCGATGACGAACGCGAGCGCCGGCACCACGACGGCGGCCGCGGCCGTGCCGATGAGCATCCGCAGCACGATGCGGCGCCTGCGGCCGGGCTTCGGGGTACGGCCGGGCTTCGGGGCTCGGCCGGTGCGGCGATCGGAGCCGCCGGACGGCGGCGGGTCCGTGACGGCCGGGATCAGGTCGGTGGCGTCGGTGATGCGGTGCCGGGCGGAGTCCTCGGCACCGGAGCCCTGCCGGGAACGCTTCGGCGGGTTCCACCAGCCGGTGCCCGTCAGGTGGGCGCGCCGGGTGGATCGCGGGACCGGTCCGGTGGGGATGCGACGGGGCCCACCGCGGGGCGTCTCGACGGGGATGCGGGTGGTGCGCGTCGTGTGTGCTCCGGACAAACGCTCCACCTCCCGTCGGGCTCTCGGCGGTCCAACGGACCCCCGGACGGGCGCGGTGTGGGAGCGGTGAAGACATCACCCGATGGATATTTGCCTCGGCGTCGCAGGTCTGTCATCGGCCCGAAACCCGGTACGCAGCGTGAGCGCCACCGCCCGGACGGCCGTATGGCGACGGGGATGCGGCCGGGCTGGACAACACACCCGAGCGGGCCCGACAGGGCTACCGCCGACCGCTCGCCAGCGCCTCGATCGCCGCCAGTGCGGCCCCGGTCCCGTCCTCCCGCGCGAGCTGCGCGGGCACGGCACCGATGGTGCCGGCGCCCGGGTGGTGCACGACGGCGGCGGTCCGGGGAGGAGCCACGAGTGCGGCACGTCCCCGATCGTGAGCAGGTCCGGCGCCCGTGATGCCGGCCCAGCCCGACTGGACGATCCCGCGCACCCCGGCGCACCCCGGCGCGGCGCAGCGCGGTGCCGACGAGCTCGCCGAGCCGCCCGCCGTGGCCGCCCGCCATGCTGCCGAACCCGACGAGGACGGGCGGCGGGCCCGCTTCCAGGAACTCCACCAGCCGGGTGGGCGGCTGCCATGCCGGGTCCTCGGCGGGCCACCAGTAGCCGACGACGTCGAGCCCCGTGCGCCAGTCGGCGGGCCGCGCCGCGGGAGCCGAACGCGACGACGAGGATGCGCACAGCGATCGGCTCAGGTCAGCAGCGCGGCCATCTGCTCCCGGAGCACGGTGGCGGCCGAGTAGGGCCGCACGAGCACCGTGAGCTCGACGAGCTCGCCGCCGTCCCCGGCCCGCAGGATGTCGACGCCCTGCAGCTCGCGGTCGCCGACGGTGGCGGCGAACTCCAGCACGTGGCCGCGCTCGCCCGCGTACTCGCCGGTGTAGCGGAAGTCGGAGAAGACCTGCACCACCGCGCCGAGGATCACCCGCAACGCCTCGCGGCCCCGGTAGGGCTTGTGGACCACGGGGGAGTTGAAGACGGCGTCGACAGCGAAGAGCGCCACGGCGGCGTCGACGTCCTTGTCCTCGATCGCGGTCTTGAACGCGGTGCAGGGATCGCTCACGCACCCATCTCACCAGCACCCGGTGATCGACGCCAGCAGCTCGTCGGCCGCGGATGCGCCGGATGGGTGACACCGCGGGGGGTGTTGCTCCGATCGCGGTGGGCCCTCCTGACCGTTCGTGGTCAGTCGCTCCCGCGCTGTGACGCTCGTGACCTGCGGGATCGGGCATACGGCCCAGGGGAACGCGTTCGGAGCCTCGCGAACAGCGCAACAACATCGGCGCGATCGCACTACGGGAAGGCGCTGTAAGGGTTGCTCGCCATTGGGCCGGAACCCCTGTGCGATGCTCTTCCACCAGTGGAAGGAATTGACCCGTTGTCAATATTCTTCGACGCCCTCCAGGAACTGTCCGGATTGGCCGGGTTGCGGTACTGCTGTGTCGCCGATGCGGACGCCGGACTGTTGCTGGCAGAAGTGGGCGATCGCATTGTTGATCCCGTTGTCGTGCTGGGCTGGACGGGGGGCGCCACCCGATTCCTCGACGGCCCCGACGACTTCGACGACCTCGTACTCACGACCGGGCACCAGTACCACCTCGTGCGACACGTCGCGGCACCGCCGCGGCGACTGCTGCTCTACCTGTGCCTCGATCGCCGCCGCGCGAACCTCGCGGTGGCGCGGCGCCAGCTCGCGGCCGTGCGCCTCGACACGCCCGTCCGCATCCCGGAGCAGATCACGCCGGCGACGCGCGGAATCACGCCCGGAATCACGCGCTGGCCTGCGCGAACAGCGAACGGTCCCGTGCCGTCGGCGATCGTGACCGATGCCCGGCCCGCTGCTGCGCGCCCGGCGATGGGCGTTCCTGCTGCCGTGCCTGCTGCGGTGGCCCGCACGCCGCCCGCGGCGATGCCGTTGCCGCGCCGGACCGCGGCCGAGACCCTCCCACGACCCCTGCCGCCCCGCGCCGCGGCGACCGGACCCGCGGCGAGCGGCAGCGGCTGGGCCACCGACGTCGGCACCATGAAGCGGTTGCTGGTGGCGCTGCGCAACCTGCAATGACACCACTCGAAAGCGATCGACAACGATGTTGAGAACCGCGTTGGAGGCCACCCGTGTCATGTACTCCGCGCTTCTCGGGATACGCTCCCCGTCCCCCGATCGAGTGGCTCCGAAAATGGTTCCGGAGTTGCTCACTCCCCGCAGGAGGCACGAACACATGAACATCGAGAACTCGCTCGACATCGCCGCGAACATCAAGGGTGCATTCGCCGTGGCCATCGTCGACTACGACAGCGGCATGACGCTGGGCTCGCGTGGTGGCAGCCCGGAGTTCGACCTCGAGGTCGCGGCTCCCGGCAACAGCGACGTGGTGCGCACCAAGCTGGACGTGATGCAGAAGCTGGGCCTGCGCGAGGCCATCGAGGACATCCTGATCACCCTCGACACCCAGTACCACCTCATCCGCATCATCCGCGGCGGTGCCGACGAGCGGCTGTTCTTCTACCTCGTGCTCAACCGGGCGCAGGCCAACCTCGCGATGGCCCGGCGCGACCTGCGCGTGATCGAGCAGCAGTTCTACATGAACAACCCGACCGGACCGCGTCCCGGCGCCGACAGCCAGGCGTTCTTCCCGGCGCAGCCGCAGGCCCGCTGAAGCCGACGCGCTGAGACCCGACGCGCTGACACCGGCCGGGAGAGGAGGCATCGTGGTGGGTCGTCATCGGCACGCGGTGAACGTGCGCGTCGACGGACTCGCCACGGTGCTGGGGCCGCTGCTGCGCGGCGGCTGCATCCGGGCGGCAGCGCTCGTCGACGTCGACAGCGGCATGGTCCTCGACGCCTTCACCGCAGAGACGTCCTGGGTCGACCTGGAGGGCCTCGGCGGCACGCACGCCGAGCTGATGCGCGTCGGGCTCGGGCTGCTCGGTGCCGCCCCGCCCTCCCGGGCGCCGGGTGCCGCTCCGGCCGGGGACTGCGAGATCGTCCTCTCCGGCGGGCCCGGCGCGCAGCACGTCGTGCGGTTGGTTCCCGATCCGTACGGTGAACGCCTGGCCCTCTCGGTCGTCGTGGTCGGCAACCGGCGGGCGGTCGAGCGGGTCCGGCGCGGGCTGCGGGAGATCTCCGTCGCGGCGCTGACCTCCGGTCCGACGGCGTCGGTGCGGTTCGGGGGGAAGCAGGCGGGGTCGCCCCGGCCCGGATCGAAGCTGCCGGGGACGGTCGTGCAGCCCGCGTGGCCGCCGCCCGTTCCGGTGCCCGCCCCGCCTGTCGCGTCGGTGCCGGCCGGCCCGCCTGCGGTGCCGGGTCCCGCCGACCCGGCCATGGCGATCCTGCAGGATGCGGCGGTTCCGCGACCGCCGTCCGTCGGTGCCGGCTCCGCACTCGCCGTTCCCGTTCCGATCCCCCTCGGTGCGGTGCGGCGGCTCCCGGCCCCGCAGTGGCCGCCCCCGCGTGTCCTGCTGCCCATGCCGCCACCGGGCGCGCCCCGCCCGCGCGACGACGCGGCAGTACGTCCCCCCGCGCCACCGGCCGCCCTCCCGCCCGCCCGCAGGCGGACCGGCGACCGCTAGCCGCGACCTCGCACGCCTTCGCCCGACCTCGCACACCGTGGAGCCCGTGCGACGACCTGCGGGGGTGTGCGAAGTCGGCGCGCAGGCGCGCGAAGGCCGTCCACGCGGCGGCACTAGCATTCGGGGGGAATCGCCCTACCGCCCTGACGACCCTCCTGGAGGCACCCCGTGTCCGCGCCCGCATCCCCTCCCGCGTCCGCTCCCGTCCGGGTGCCGGCCGGGACGACGGCGGGTGCCGCGGTCCGGGCGGCGGGCCTGCCCACCAGCGGTCCGAGCACCGTCGTCGTGGTCCGTGCCGCCGACGGGTCGCTCAAGGACCTGGCCTGGGCGCCGGAGGCCGACGTCGACGTCGAGCCGGTCGGCGCCGACACCGAGGACGGGCGCAGCGTCATCCGCCACTCCGCGGCGCACGTGCTCGCGCAGGCGGTGCAGCAGCTCTACCCGGAGGCGAAGCTCGGCATCGGCCCGCCGATCACCGACGGCTTCTACTACGACTTCGACGTCGCCACCCCCTTCACGCCCGACGACCTGACCAAGCTCGAGTCGGCCATGAAGAAGATCATCAAAGCGGGGCAGCGGTTCTCCCGGCGCCGTTTCGACTCGCTCGACGACGCCCGCAAGGAGCTCGCCGACGAGCCGTACAAGCTGGAGCTGATCGACCTCAAGGGCGGGGTGGACACGTCCGAGGTGATGGAGGTCGGCGAGGGCGAGCTCACGATCTACGACAACGTGCACGCCCACACCGGCGAGACGATCTGGTCGGACCTCTGCCGCGGCCCGCACCTGCCCACCACCAAGTTCATCCCGGCGTTCACGCTGGTGCGCTCCGCCGCCGCGTACTGGCGCGGCGACCAGAACAACCAGCAGCTGCAGCGCATCTACGGCACCGCGTGGGAGAGCCAGGAGGCGTTGGCGGCCCACCTGGAGCGCGTCGCGGAGGCCGAGCGCCGCGACCACCGCAAGATCGGTGCCGAGCTGGACCTGTTCAGCTTCCCGGAGGAGCTGGGGTCCGGGCTGCCGGTGTTCCATCCCAAGGGCGGCATCATCCGCCGGGAGCTGGAGAAGTACTCCCGTGAGCGGCACGAGGCCGCGGGCTACGAGTTCGTCAACACGCCGCACATCACGAAGTCCGGCCTGTTCCACACCTCGGGTCACCTGCCCTACTACGCCGACACGATGTTCCCACCGATGGAGCTCGAGGGCGCGGAGTACCGCCTCAAGGCCATGAACTGCCCGATGCACAACCTGATCTTCAAGGCGCGCGGGCGGTCCTACCGGGAGCTGCCGCTGCGGCTGTTCGAGTTCGGCACGGTCTACCGCTACGAGAAGTCGGGCGTCGTCCACGGGCTCACCCGGGTCCGCGGGCTGACGATGGACGACTCGCACATCTACTGCACCCCGGAGCAGATGCCCGGCGAGCTGCGCAACCTGCTGACGTTCGTGCTCGACCTGCTGCGTGACTACGGCCTGTCGGACTTCTACCTCGAGCTGTCCACCCGCGGCGACTCCGACAAGTTCATCGGTGACCCGCGGGAGTGGGAGGAGGCCACCGAGGTGCTGCGGCAGGCCGCGGTGGACTCCGGGCTGGAGCTCGTGCCCGACCCCGGCGGCGCGGCGTTCTACGGGCCGAAGATCTCGGTGCAGGCCAAGGACGCGATCGGGCGCACCTGGCAGATGTCCACCATCCAGCTCGACTTCAACCAGAACAAGCGCTTCGAGCTCGAGTACACCGCGGCCGACGGGTCCCGGCAGACGCCGGTGATGATCCACCGCGCGCTGTTCGGGTCGATCGAGCGCTTCTTCGGCGTGCTCACCGAGCACTACGCGGGCGCGTTCCCGGCCTGGCTCGCCCCCGTGCAGGTGGTGGCCATCCCCGTCACCGACGAGCAGGTCCCGGCCGTCGAGGAGATCGCGGCGGCGCTCAAGGCTCGGGGCATCCGCGTCGAGGTCGATGCCGGCGACGACCGGATGCAGAAGAAGATCCGCACCCACACACTGCAGAAGGTGCCGTTCCTGCTGCTGGCGGGGGCCCGCGACGTCGAGGCCGGTGCGGTGTCCTTCCGGTTCCGCGACGGCACGCAGCGCAACGCGGTCCCGGTGGCCGAGGCCGTCGAGCTGGTGGCCGACTGGGTGGCGAGCCACGACAACGCGAGCCCGACGGCCGACCTGTTCGCGACGGCCTGACCGCCGTCCGCCTAGGATCGGTCCGTGAACGACGCGGGCGAACCGGAGTGGGAACCGCGCGACGGGGTCGGTATTCCCGACGGGTTCCGCAGGCTCTGGACGCCGCACCGCCTGGCCTACATCAAGGAGGCGGGGGAGGGCGGCTGCCCGTTCTGTCGCATCCCCGGCCTGCCCGACGCCGACGGGCTGGTCGTCGCGCGCGGTGAGTCGGTGTACGCGGTGCTGAACCTGCACCCGTACAACCCGGGTCACCTGATGGTGGTGCCTTACCGCCATGTCGCGGAGCTGGAGGACCTCACCGCGGCCGAGTCCGCCGAGCTGATGGCGTTCACCCAGCAGGCGGTGCGCACCCTCAAGGAGGTCGCAGCGCCGCACGCGTTCAACGTGGGCATCAACCTGGGCACCGTGGCCGGTGGGTCACTGGCCGATCACCTGCACCAGCACGTGGTGCCACGATGGGGTGGCGACGCCAACTTCATCGCGGTGATCGGCCAGACCAAGGTGATCCCGCAGCTGCTCTCGGAGACACGCGAGCTGCTGGCCGGGGCGTGGCCGAACATCGTTCACAGGCAGGCCGACTAGTCTGCGCTGGTCATGCTGGTTCCGGCCCGGTCCACAAGCAGGAGTCCATGCTCAACGTCTTCGCGCGCGTGCACGTCGACCGCGTGACCGATCCCATCGGCCGCTGGTTGGTGGCGCACGGCGTGGCGCCCGATGTCGTCACGGTGGTCGGCACGGTCGGCACGGTCGCTGCGGCGCTGTGGTTCCTGCCCCGCGGTGACCTGTTCGTCGGTGCCGCGGTCATCCTCGTCTTCGTCCTGTTCGATCTCGTCGACGGCGCCATGGCACGGGCCCGCGGCAGGGGCACCCCGTTCGGTGCGGTGCTCGACTCCACCTGCGACCGCGTCGCCGACGGCGCGCTGTTCGCCGGTCTGACCTGGTGGTGTCTCGGTGTCGGGCACGAGCGGGTGCTCGGTGTCGCGGCGTTGCTGTGCCTCGTCGCAGGGCAGCTGGTGTCCTACATCAAGGCCCGTGCGGAGAGTGTCGGCCTCAGCGCCGACGGCGGCCTCGCCGAGCGGGCGGAGCGGCTGATCCTCGCGCTGCTGGGGATGGCGCTGGCCGGTCTCGGGGTCCCGTACGCGCTGCACATCGCGCTCTGGCTGCTGGCGGCGGCGTCGCTGTGGACGGTGGGGCAGCGCATCGTCGAGGCATATCGCAGCGCGCAGCGCCTCACGCAGCCGAAGGTCCCCATCGACCCCGTCGACCCCGCCTCGTGAACGCAGAGGTCATGACGCCGCCACCCGGCCCGACCGGGACGCGGGCCGAGCGGCTCACCGACCTCGAGTACGCGGCCGCCTGGCGGTTGCTGCGCGTGCTGCCGACGGCGCCGACGCTCGCCGCGTTCCGCCGGGGCGCCGACGTCGCCACCCGCCGCAACGGCCCGGGTGTGCGGCAGCTGCGCGCCAACCTCGCCCGGGTCGTGCCCACCGCGGGCCCGGCCGAGCTCGACGCGCTGGTCCGCGCGGGCATGCGCAGCTACGCGCGCTACTGGTTCGAGGCGTTCCGGCTCCCGGCGATGGATCCGGTCGACCTGCACGCCCGCACCGTCATCGACGGCCCCGGCGAGGCTCCGCTCTACGCCGCGCTCGATGCGGGTCGCGGGGTCGTGATGGCGCTGCCGCACATCGGCAACTGGGACGCCGCGGGCGTCTGGCTCGTGCAGATGCTGCGCAGCCGCGGACTTCCCGCGTCGTTCACCACGGTGGCGCAGCGACTCAAGCCGGAGTCGCTCTACCGGCGCTTCGTCGGCTACCGGGAGTCGCTGGGCTTCGAGGTGGTGTCGGCCGAGGACGGCTCGCTGGCCCACCGGGCGATGACGCGGCGGCTGCGCGCGGGCGGGGTGGTGTGCCTCGTCGCCGATCGCGACCTCACGGCCACCGGCGTCCCGGTGTCGCTGTTCGGTGCCCCCGCGCGGCTGCCGGCCGGCCCCGCGCGGCTGGCCGCGCTGACCGGGGCGATGGTGCTCCCGACCTTCCCGCGGTTCACCCCGCAGGGCTGGGGGGTGGGCTTCGACGAGCCGGTCCCCGTCGCCGGGCGCACCGGCGTCGCCGCCGCCACGCAGGGGTTCGCCGACGCGATGGGCCGGATGATCCCGAGATCCGCCGCCGACTGGCACGTCCTGCAGCCGATCTGGCGCGACGCCGACGTCCGCAGCCCGGTGCCGGGGTGAACCCGCTGCGGATCGGGCTGGTCTGCCCGTACTCCCTCGACGTCGCCGGTGGGGTGCAGGCCCACGTCATGGGGCTCGCCGGTGCCCTGCGGGAACGGGGCCACGACGTGAACGTGCTGGCCCCGGCGTCCGACGTCGCGGCGCTCCCGGACTTCGTGACCTCCACCGGCCGCTCACTGCGCGTGCCCTACAACGGGTCCGTGGCGCGCGTCGCGTTCGGCCCGTTCGCCTACGCGCGCGTGCGCCGCTGGCTCGCCACCCACGCGTTCGACGTGCTGCACCTGCACGAGCCCACCACGCCGAGCCTGTCGGTGCTGGCGCTGCAGCTGGCGGGCCCCCGCACCCTCGACGGCCCGATCGTCGTCACCTTCCACACGGCGATGGAGCGCTCCCGTGCGCTCGCGGCGCTCGGTGGGGTGATGCAGCCGCTGCTGGAGAAGGTGACGGCCCGCATCGCGGTGTCACCGCTGGCGCGGCGGCTGCAGGTGGAGCACCTCGGCGGGGACGCCGTGGAGATCCCCAACGGTGTCGACGTCGCTGCGCTCGCCCGCGGACCCGCGCTCGCGGGGTACCCGCGGCCCGGAACGGTCGGGTTCGTCGGCCGGTTCGACGAGCCCCGCAAGGGGATGGCGGTGCTGCTGGACGCGGTGCGCCTGCTGGCCCCGCACCGCCCGGACCTGCGCCTGCTCGTGGTGGGCTCGGGTGACGCCGCCGGGCTGCTGCGGGCCGCCGGACCCGTCGCCGACCGGCTCCACGTGCTGGGCGCCGTCGACGAGGCGACCAAGGCGGCCGCGCTGCGCTCCATGGACGTCTACTGCGCGCCGAACACCGGGGGCGAGAGCTTCGGCATCGTGCTGGCCGAGGCGATGGCGGCCGGCACCCCCACGCTCGCGAGCGATCTCACGGCGTTCCGCTCGGTGCTCGGCGACGCCGGTGTGCTCTTCCCGACCGGGGATGCCGCGGCGCTCGCGCGTCGCCTCGCGCTCCTGCTCGACGACCCGCAGCGACGCACGGCGCTGCGGGCCGCGGGCCGGGTCCGCGCCGAGGGCTACGGGTGGCCTGCCGTCGCGGGGGAGGTGCTGCAGGTCTACCGCGCGGCCCGGGCCGCCGATCCCTGTGCTGGCGATCCTCGGGCCCGCAGCCGCGTCCCGTCTGGTGCGTCGTGACCGTGGCGCTGGTCACGGCGGGAGCCTTGGTGCTGCTGTGGGCGGTGTGGCTCGGGGTCTCCCGGGTGCGCCGCCTGCATCGGTTGCACCGGCGCCTCGACGCGGCGCGGGCCGGCCTGGAAGCCGCGCTGCGCCGCCGCGTGGCGCTCGCCACAGCGGCCGGCGTGCTGCCCGTCGGCGGCGTCGACGTCGGGGGAGTGGGGCTGGGCCCGGAGCGGGAGGCGGCCGAGAACGCGCTGGGCAGGGCGCTGGCCGGGCTCGACCGCGCGGGACCGGCGGATCTCGCGGAGCTCGGTGACGCCGAACGTCAGGTGGCACTGGCCCGGCGCGTGCACAACGACGCCGTCCGCGACACCCTCGGGCTGCGCTCGCGGCGCATGGTGCGCTGGCTGCGTCTCGCCGGCACGGCACCCATGCCCGCGTACTTCGAGATCGCCGATCCGGAGGCGGGTGGTAGGGCATCGGAGCGGGCCGAAACGTCGCAAGGCGTCGCAGGGTCCTGACGTAACATGGCGCCCGACAGTTCCCTGTGACGAGAGGCTCCGCCGTGTCCCCCGACCTGCCCGTTCCCACCTCAGCCGAGCGAAGCGAGGGTGGTATCGGCGCTGCCAGCGCGCGCAGTGACGCCGGTTCCGAGCTCGGCACCGCGCGTGTCAAGCGCGGCATGGCGGAGATGCTCAAGGGCGGCGTGATCATGGATGTGGTCGACGCCGAGCAGGCGAAGATCGCCGAAGACGCCGGTGCCGTGGCCGTGATGGCACTCGAGCGCGTTCCCGCCGACATCCGCGCCCAGGGCGGCGTGGCGCGGATGAGCGACCCGGACATGATCCAGGGCATCATCGACGCGGTCTCCATCCCGGTCATGGCCAAGGCCCGCATCGGGCACTTCGTCGAGGCCCAGGTCCTGCAGTCACTCGGGGTCGACTACATCGACGAGTCCGAGGTGCTGACGCCCGCCGACGAGGCCCACCACATCGACAAGTGGCCCTTCACGGTGCCCTTCGTGTGCGGCGCCACCAATCTCGGTGAGGCACTGCGGCGCATCTCCGAGGGCGCGGCCATGATCCGCTCCAAGGGTGAGGCCGGCACCGGCAACGTCGTCGAGGCCACCCGCCACATGCGCTCCATCCGCTCCGAGATCCGCAAGCTCTCGGCGTTGGACGAGGCCGAGCTGTTCGTCGCGGCGAAGGAGCTGCGCGCCCCGGTCGAGCTCGTCCGCGAGATCGCCCGATCGGGCAAGCTGCCGGTGGTGCTGTTCACCGCCGGTGGGATCGCGACCCCGTCCGACGCGGCGATGATGATGCAGCTCGGTGCGGAGGGCGTGTTCGTCGGCTCCGGCATCTTCAAGTCCGGCGACCCGTCGCAGCGCGCCGAGGCGATCGTGAAGGCCACCACGTTCTTCGACGACCCCAGCGTCATCGCGAAGGTCTCCCGCGGTCTGGGCGAGGCCATGGTCGGCATCAACCTCGCCGAGCTGCCCGAGTCGCAGCGGTACGCCTCTCGGGGCTGGTAGCTCACCCGGACGGGGCGCTCGCACACCCGTTCGACCACTCGTCGCCGCCGTGCGCCCGGTTATCGCGCCCCGGGCCCGGCGGCGACGACGTTGGGTAGCCACTGTCGGTCGGTTCTCCTCACACGGTGTGGTGAATAGGCCGCTTGGAGTAACGGACTCCGCCTAATGTCCGCCCTGTCCACGTGGGACAAGAGGGACAGGGGAGTCTGATGAGGCGGTACGTGACCATCGGGGGCATCGTCATCACGACGATGTTCGCGTGCTCGATGGCGGCCAACGCAGCACCACCGGCGCCGGTGGCGCCGCCGTCGAACTGCGCGCCGGCCGCTCCGGCAACGGGGACACCGGCAACGGGGACACCGGCAACGGGGACACCGGCAACGGGGACACCGGCAACGGCTGCTCCGGCGACGGGGACGCCGGCTCCCGTCGCGCCGCCCGCGCTCGCCGCCCCGACGGCCCCCTCGGCTCCTGCGGTCCCGTCGGTCCCGGTTCCCGCGGTCCCGCCCGTCGCAGCCGCTGCTCCCGCGGCACCTGCGGTGCCGGCGGCCCCCGCTGCTCCGGCAGATCTGACCGCCCCGGCTGCGGCCCTGCCCGCCGCCCCGGCTGCGCCCGCGGTCCCGCGGCCCGGTGCCGTGCCCGCCCCCGGCGCCCAGGCGCCCGCTCCGGTCGCGGCCGTGCGCTCGAACACCGAGCAGGACCCCGCAACACCCGATCCCGCCACACCCGATCCCGCCACGCCGGCACCGGCCACGACCGTTCCTGCGGTGCCGCCGGTCGCTGCCGCCGCTCCCGCGGCACCGGCCGGTCCCGCGGCACCGGCCGCTCCCGCGGCACCGGCCGCTCCCGCGGTGCCCGCGGCACCGGCCGCTCCGGCAGTACCCGCTCCGGTAGCACCCGCTCCGGTAGCACCCGCTCCGGTAGCACCCACCACGACGGACCCGGCAACGCCCAGCCCGACGACCACCGCGCCGGCGCCCGCACCCGTGACGCCCGCACCTGCGACGCCCGGGCATGCTGCGCCCATGGATCCGTGTGCACCCGGCGACGCCCCGAGCGAGGACACCAGCGCCGCCACCAAGTACGGGTGGGGCGAGCCCAACCGCGTCGACGACTTCGACGGCAAGCTCGGCGACGACTGGGGCGTCTACGACGGCCCGGGCCACAACGGCCAGGGCACGCGCACGCCGTCGGCCGTCAGCGTCAAGGACGGCATCCTCACCATCACCGGCAACTCCGATGGCGCCACGGCCGGCATGGCGTGGAACCCCGGGCAGAAGTACGGCCGCTGGGAGGGCCGCGTCAAGGCGCCCGTCGGTGACCCCTCCTACAACGCGCTGCTGCTGCTGTGGCCCGACCAGGAGAACTGGCCGGTGGGTGGCGAGGTCGACTTCATGGAGATCAGCGACCACTCGCGGCAGACCACGAACATGTTCCTGCACTACGGGGCGGACAACAACCAGGAGTCGGGCGAGGTGAAGATCGACGCGACCCAGTGGCACGACTGGGCCGTCGAGTGGACGCCCACGCACATGATCGCCTACGTCGACGGCAAGGAGTGGTGGAAGACCACCGACGTCAACATCCTGCCGCCGGGGCCGATGCACCTGTGCATCCAGCTCGACTGGTTCCCCGAGGGCGGCAACGTCGAGGACTCGCACATGATGGTCGACTGGGTGAAGCAGTACCCGCTCAACGTCAGCGACGTCGTCAAGGACGCGCCCGAGGACGTGGGCCGCGCGGTCGAGAGCGTCGGCAGCGTCGCGGGGAGCCTCGTCGAAGGGGTGGCCGACTCGCTCGGCCGCGTGCTCGGCGGCGGCGTCACCGGACCGCTCACGGAAGGGTGGCGCGACGCGTCCACCGCACACGCAGCGTCGCCGTCGACGGCGTCGGACCCGGCGTTGCAGCGACGCGGTCTCGTGGATCAGGCGGTTCCCGCTCCGGGCCGCTGACCGAAGATCGTCGGCATGCAACGCTGATCAGGGGCGGGCACGGCGGCTGGGGAGCCCAGCCGTGCCCGCCCCGCTCTGCGTCCTCAGACGTACTCCATGATCAGCACGGCGGCGGATCCCGGCTCCAGCGCGGTGTAGGCGTGCGCCTGGTCGCCGGGGAACCGGATGTAGTCGCCGTGCGCCAGTTCCACCTCGCCGCCCTGCGGCCCGGCACGCCAGCGCCCGGCGGTGACGATCAGGTGCTCGGTGGTGCCCCGGATGTGCGCGTGCGCCAGCCGGGGACTGCCGGGCTCGCCCGTGATGACGTGCAGGTCGCGGCGGGCACCGGGTGGACAGGCCGCGATCAGGGTGCCGCTGAACGGGGAGTGCTCCGACTGCAGCGCCAGGCCCTCGCCGGCGCGCAGCACCTGGACGGGCGCCGCAGGCGGGTCGACGAGCCGGCTGAACGGCACGTCGAGCACGACCGCGAGAGCCCAGAGCGTCTCGATGCTCGGATTCCCGGTGGCCGACTCGAGCTGCGACAGCGTCGACTTGGCGATACCGGCCCGGCGCGCCAGCTCGGCCAGGGAGATGCCGTGGCGCTCGCGCTCCTTGCGGATCGCGTCGGCGATGGTCTCCAGCGGTGCCGTTCGCTGCATCGGATCACCCGTTCGGGTTGACGAACGCTCGCCGAGCGTTCACTGTAGCGGTCATGCGTTCGATGCTGCGAACGATAGACCGTGACGATGTCCGCGACGCGCTGGCACTGGCCGCGGCGGTCGGCGTGGTGGGCGCGTCCTTCGGTGCACTCGCTGCGGCGGCGCACGTTCCCGTGCCGATCACCATCGGACTCTCGCTGTTCGTGTTCGCCGGCGGGTCCCAGTTCCTCGTGGTGGCCGTGGTCGCGGCGGGGGCGAGCCCGGTGGCGGCGGTGCTCGCCGGGCTGCTGCTCAACGCCCGGCACCTGCCGTTCGGGCTGGCGATGTCGGGGATCGTGGCCGACCGCTGGCCGTTGAAGCTGCTCGGCGCCCACATCATGATCGACGAGTCGGTGGCGTTCTCGAGGGCGCGGGGCACCGGGCGGCGGGCGCGGCACGCGTACTGGCTGGTCGGGGGGTTGCTGTTCGTTTTCTGGAACGTCGGCGCCGCGGTCGGGATGCTCGGGGGAGCGGCGGTGCCCGACCCCAACGCGTTCGGGGTGGACGCGGCGTTCCCCGCCGCGCTGCTCGCGCTGCTGCTGCCGGGACTGCGGGTGGCCGACGCGCGCCGCGTCGGGCTCACGGGCGCGGCCGTCGCGCTGGTGGCCACGCCGTTCCTGCCGCCAGGCCTGCCGGTGCTCGTGGCACTGCTCGGGCTGCTCGTCGCCGGGCGGGGGCGGCCGGCATGAACTGGCCCGCGGTCCTCGCGCTCGGCGGCGGCACCTACCTGATGCGGCTCGCCGGGCTGCTGCTGCGCGACCGGGTGCGTGTACCGGCCCGCGTCGAGCGGCTGGTGGATCTGGGTGCCACGGCGATGCTGCTCGCGCTCGTGGCCACGGTCGCGTTCACGGAGGCGGGCGGCTTCGCCGGTTGGGCCCGCCCGGCGGGGGTGGCGGCCGGGGCGCTGGCCGCGTGGTGCAAGGCGCCGTTCGTGCTGGTGGTGGTGCTCGCGGCGGGGACGGCGGCCGGGCTGCGCCTGGTCGGGGTCGAGTAGGAACGCGAGCGCCCACTGGCTCATGATCGAACCGGAACCAGCGGGCGTTCGGGCCGGAGTGGGACGTCGCGGCGGCCGGAAGAAAAGGGGTGCCTCACCGAGCCGGTCGGGCGCACCTGGGGCAGGCTCGGCACGTGCACTGCCTCGTGATCGGCGCCACCGGCTACATCGGCGCACTGCTCGTACCCCGCCTGCTCGCGGACGGGCACTCCGTCGCGTGCCTCGTCCGGGACGAGGCGAAGCTCGCCCGCCACGACTGGGCCGACCGCGTCGACGTCCATGTCGGGGATGTCGCCGACCCGGTGGCCGTCGGGGCCGCGTGCCGCGGGGCCGAGGCCCTGTTCTACCTGGTGCATTCCATGGACGGGCCCGGTTTCGAGGGACGGGACCGGCACGCCGCCGAGACCGTCGCGGCCGCGGCGCGGGACGCGGGGGTGGCCCGCATCGTCTACCTCGGCGGGCTGCAGCCGGCCGGTGTCGCGACATCGCCGCACCTGGCGTCGCGGCGCGAGGTGGGCGAGATCCTGCTGGCCTCCGGCGTGCCGACGGCGGTGCTGCAGGCGGGCATCGTGGTGGGGTCGGGCTCGGCGAGCTTCGAGATCATCCGCAGCCTGACCGAGGCGTCACCGGTGCTGCCGATGCCCGACCACGCGTGGAACCGCGTGCAGCCCATCGGCATCGACGACGTGCTGCACCACCTGGTGGCGGCCGCATCGCTCGCGCCGGAGGTGAGCGGCAGCTTCGACATCGGTGGTGCCGACGTCCTGACCTACCGCGAGCTGATGACCACCTACGCCGAGATCGCGGGCTTGCCCCGCCCGGTGACGGTGCCGGTGCCGGTCTCGATGCCCCGGCTCACCGCGCGGGTGGCCGCGGTGGTGACACCCGCCGACCGGCACCTGGTGGCGCCGCTGCTGGTGTCGATGGCCCATGACCTGGTCTGCCGCACGGCATCACCGACGGACCCGCCGCCGGGTGGCCCGACGTCCTACGCCGAGGCCGTCCGTCGGGCGGTGCGCGACGGCAGCGGCCGGGAGTTCGTGACCGAGCGCGTCGATGCCGTGCCCGCGCCCGTCTCCGCGCTCTGGGACGTGATCGCGGGCGTCGGCGGCGACACCGGCTGGTACAGCGTGCCGGGCCTGTTCGCGGCGCGGGACCGGTGGGCCGTCGCCGACGTCGAGCCCGGCCACGTCCTGCGCCTGCGGTCGGAGGTGGCGCTGCCCGGAGCCGCGACGCTCGAGCTGCGGGCCGAGCGGGTCGAGCTGCACACCAGCAGGCTGGTGCTGCGGGCGGCGTTCCGGCCGTGCGGCGCCGCCGGTCTGGTGTACGGGCGTGCGCACGCTCCGGCGCGGAAGTTCCTCCTCGCGGTGCTGGCCCGCACGATCGCCCGGGTGGCGGCTCGCTGACCGCGCCGGTAGCGAGCTCACGCACATCGTGAGGGGTCCACGCACACCGTCCACGGTGTGCGCGAGCCCCTGACGGTATGCGTGAACCTCAGGCCTGCACCGCCCCCGCCACCAGCTTCCGGGCGCTGGGCAGCAGCAGCGCCCCCGCCACCACTGCCACGATCACGGCCACCACCGCGATCGGGCCGGTGAACCCCGCGCTCCCACCGGCGAGCGACATCACCAGCGGCACGAAGAAGCCGAGGTAGGCGCAGGCGTAGAAGGTGCCGGTGAGCGCCCCGCGCGCCGTCGGGGAGGCGAGCTCGCCCACCAGCGTCAGTCCGGCGGCGAGGCACAGGCCGTATCCGACGCCGAGCAGCAGCGCCACCGGCAGCAGGATGATCGGGATGTCCACCGCGGCACCGAGCAGGCTCAGCCCCAGCCCGGCCGCGCCGATCGCGAGCCCCACCGGCCCGGCCGTCACCGCACCGAGGCGGTAGCCCAGCGGCTGGGCGAACACGCCGGTGATCAGCGTGACGCCGGCGGCGAACCCGGTGACGGCGACCGCGATGGTGGGCAGCGACGGGGTCAGCAGCAGTGGCAGCACCGTCACGGCCGTCGACGGGAACGTGAAGACGCCGATCGCGACCGGAACCACCACCAGCCCGAAGGCGCGCCGGGCCGCGCGCGGCACGCCGAGGTTCACCAGCGCCCCGGCCCGCCGGTCGGCCGGGGCGAGCGTCTCGGGCACCGGCGGCACGAGCGCGAGTCCGACGATCATCAACGCCACGTGCACGAGGTAGGGCGTGACGGTCGGTCCGGGCGCCCACTGCGCGAGGATCCCCGATACCAGCGGCCCGATCGCCCAACCGCCCCCGAGCGCGGCGGCGGTGAGCTTCGCCGCGCGCGGCGGGTCGTCCATCAGCTCCGCCAGCCAGGCGGTGCCCACGCTGAACACGACGCCCGACACCGCACCCTGCAGGAACCGGCACACGTAGAGCAGCAGCACCGACGACCCGGCGCCGAGGAACAGCAGCGACGTGACGATCGACAGCACGACGAACGGGAGCACCACCCGTCGTCGCCCGAACCGGTCCGAAGCGGGACCCGCCAGCAGCAGCGCCGGCACGAGCCCGGCGGCGTAGATGCCGAAGGCGCCGGTCAGCGCGCTCGGCGAGAGCCCCAGCTCGTTGCGGTAGACGAGCAGCAACGGCGTGGGCACGTTGGTGCCGAACGCCACCACGAAGATCGCGATCCACAGCCGCAGTGATGCGTTCACCGGCGCACGCTACCTCGCCGAACGGGTGACGAACCGCGTGATCGATGCGCGGAAATCCGTCGAGAACGTACCTGTGGTGATCATCAGGGCCCGATGATCACCGCAGCCGCGCTCTCGACGGTCAGGTGGGGGCGGTGTCGTAGCGGGAGAAGCCGCGGGTGAACGTGGCCGCACCGCTGGTCATCGCGCGCAGGTCCACCGCGTAGCGCACCAGCTCCGTGCACGGCACCTCCGCCCGGATCAGGGACCGGCCCGGCCCCGCCGCCTCCGTGCCCAGCACCCGCCCGCGCCGCCCGGACAGGTCGCCCAGGACCGTGCCGAGGTGCTCGTCGGGCACCCGGACGGCCACGTGGTCGAGCGGTTCGAGCAGCAGGGTGCCGCAGGCGGTGGCGGCCTCGCGCAGCGCGAGCGCGCCTGCCGTCTGGAACGCCGCGTCGGAGGAGTCGACGCTGTGTGCCTTGCCGTCGACGAGCGTGGCGCGCAGGTCGACGGCCGGGTGGCGCGCGTCGGACAGGCCCCGCTCCAGCTGCGCCCGGATGCCCTTCTCGACGCTCGGGATGAACTGGGTCGGCACCGATCCGCCCACCACCTTCGCGACGAACTCGAAGCCCGCGCCGCGCGGCAGCGGCTCGAACTCGACGTGGCACACCGCGTACTGGCCGTGGCCGCCGGACTGCTTGACGTGGCGGCCGGTGACCCGCGCCGGCGCGGCGATCGTCTCGCGCATCGGCACCCGCACCGGCTCGGTGTCGACCTCGGCCCCACCCGCGCGCAGCCGCGACAGCACGACGTCGGCGTGGGCCTCGCCCATGCACCACAGCACGGTCTGGTGGGTCTCCTGGTTGCGTTCCAGCTGCAGGGTCGGGTCGGCCGCGACGATCTTGGTGAGCGTCTTGCCCAGCGCGTCCTCGTCGCCGCGCGTGTGCGCCAGCACGGCGACGGGCAGCAGCGGCTCCGGCAGGTTCCAGCACGCCAGCAGCAGCGGGTCGGCCGCAGCGGAGACCGTGTCACCCGTCTCGGCGTGCCCCAGCTTGGTGAGCGCGCAGATGTCGCCCGCGACGCACTCGGTGACCTCACGCAGCGTGGCTCCCAGCGGGCTGTAGACGTGTGCCAGCCGCTCGTCCTCGTCGTGGCCGTTCTGGGCGGCGGTGCGCTGCGGCAGCACCGCCGGGTGGTGGCCGCTGACATGCACCGTGGAGTCCGGCCGCAGGGTGCCGGAGAAGACGCGCACCAGCGAGACGCGCCCGACGTAGGCATCGGCGGACGTGCGCACCACCTCGGCGGCGAGCGGACCGTCCGGGTCGGCGGTGAGCGGCGGGTGGGCCGCCCCGTCGACGCCGGTGACGCCGGGCAGCGGGTGCTCCAGCGGTGACGGGAAGCCGCCGACGAGCACTTCCAACAGGGCGTCGAGCCCGGTGCCGCTGCTCGCGCACACCGGGATGACCGGGTGGAACGACCCGCGGGCCACGGCCGTCTCGAGGTCGTCGATCAGGGTGGCGACCTCGAGCTCCTCGCCCTCGAGGTAGCGCTCCATGAGCGTCTCGTCCTCGGACTGCTCGATGATGCCCTCGATCAGCTCGCCGCGGGCGTCCTCGGCGCCGGCGGGGGCCTGCCCCGCAGGGGTCTGCGTCAGCAGGCCGTAGAGCCCGGTGAGGGTGGCGCCCTCGCGGATCGGCAGGTACAGCGGTGCGACGCCGGCGCCGAACGCCTCCTGGCAGGCGCCGACCGTGGTCTCGATGTCGGCGCGGGCGTGGTCGCAGCGCGCGACGACCACGGCGCGCGGCATGCCGACGGCGGCGCACTCCTCCCACTGCGCGACGGTGGCCGGGTCGATCCCGCCCTCGCGCCCCTCCGATGCGGTGACGACGAACAGCGCGGCATCCGCGGCCCGCAGCCCCGCCCGCAGCTCGCCGACGAAGTCGCCGTAGCCGGGGGTGTCGATGAGGTTGATCTTGGTGTCCTGGTGCAGCAGCGGCGCGACCGACAGCGCCACCGAGCGCTGCTGGCGGACCGCGGCCGGGTCGTGGTCGCACACGGTGGTGCCCTCGACCACCGCACCCGCTCGCGGGATCACGGCGGTGTGCGCGAGCAGCGCCTCCACCAGCGTGGTCTTCCCCGCACCCGAGGGCCCGACGAGGACCACGTTGCGCACCCGGGCCGGGTCGCTGATGGTGGGAACCCCGTTGCGGCTCCCGCTGCGCTGCCCGCTCTCTGCTCTGACGGCCATGGCGACCACCTCCGCGGCACTGCGTTCGACGGCACTCGTGTGTGCCATCTCACACCCGTCACGGGATGGTCACAACCCCGTCGGGAGGCCGGTGCCGGTCAGGTGGTGAGCAGGCGGTGGGGGTGCTGTGCCGAACGGCCCTGGAAGGACAGGATGGCGGGATTCTGGATGACCCCGTCGCGGATCTCGATGGCCCGCCGGATGGTGGTGTCGGCGTCCCACGCGGCCGGACCTCCCATGACGGTGCGGAGGAAGGGCAGCAACGCCTCGCTGATGTCCCAGGTGGCGGAGTTCCACAGGTGCGACGGGCTGTGGTCGACGGCGTAGTAGATCACGTTGTCGCCGACCGCGAAGGTGGGTTCGGTGAAGGTGGTGGGGCGGGCCCAGCTGAAGCCCATCCCCTCGTCGCAGGAGACGTCGATGACCAGCGTGCCCGGTGCCGCACCGGCGAGGTCGTCCTCGGTCATGAACGTGAGCGGGGCGTCGGTGTTCTGGAGCACGCAGTTGACGATGATGTCGTGCTCGGTGAGGAACCCGGCGAGGGGCACCTTGCCGTCCGGCGTGACGGCGTGGCTGGCCTGGGTGGAGGTGTCGTCGCCGTCGAAGTGGAGGATCCGCGCGGAATGGATCGGTGAGGCCACCGCCGCGGTGTGGCGGTTGGTGAGGACGTCGACGTCGCTCACGCCGAGCGCGTTGAGCGCGGTGACCGCACCACGCGCCGTCGCGCCGAAGCCGATGATCACGGCGCGCAGCCTGCGCCCGTAGTCGCCGGTGGATCCCGCGAGCTGCAGGGCGTGGAGCACCGAGCAGTAGCCGGCGATCTCGTTGTTCTTGTGGAAGACGTGCAGGTTGAAGGAGTCGTCGCTGTTCCAGTGGTTCATCGCCTCGAAGGCGATGAGCGTGAGCTCCTGGTCGATGGCCACCTGCGTGAGCGCCTCGTCCTGCACGCAGTGGGGCCAGCCCCAGCCGACCTGCCCGGCGCGCAGCTCGGCGATGTCGCTCAGCAGCGGCTTGGGCTGGAGGATGACGTCGCACTCCGCGAGGAGCTGCTCGCGGGTGCGGAACCCGCCGACCGTGCCCTTGAGCTGATCCTCGGACACGCCGAACCCGTCGCCGTAGCCGTGCTCGAGGAAGATGTTCTCCCTGAGGTCGTCAGGGATCCGACCGAGGTGGCGGGGGTGCAGCGGAAGGCGGCGCTCGTTCTCCTTGCGCGACCGGGCCATGATGGCGAGGCTCAGCCGGCTCATGCGGGTACCTGCGAAATGGCCACTCGTGCTCCGTCCGGTTGTGATGACGCCGCCGGGGTCCAGGGGAGGCACGACCCCGCCACCCTATGCCCCTGCCCGCGCGCATTCCTACGCGGTGAGCCGCTCCCGCAGGCGGCGCACGCCGTCGGCGGTGTAGCGCTTGACCGCGCCGTCGGACAGGTGCATCACCTCGGCGGCCTCGGCCACGCTCAGCTGCCACTGCAACCGCATGATGACGGCCTCCCGCTCGCGCGGGGCCAGCTCGGCCAGCGCCGCGCGGACCGCCATCGCGTCGACGACCTGACCCGACAGATCCGACCGGAACCCGATGCCCGCCTCCAGGTCGGCGGGGTCGGAGCTGTTGCGCCGCGCCGGGATGACGTCGCGCAGCTCGCGGTTGATCTCGTTGCACACCGTGGTGAAGACGTACGCGTCGATGTTGCTGATCTCGGGGCGGTTCTCCTGGTAGCGCCGCAGGATCTTCTCGAACGCGCGCTGCACGACGTCCTCGGCGCGGCCGTGGTCGCCGACCTTGCGCGCGGCGTGGCGGATCAGCGACGGCAACCGCTCGCGGTAGGCCTGCGCGAGCCGCTGGTCGAACTCCGCTGCCTGCGTGCGCGAGACCCGCCGGACCCCGGCCCGCCCGCGCGGCACGAGGCCGACGATCGTGCCGTCGCCGTTGTCGGCGAAGCCGCGCAGCAGCGCGCCGATGCCGCCGAAATCTGCGCCGAAATCTGGGCCGAGGTCCGGGCCGAAGCTCTCGCCGGAATCCTCGCCGACGTCGATGCCGAGTGCATCGGTCATGTGGTCCCCCCCGGGTGCTCGCCAGTGATTATGCGGGTCGGCACCGACAACCTGCGCGCCCGGCGTGATCCTGTTATCGCATCGGAGCACCCGCGGTGTCGTCCGGGGAAGTACGCAGGTCGGGCGCATCCTCTGCGGCGGGCGTCCCGGAAGTGCTGGTTACGCTGCGCCGGTGGTGATCTCGGGGGTGATCGCGGCAGGAGCCGTCGCGCGGGTGTGGACCGTGGACGGTGAGGTCATCGGCGGCGGGTTCCTCGTCGGGCCCGATCTGGTGGCCACCTGCGCCCACGTCGTGGCCGACGCGCTCGGCGGCGACGCCTACGCCGAGCAGGCCCCGACGGCTCCGGTTCGGCTGGACTTCCCGCTGGCAGGCGCGCCGTCCGTGCGCGCGACGGTGGAGCGGTGGGTCCCGATCCGCGACGACGGCACGGGCGACATCGCCCTGCTGCGCCTCACCGACCCGGCACCGGCGCAGGTGCGGATGCCGCCGCTGCGGCGCATCGAGCGGCTCTGGGGCCACTCCTTCCACGTCTTCGGCTTCCCCGAGGACGCCTGGGACGGGGTCTGGACCACCGGCGCCATCCGCGGTAAGCAGGGCACCGGCTGGTACCAGCTGCAGGGCAACCCCGGGGACCAGACCATCGAGGGCGGGTTCAGCGGCGCGCCCGTCTGGGACGACGAGAGCGGCGCGGTGGTGGGGATGACCGTCGCGGCCGACCGCGGCGCCACCACGACCGCCTACCTGGTGCCGATCGAGGCCGTGCTCGGCCTCGATCCGGAGCTGCTGCCCAACCCCTATCGCGGCCTCGCCCCGTTCGGCGAGGAGCACGCGGCGATGTTCTTCGGCCGCGAACCCGACACCGCACGACTCGTCGACGCGGTCGGGCGGCTGCCGGTGGTCGCCGTGGCGGGGTCCTCGGGCGCCGGGAAGTCGTCGCTGGTCCGGGCCGGGCTGATCCCGCGGCTGCGGGCGCGCGACATCGCGGTCGTCGAGCTCACCCCCGGTGCCGACGTCGAGCTGCCGGAACCGGGCGACGCCACCGTGGAGCGGGTGCTCGTCCTCGACCAGTTCGAGGAGCTCGCCGCCGTCGAGCCGCTCGCCGCCCGCGGCCTGCTGGAGCGCGTCGTGGCGCTCACCGCTGCCGATCCGACGGTGCGGGCCGTGTTGACGGTGCGCTGGGCCGCGCTCGACCAGCTGCTCACACCCGAGCTGGCCGCGGTCATCGAGGCCGGCACGGTGTTCGTGGCGTCGCTGGACCGCAGCCGGCTCCGCGAGGCGATCGTCGGGCCTGCCGACCGGGCACCGGGGCTGGCGTTCGAGGAGGGGCTCGTCGACCGGATCCTCGACGACGCCGGTGCCGAACCCGGGCAGCTGCCGCTGGTCGAGTCGCTGCTCACCGACCTGTGGGACCGCCGCGAGGGCGGTCACCTGACGCTGCGCGGCTACCTCGACGCCGGCGGCGTCGCGGGTGCGGTCGCCCAGCACGCCGAGCGCGTCACCACGGCGATCGCCGGTGCGACCCTCGACCCGGTGGCCGCCGGGTCGGCCACGTTCCCCGCGAGCACCGATGACGCCCTGCGCAGGATGTTCACCCTGCTGGCGCGCCCGGATCGCGACGGCCGGTTCGTCCGTCGCCGGATCCGGCTCGTCGACCTGGCGGCCGAGCAGCAGGCCCTGGTCCCGCGCCTCGCCGAGGGGCGGCTGCTCGTCGTGGGCAGCGGCGGGGACGGGGACACCGTCGAGCTCGCCCACCAGGCGCTGATCGAGCACTGGCCCCGGCTGCAGGATTGGCTCACGGCCGATCGCGACTTCCTGGCCTGGCGCGAACAGCTCGACGCGCAGCGCGAACGCTGGGACGCCGCAGGCCGCGACGACGGGGCGCTGCTGCGCGGCACCCTGCTGGCGGCGGCGGGGGAGTGGCTGCCGGATCGCGCCGGCGATGTCGCCCCTGCCGACCGGGAGTACCTGCGCCGCAGCACCCAGCGCCAACGCCGCGACGTGCGCCGGTGGCGGATCGTCACGGCCGTGCTGGCGGTGCTCGTCCTCGCGGCGGGCACGCTCGCGGTCGTGGCGGTGCAGCGCAGCACCGCGCTGGCCACGCAGCTCGCCGCGGCCAACGCCGACACCCTGGGCCGGGAGTCGATCGCCCGCTCGCCGGCCGACGCCGTGGTCGGGGCGCAGCTCGCCCTCGCCGCGTGGAGGTCCGATCCGCGCAGCGGGCAGGCCCGCACCGCGATGGCGCACGCGGCACTGACGATGCAGTCGGTGGATGCCGTGTTCCCCGAGGTCACGAGCAACCCGAACGTCGACATGCTGGTGGCGGGTGACGTGCTGCTGGTCACGCGGCCCGACGGGGTCACCCTGTACGTCGGGGTCACCGGCCCGGCGCCGCGCCGAGCCGAGCTCGCCGGCGTCGCTCCCTACCGGACGGCGCTGAGCCCCGACGGGCACCTGCTCGCCGACGTCACGGCCACCGGCGACGTGCGCATCCACGACACCGCCGCAGGCGGACCGCCCCGCGTGCTGGCGACGTCGCCCGCCGCCGTCGGCGCGCCACGGTTCAGCAGCGACGGCGGCCGCCTCGTCTGGTTCGAGCGCCACGCGCCCGACGGGTACGACGTCAGGATCGTGGACACGGCCACCGGAGCATCGGTGCCGCACCGGCTGGGAGTGCTGCCCGCCACCGCCGTCGGCGTCGCGCTCACCCTGGACCCGCGGCAGGTGCTGGTGCGTACCGGCGCTGCCGACCGGCCCGACAGCAGGCTCGCGATCCGGTCCCTCGACGACGGCACCGAGGTCGCGGCGCTGCCACCGGGCGCGGCGATCGGCCGCACCGGGGCCGCGGTGCTGACCTGCGAACCCGGTGACGCGAACGACCCCGACTCCCGCCCGACGATCGTGGTCACGGCGACCGGGAACCCGCCGGCCGCCCCGCCGCGGCGGATCCGCTCCCTGGCGGCCACCTCGTGCCGGCCCGAGCTCAGCGGGGGCGCCGACACGCTCGTCGAGAGGATCACCGGCCAGGTCGGGGCCGACCAGTCGCTGCTACGCCTGACGGATCTCGGCACCGGCGCGGTCACACAGGTCGCCGGACCGCCGCTGCTGCCGGCGGACTACGCACCAGGGTTCTCGGTGCTCGCCGCGCTCGGGGTCGCCACCGCGCCGGACGGGCGTGCCGTACCGCTGCTGGCACACGGTCGCGGCGTGCTGCGGCTGCGCGCGGTGCCCGCCCCGCCGTCCGTCGCGAAGGGGAGCGGGACCACCCCGATCCGCTACCTCGCCCACGGCGGAGGCGCCGTCGTGCGGTCCACCGTCGACGGGTTCGCGGTGGAGGACCCGGCCACCGGGGCACAGGTCGCGGCCCGGTCGATCCCGCGCACGAGCGACGCATCGTGGCTGATCGCGGACGCGCTGTGGGTGATCGACCGGCAGGCCGGCACGTGGCGGCTCGACCGGTACGGCCTCCCCGGGCTGGAGCGCGAGTCCAGCGTCGCGCTCCCCACCGCCGCCGACCCCGGTGATCATGATGCCGACGTGGACGTCCCACCCGACGTCGGCGGCGCGCCCGCTCCGCTGATCGTCTTCACCGATGGCATGCTCAGCGCCTTCGACCAGGTCACCGGCGTGGCACTGGGCAGCCCCATCATGCTGGGCGACACCCCGGCCGAGCGGGCATCGCAGCGGCGGTCCGCCGTCGTGTGGGCGCGGCCGGGAAAGCCGGGACAGGCGCTCACGCAGACCATGAAGGGCGGCCTGCAGCTCTGGGACATCCCGGCGGGCAGGTCGCTGGGCGTGATCCCGGTGGCGGCGGCGGCCTCCAAGGGGGTCGCCTTCGACAGCACCGGTGGCCGGGTCGCGGTGCTGGTGGGCCGGGACAACCCGGCGGTCGAGCTGTGGGATCTCGCCACCTTCACCCGCGCCCGCCCGCCGGTCCCCGCGCCGAAGGCGCAGGAGCTGCTCGGCTTCGACCCCGAGGGCTACCTCGCCACGGCGTCCTCGCTGCTGGACGCCCGGATCACGTTCCTGGACATGACCGCGGGTGCGGCGAGCGGCACGATGCTGCCCAACGCCACCGTCGCCGGCACCGACGCGCAGGGCGCGATGGGACTGGTGCAGGGCTACGCCGGGGTGCAGCCGTACGCGGTTCCCCTGACCGCGAGCGGCTGGCGCGACCGGCTCTGCGCCGCGGCCGACCGGCCGTTCACCGCGGGCGAGCTGGCGATCCTGCCCGCGGGCACGAGCACCGACCCACCCTGTAGCTGACGGAGACGTCGAACGGCACGAGCAGCGCCCGGTCGAACTCGTCGAGTACCGGGGCCCGTGCTGCCTGGCGCAGCACCGGTTGCTCAGCCATCGGCCCATCCTGCGGCGGTCGCCCCGCGGGTGCGGTCGGCGTGCGTGCGGGTCACGGGACCTGCAGCCCGCCGAACGCCTGTGCCTTGGTGCGGGTGGCGAGCGCCTCGTCGGCGCCCTTCTCGAAGGCGAGGATGTTGACGACGTACCGCGACGTGGCGACCGCGCGGACCCACAGGATCCCGGTGCCGACCGGCGACGTCGCGGGCGTGGTGATGCGCGCATCCTGACCGTCGTGGCCGTCGACCCGGACGTTCTCCAGGTTCACCAGCGTGCCCCCGGTCTGCGCGAGCACCGCCTGCACGGCGGCGGCGGCCGAGCCCTGCGAGCCTGCCGGTATCGGCGTGATCGTGGTGACCACGTTGCCGCCCGTCGTGGTGGCGCCGCGGTACTGGGTCCCGCTCGAGACGGTGTAGCGCTTCGCGGTGTCGGGGAGCTGCATCGTCACGCCGCTGTCCGGGTCGGTGAGCCGGGTCCAGTGCGCGGCCACCGGGTCCACGGTGGCGGGCAGGCCGGGCGAGCCGCTGCCCGGTACCGCGATCGGGGTGGCGGTCGGGGTGGCAGCGGTGGTAGGGCCGGCGATGCCCGTGACCCCCGTGGCGCACCCGGCGAGCACGGCCGTGAGCAGGGCGCCCGCGACGATCAGCGCCGTGCGGAGGGGAGCGGATCGAGACATCGGGGCCTCCGGGGTTGCGGTGGTGGTGATGAACACCGGGGACGAGTCCTGGACGGCGTCGGGGGTTGGGGGGTGCGGACCATGTCACACCCAGGGTCACACCGGGGGCCCGCGGCCGGTGCGGTGGGCGCGTCCCGGACCGGCCGCACGGAACCATGTGGCGGCGGGGACGTGGCACCAGCGGCCCGCGAACAAAATGGACGTGACGCGGATCGGTGCCGCGGCGCCGGTAGGGTTCGTTCGTGCCAGTACCCGGTCCCGGATATGCCATCACCGCGCGGGTCGAGGTTCCCGCCTCCGCCAGCGCCGCCGGTGAGCTCACGATGGCCGTCGGTCGTGTCGGCGGTGTCGTCACGGCGTTCGACGTCGTCGAGGCCCACACGGCCACGCTCGTCGTCGACATCAGCTGCAACGCCCTCAACGAGGCGCACGCCAGCGAGATCACCGCGGCGCTCGAGTCCTTGCCAGGGGTGACGGTCCGCAAGGTCTCCGACCGCACGTTCCTGCTGCACCTGGGCGGCAAGATCGAGGTCACGTCGAAGGTCAGCCTCCGCAACCGCGACGACCTCTCGCGCGCCTACACGCCGGGCGTCGCCCGCGTCTGCCAGGCCATCGCGGCCAACCCCGAGGACGCCCGGCGGCTGACGATCAAGCGCAACACCGTGGCCGTCGTCACCGACGGGTCGGCCGTGCTCGGTCTGGGCAACCTCGGCGCCGCCGCGGCGATGCCGGTGATGGAGGGCAAGGCCGCGTTGTTCAAGCGGTTCGCCAACGTCGACGCGTGGCCGGTCTGCCTCGACACGCAGGACACCGAGGAGATCATCCGCACGGTCCAGATCCTGGCGCCGGGCTACGGCGGCATCAACCTCGAGGACATCGCGGCACCGCGCTGCTTCGAGATCGAGGCGCGGCTGCGCGAGATGCTCGACATCCCGGTGTTCCACGACGACCAGCACGGTACGGCCGTCGTCGTGCTCGGGGCGCTGCGCAACGCGCTGCGGGTCGTCGGCAAGGACATGTCGGACTGTCGCATCGTCGTGTGCGGGGTGGGCGCGGCCGGGTCGGCGATCATCCGGCTGCTGCGCTCGGGCAAACCGGGCGACGTGCTGGCCGTCGACATCGACGGGATCGTGCACAAGGCCCGTCCGGGGCTCGACGCGAACCTCACGTGGATCGCCGACCACACCAACACCGACGGCGTCGCGGGCACGCTCGCCGACGCTCTCGTCGGGGCCGACGTGTTCATCGGCGTCTCGGCGCCCAACCTGTTCGGAGCCGACGAGCTGGCCACCATGGCGTCGGACTCCATCGTGTTCGCGCTGGCCAACCCGGACCCCGAGGTCGACCCGGCCGTCGCGGCCCAGCACGCCGCCGTCGTGGCCACCGGGCGCTCCGACTACCCGAACCAGATCAACAACGTGCTGGCGTTCCCGGGTGTGTTCCGCGGGCTGCTCGACGCGCAGGCCCGCGACATCACCGACGAGATGCTGCTCGCCGCGGCGGCCGCCATCGCCGACGTGGTGCCGGAGCCGAACGCGTCGTTCATCGTGCCGAGCGTCTTCGACAACGCCGTCGCCCCGGCGGTGGCCGAGGCCGTGCGCTCGGCGGCGGCGCGTTCCAAGGCCGCCGCCGCCGTGGGAGCCGCCACCGTGGGTGCCGCCACAGCGGTGTGACCCGCGTCGCCGTCTACGCTGGTCAGGTGGTTCCCGTGATCGGTGTGCTGGCCCTGCAGGGTGACGTCCGCGAGCACCTCGCCGCGCTGTCGGCGTGTGGTGCCCGCGGAGTGGCGGTGCGCCGGGTCTCGGAGCTCGACACCGTCGACGGCCTGGTGCTGCCCGGCGGGGAGTCCACCACGATGAGCCGGCTGCTGGAGACGTTCGAGCTGCTGGAACCGGTGCGCGAGCGCATCGCGGGCGGCATGCCCGCCTACGGCTCGTGCGCGGGCATGATCCTGCTGGCCCGCCAGGTGCTCGACGGCCGTCCCGACCAGCGCCAGCTCGGCGGGCTCGACGTGGTGGTGCGCCGCAACGCGTTCGGCCGCCAGGTCGACTCGTTCGAGACCGACCTGGCGATCACCGGGATCACCGGCGAGCCGGTGCGCGCGGTGTTCATCCGCGCCCCCTGGGTGGAGGAGACCGGCCCGCAGGTCGAGGTGCTCGCGCGCGCCGCCGGCCACCCCGTCGCGGTGCGGCAGGGCCCGGTGCTGGCCACCTCGTTCCACCCGGAGCTCACCGGCGACGGCCGCGTCCACGCGCTGTTCTGCGACATGGTGCGCAGCCCCGCCGCAGCCGCCTGAGAGGGTGTTGTCGAACCCGGTGGTGTGACGGCGTGGCAGCTTTGGTAGCTGCAGGTGGTCGTTGATCA
>NZ_JBHSIR010000026.1:0-301159 GCF_042653605.1 Pseudonocardia sp. GCM10023141
ACCGCCAGCGACGCCCGCACCAAACTCCGACACCTCTACCCCGAATCTTAGAAGCGACGCTCTACTAGTAGACCGTCGCGGCTATTTCGCGCCCGGCGATGCCCAGGCACGCACCTCGCTGCGTTGGCGACGCTCAACAGACACCCGGTATGCCTTCGCATCGCCGCCTTGCGATGCACGCACCTGGACGCCGCCCGAACCCACGCTTTAGCCGCGACGGCCTACTAGCTAGAAAATGGTCGCACCCGGAAGTAGCTGACGAAAACCGCCAGCACAGAAATCAGCACTGTCAGCCAACGCCTCGTAAAGTGCACTACGCCAGTGATTGTATCCATGCCTGCCGGAACAGGAGTCCCTGATCGTTGCGAGAAAGCCCGCAACAGCTAGAGTTCCACCACTGTCAAATTCGTTGTCAAGCGCAATTGCAAGGTCGCCGATTTCATCGTATGCTTCCTGAACAAAAAACTGCCGCAAGTCCAGCTGAATAAAAGTGAATAGCGCAATGCTAATCATCTCTCGTGGCGCTCCGCATTGCTCGTCAATGAAGTAATCAATATCGACAATATCGTCGATCTTCGTAGTAGCGCGTAGGAGTCGGCGGTCGGGCACTCTGTCATAGTAGGGATGGAAAAACCTGTGGATTGGACTGACGCGCTGCGTACTCGACTTCCTGCGATTGCACCGGTCACAGATCGGCACAAGATTCCTCGCAAGGATTGCAAAGTGCGGCAGTGAGGTTTTAGGCAGATGATGATCTAGGGCTGCCGTCGGCGCGCGATTACAGTAGGGACACCGGTCATTCGAGCCCATCCCGAGTAGCTTTTGCCTCAAATCATGAAGCGGTCGACCAGTATCCAGCAGACGAAAATTATCCTTTAGAGCTTGCGGAGCGTCTTCGACCAATTGGCCAGCAACTCCAGTCCCGAACGCAATGTCTTCGTATCGATCGTATGCATCGTAGACGACCGACTCGCTGGCCCTAAGAAGGTCACTTTCCACGTCCTTACGCCGATCGATGCACTCTCGAAAGTCGGCGCGATCATCCCTACTTGGCTTCGGGAGAGACCGCACCTAAGACGCCCGTTCCCGCTGGATCTTCATAATGTAAGTGCGCGCCTGATTGCTCAGCCGCGTGCCGAACATCTGCTCGATGTCCGCCATTGGAAACTGTGCGAGCCTCCTTAGAATTGCGTGATGATCCGTAGCGCTACTATCCAGATTGAACACCGTGCGGGTCAAGAATCCGACATTCTCCCCGAATGTTTCCGACTCTGGAGACTGCACAATTGTCGCGGTATCATTGCGCTTAAGCACGGAAACATAGCGACTCGGCACCTCCTGAAGCACGACCGGGGAATGTGTTGCCACGACCGCAAAGGAATCGCGCTGATCTAAGGCCTCGCTAACCGATCGGAGAAGTGCAGCAAGGAGGGGTGGGTGCAGATGCGACTCGGGCTCGTCAATCAAAATCAAGGACCGAAGTTGCAGGTTCGCAACCAGTTGTGTCGCAATGTTGAGAACAATCTTGTGACCGGTACTCAACCTGGAAAACTGCAGCCGAATGTCGGATAGACTTGTATCTTCTTCGGCGTGAATGTACTCTGTCAACCCGACTCGGGCGAATGAAGGTTCCTGTTTGAGTCGGTCAAAGACCTGAACTAGGATATCTCTTTGGCGCCCATTGCGGGCATTTTTCAGCGCAGAAAAGAAGTCGTCCGTAATCTCATCCGGACTCTTGAGCGTATAGGCTCCGTCCGGACCGCGCTTGCGCAACCCGCAATATGTGTAACCGAACGAACGGGGATCACCTTTGTCGGGGATCTCAAATATGTCGAATGCGCTATACGAAATCGCAACTACCGCACCGAATGCCGGGTCATATTCAGGGAACCGCCCACTAAACTTGCGCGTCTCAGGTTCAAGCCGACGCTGGGCGTCAGAAGACGCTATCATCGCCAAGTTCGCAAGTAGTCGAGTCTTCCCCGTGCCATTGTAGCCAATGACGGCGTTGATTCGCGAGGGCAGATGCTCCCTATCTGCAAACACGAACTCAATTGTAAAGTCGTCCCCGCCCACGCTGTTCTCAAATGCAAACGCGAGTCGCGTTTTCGATGGGCCGTCCGGTCCATGCTGGTCGGCTAGAAGCGCCGGCGCATCGACGATCGCCCGTTCAGCCGATCCAAACCTCAGAAGTCCCTTTCGATAGGAATTCTCGTTCTTGAAGACCTCTTGAAGTGTTGGATACAGCACTACATCGCGCAGTCCGGCTAGGGTCTGACGCAGGAGCGTATCACCGGATCCCGCAAGCGCTTCATAGTAGGTGTATTCCTGCCCTAGCGAACAGAAACCCTCCGGAAGGGTTTCAAACTCGACTCCAATATCCAGTGGCGCACCGGACTCCAGTCCGAGACTTGTAATCTTGACATTTCCCGCTGCTATTACATCATGATTTTCGAGATGGACCTCAAGCTTATAGAGCACGTTATACCCGTAGTCGTTCCACGTGTCGGCGTACAGCACCGCGAACGGGCGCGACCCGTAGGGCAAGGTCATGCCCACGTTTTGGACGACGAACCTCATCGGTGGGCCCAGGCGTGAGAGGACGTGCTCATGCAGCGCATCATGACAGTAGACGCCTGACTGTGGTCCATTTGGCCGCGAGATCTAGGCGAGCAGGTGACGGGTTCTGCGCCGGCGCCCGGAGTCAGCACACCAGGAAGACGGCGACGGTCAACGGCGCGAGGCCCCCGCCAGGCGCTGACGGCCATCCGCGTCGGCATATCCCGACGTACGGGAGCTACAGTCGGCACACTCCTCATCTCCCGCATCGCTACAGCTGCCGCAAGGCGGTCACAGAGGCTCAAGGCGCCCACCTCCCCCACCGCCCACGAGCCAGGAATGAACACACCCAACATCCCCACGCACCGACCTCCCGATCTAGAGACGTCACAGTGCCGGTGATCCTGGGGAGGATGCGAGATCCGGCCGCCAGGGATGACGTGTGACCGATGAAGATCACGCTACCAGATCGTTCGAACTTATGTTCGAATCTCCGCTCCTGGTTGCTCCGGCCTGCTCCCGTCTGCCATGTGCGTCGTTGCTGACGCGGCGACCCGAGTGGCACTTGCACTCGACGGAGCGGCGGCCATCTGGGAGAGATCGGGGAGACGATCTTGTTGCGGGCAACATCGGCGAGCCACTCTGACCGACGCGTCCCGCGGCTCCGACCAGCGGGGACGAGGTTCGTGGACGTGCGTTCGCGGCACGGACCTAATTCGGGACGAAGAGGTCGCAGGTTCAAATCCTGTCACCCCGACCATGTTTTCGCAGCTCAGGGCCGGTATCCCCCACGGGAGACCGGCCCTTTGTCGTGCCGGGCCCAGCAGTCGCTGACCGCGCCAACCCCGTAGCCACCGCGCCGATGTCGAGACGTCGGCGCCGTGGCCATTTGGTTGGCGCCGTCGGGGCGCCCCGCCAGGGCAGCCGTCCGATCAGTCCGGCAGCACCGAGGTCGTGATGACCCGGACCAGCCACTGCTCGAACACCGCGGCCGGCCAACCACGCTCGAGCACCAGCCGCCGGTAGGCCGAGCCGTCGTTGTGCGCCCAGCACACGTCGGCGGCCGCCTCGGGCGTCACGCCGGCCCGGAGCCCGCCGACCCGTTGCAGGTGCTCGACGAACTCCCGCGCCCCCTGGAGGCGCTCCGCGTCGGCCATCGCAAGCAGTGCCGCGGCATCCGGGTCGACATCGGCCGCGGCCGCGAGCACCCGGCCGATCGGAGCCGAACGGACCTGCACGTCGACGACCATGGCCACCCAGAGCCGGACCGACTCGGCCGGGTCGGTGCTGGCCAGGATCTGGCGGACGGCCGCGCGCTGCGCCATCGGCACCGGTTCGTCGTCGCCGGTCAGCGACCGGTCCCACGCGAGGTGGAGCAGCGCGGACTTGCCACCGACGGCGTTGAAGACGGTCTTGCGGCTCACCCCGGCGGCGGCGGCGACCGCGGCCAGGGTCGTGGCGGCGTAGCCGTGGCGGACGAACAGTGCGGCCGCGGCCTCGACGACCACCTGCCGGGTCTCGCGCGCCTGGCGGGCCCGCAGCTCCGACCGGTACCGGCGCCGACCGGTGTCCGTCTCGCTCATCGTGCTCCTCGCAGGGCTTGACGAACCCCTCTATTTCAGTTGCACTCTGTGGGTAATGAATTTCTCGAGGGTATCTGACGAGGTGACGAGATGCACGTCGCGATCATCGGCTCGGGACCGACCGGCCTGTTCCTCGCCGCAGCACTGGCCCGCCGCGGCCACCGGGTCACCGCCGCCGACCGCGACCCCGGCCCGGACGGCGGGGCCGGCTGGCGCCGCCGCGGCGTGATGCAGTTCCACCACGCGCACGCCTTCCGGCCGCAGGTCGACGAGGCGCTGCGGGCCGAGCTGCCCGAGGCGCACGCCGCCTGGCTGGCCGCAGGCGCCGAGCCGATCACGTTCGAGCTTCCGGGTGGCCAGGTCGTGCCCGGAGGGATGCGGTCGCGGCGGGAGACGTTCGAACGCGCGCTGCGCGCCGCCGTGGCCGGACAGCCCGGGGTGGAGCTGCGGTGCGCTCACGTCGACGGCGTGACCCTGGACCGCTCCGGACGGGCGACCGGTCTGCGGATCGGATCCGAGGTCGTGGCTGCGGACCTGGTCGTCGACGCCTCCGGCCGGAACGGTCGGGCCACCCGCTCCCTGCGCGGGCCGGCCGCCGTGACCGGCGCGACCGGGATCGCCTACGTCGACCGGCAGTACCAGCTCCACCCCGGTGCCGAACTCGGTCCGATGACCAACCAGCTCGCCTGGCAGGCCGACCTCGACGGCTACCAAGTGATCGTCTTCCCGCACGAGCACGGCACCTTCACGGTCCTGATCCTGCGCCCGGTCGACGACCCGGACCTGGTCCTGCTGCGCCACGAGCCCGCGTTCGAGGCGGCCTGCCGGGCGGTGCCCGGGCTGTCGAGCTGGACCGACCCCGGGCGCTCCCGGCCGATCAAGCCGGTACTGGCCGGGGGCGCGATGGTCAACCACTATCAGGGCCAGGCAGATCGGGACGGCGCGATCCGGCCGGGGCTGGTCTTCGTCGGGGACGCGGTGTGCACCACCACGCCGAACTTCGGACGCGGGATCACCACGTCCCTGCTGCAGGCCCGCGAACTGCTCCGCCTGCTCGACGAGCACCGTGTCGACCCCGACCCGGTCCCGGCGAGGTTCGACGCCTGGTGCGAGGCGCACATGCGGCCCTGGGTCGAGGACCACGTACGGATGGACGAGGCGACCCGGCGCCGCTGGGCGGGCCACGACATCGACCTCACCCGCCGCATCCCGTCCGATCTGATCATGGCGGCCGCGGCGGTCGACCCGGAGATCGGGCCCGCGATCGGCAGGTACCAGGGCATGCTGGCCGGGCCGGACAGCCTGGACGCGGTCGAGCCGAAGGCCGCCGCGGTGTACCGGAGCGGGTGGCGGCCCACGCCTGCGGAGGGGCCGGACCGGCGCGAGCTGGCCCGGGTGGTCCGCGGCGCGTTGGCCCCGGCCTGACGGGCGGCTCGGTGGCGGAACCGGCGGGCCGGTGGCGGGTTCAGTCCTGCGACAGATGATCGAAGGGGCGGACCTCGATGCGTCCGCGGCAGGCCTCGGCGCACCTCGCGGCCCAGGCCAGTGCCGCGTCGAGATCGGCGACGCGGATCACCCAGAACCCGCCGAGCTGTTCCTTCGTCTCGGCGAACGGACCGTCGGTCATCGTGGTGGAGCCGTCGTTCACCTCCACGACGGTGGCGCTCCCCGACGGCAGCAGCCCGCCGGCGAAGACCCACACGCCACCGGACCGCATGTCGTCGTTGACGCGTCCGACCCGGTCGTAGGAGGCCTCCCGCTCGGCCTCGCGGGTGGGTGCTGGCACGCTCTCGTCGACCTGGATGGACAGCAGGTACTGCATGATCGATCGCTCCTTCGTTCAACAGCGGGACGAGCACGGCAGGGCGTCAGGCGCGCAGCCTGGCGGCGACCGCCGGGATCACGATCGCCGCAGCGACCAGGTGCGTCCCCATCAGCAGTGCCTTCGTCGAACCGGCGGCATCCGCGAGCAGGTCGGGCACCAGCGAGAGCGCGGTGAGCACCACGGTGGTGCGGATCCACGCCGTGCGGGGGCTGCGGGCGAACCGGCGCAGCACGAGTGCGATGAGCAGGCCGAGCACCGCGAAGACGACGGTCAGCGTCGCGAACCCGGCCGGCGGGATCGGGGCGCCGGAGACGGCCAGGCTGATCCCGACCGCCTGGCCGACGGTGGCGATGACCGTGGTGGCAGCCGCGGCAGCGACGGTGGCGACAGCCCCGCGCCGCAGCAGCGAACCCGCCGAGGGCGCGGTGGTCGTGGTGGCGGGAGCGGCGGTGTAGGTGGTGGCGGACATGGTGACCTCCGGTGGCTGGCCGACCGGCTCGTTGCCGGTCTCTCACCCCCGCTACGAACGGGCACGACACCGTTCGACATGTCCCGGAGAATTTTCTCGAAGATCTTTCAGGGGACCTGTCCGGCGGCCCGGCGGGTGGTCCGCACCACGCCGGGAACGAGACGCGGGGCGCGGGGCAGCTCTGCGCTGTCGCCGGACGCGCGGAACGCATCGATGGCCAGCGCGGCGAACCGCCGCGCCGCCGCAGCCCGGACCGACGGCGGCGCCGCAGCCAGCCCGCGCCCGGTGAGCAGCACGAGGATGAGGTCGTCGATGACGAAATCACGGCGCAGGCCCCCTGCCGCCTGGGCACGCCCGGCCAGCTCGACGAGCATCCGCAGCAGTGCGGCGCGGTGCGCAGCGAACGTGTCGACCTCCGGGCTCGCGGCCATGAACGCGTCCACGAATCCCTGGTTGTGGCTGTTGAGCACGGTGATCCGTTCGATGACCGAGCAGAACCCCCGCCACGGATCGGGATCGGCGCAGCCGTCGTCCACGATCCCGCGACAGCGCCGCAGCTCGTCGGCGAAGGCGTCGTCGACCAACAGCTGTTTCGTCGGGAACCGCCGGTACAGGGTCGCGGGCCCCACCTCGGCACGGCGAGCGATCTCGCGCATCGTGACGACACCGATCCCCCGCTCGGAGAACAGTGCCCGCGCCGCCTCGATGACCCGGTCACGGTTGTCCTGCGCATCGGCGCGCAGCTTCTGAGGCAATCGATCGATCATGTTTCTCACTTCGCAGAAGTGGACGCAGGCGTCCATTACCGTCGCCACGGTAGCGCACCGAACGACGAGAACGAGCAGGTGACGACAGTGCGAGCAGCGGCGATCCAACGGTTCGGCGACCCGGACGGGATAGCGGTGATCGAGGTGCCGGCCCCGGCCCCGGCACCCGGGCAGGTCATCATCGAGACCGAGGCGATCGGGGTCGGCGGCGTCGACGCGGTGATCCGCCGCGGGACGCTGCGCGGCTACGGGTTCAGCGAGGGGCTGATCCCCGGCAGCGAGGTGGCCGGGCGGGTCACGGCGGTCGGGTCGGGCGTCGACGCGTCGTGGGTCGGCCGCCGGGTGTGGGCGTTCACCGGCACGAGTGGTGGCTACGTCGAGCAGGCCGTCGCGCGGATCGAGGACGTCGTCGCCCTGCCCGTCGACCTGTCCTCGATCGATGCCGTGACCCTCGGGAGCGCGGCACCCGTGGCGCACTTCGCGCTCGCCCACGCGCACTTCGTTCCCGGCGAGTCCGTGCTCGTGCGCGGTGCGGCCGGCAGCATCGGGATCGCGACGGTGGAGCTCGCCGCACGTGCCGGGGCGAGCGCTGTCGCCGTCACGACGTCATCGCCGGAGCGCGGCAGGCGCCTGCGCGAGCTCCGGGCAACCCACGTGCTCGACCGCTCCGGAGCGGGTGACCCGGCGGCGCCGGCAGCCTTCGACGTGATCGTCGACATCGTCGGTGGGGCGCAGCTGCCGGCGTTCATCGACCGGTTGGCTCCCAACGGACGGTTCGTCGTCGTCGGCGTGGTGGCCGGCATGCCGCCCGGGGACTTCGGCACGCGGCTCACGGGCGCGTTCCAGCAGTCCCGCTCGTTCGCCACGCTCAGCCTCGACACCGTTCCGGTTCCCGAGCGCGACGCCGTGCGGGCCGCGCAGTTCGCGGCCGCAGCCCGCGGCGAACTGCACGCCGTCGTGCACGAGGTCCTCCCGCTGGACCAGGCCGCCGAGGCCCATCGCCGGATGGACCTCGGCAGCGTGTTCGGGAGGATCGTCCTCACGCCGTGACCCGTCGGTCGGTACCGGTCAGGAATCGAGAAGCACGGCCGAGCCACCGGCCCCTAACGTCATCCACCAGCGGAAACAAGTCCCCGCCCAGGCGGGGTGACCCTGGAGGAGAAGGCAGATGGCAGCGGACCAGCAGACCGGCAGGCGCACGGGGCCCGGGGCGTTCTCGCGGTGGATGCAGCACCGCATGAACGCCCGGATGAACGCGAAGGTGCGACGCGACAAGGGCACCTTCATGGGGATGGACGTGCTGATCCTGCACACCGTCGGGCGGCGCAGCGGGCAGCCGCGGGAATCCCCGCTGGCCTGGTTCCCCGACGGCGCGAACGCCCGGCTGATCATCGCGTCCGGAGGTGGGGAGATCCACCCGGACTGGCACGCCAACCTGACCGCGAGCCCCGACCAGGTGTCGATCGAGCTGCCCGGCCGGGCCGCCGTCGCGGTGACGCCGCAGGTGCTCAGCGGTGCCGAGCGCGAACAGGCCTGGCAGCGCATCTCGGCTGCGCAGCCCCGCATCGCGAAGTACCAGGACAAGTCCGACCGGGAGTACCCGATCGTCCGGCTCACGCCGCGCTGAGCACCACCGCGCCGCTCTCAGCGGCGCACGCGGTAGCGCAGGTGGGTGGCGTCCGGCGTGTCGATCACCCTGGCGATCTCCAGCTCGACCCGCTCCGGGAGCACGTCGAACAGTCGCCTGCCGGAGCCGAACAGCACCGGGATCTGGTGGATCTGCAGCTCGTCCAGCACGCCGGCGGCGAGTGCCTGCTGCGCCGTGTACCCGCCGAGCACCACCACATCCCGGTCGCCGGCCGCCGACCTCGCCTGCGCCATGGCACTGACGATCCCGTCGGAGACGTACGTGACCATCGGGTGGTTCGCCACCGACGGGCCCGGCGGCCGGTGGCTGGGCACGAAGATCGGGACTCCGTGGGCGTCGCCGCTCCAGTGATCCACCTGCTCGACGGTGCGCCGACCCGCGACGAGCGCCCCGGTGGCCATCGTCTCGCGCATGAAGTGCCCGCCCATGCCGTCCAGGTCGGCGATCTCGCCGTCCTGGTCGAACCCGTACCAGTCGTGCAGTCGCATGAAGCCGTCGCCGCCGGGGTTGCCCGGCTCGTCACCGGGTCCTGCGATGAACCCGTCGAGCGACATCGACATGTAGAGCACAGATGTAGCCATTGCGGCCTCCGGTGACGACGACCGGCCCGTTGCCGGTTCCTCACCCCTGCTACGAACGGCGTCGGCCGCCGTCGACATGGCCGGTCAGGAATTCTCCCGGCCCGGTCCCGCCGGGGCGAGCAGGGCGATCACCCTGGCCAGCTGCTCGGCGTAGTGCTCCAGGAAGTCGGCCGTGTCGGCGGCACGACCGAACAGCGCCCGCACGAGCTGCGGGTACACCGCCGGTGCCATGCCGGCGCTCATCATGATCAGCAACACTGCGGCCGGATCGAGTGCGGGATCGAGCTCGCCGGCCTCCTGCTGCCGGCGGATCCGGGCCACCTCCTCGCCCAGCCGGGCGGCGCGCTCGGCCTCCTCCTCCGGATCCGGGTCGCCCCGCGACTCCAGCCCTTGCGACTCCAGCCCTTCCCAGGCCAGCAGCTTCGCGCCCTGGTACATGGCGGGATCCTGCGCCAACGCCATGACCTGCTCCCGGACGTCGTCCTGGAGGGACCCGGCACCCGGCCGCAGCACCGTCTCCTGCGCGCGCCACCGCCTGCCGATCTCCTTGGCCAGCCCGGCCTTGCCGTTGAAGTAGTAGGCGATGAGCTGCTGGTTGACCCCGGCCGCCGCGGCGATGTCCGCCGTGCGCGCACCCGCGTAGCCCTTGCGGGCGAACTCGCCTGCGGCCGCGTCGAGTATGGCCTGCTTGGTGCGCTCGGGGTCGCGCTTGCGCTCGCCCGGCCGCGGAGCTCGGCGTGGTCCGGTCCTCGCAGCGGGCTCGGCCATTCCGACAGCCTACCGATCTCGGGCCTTGACAGTGTCATTCGAGCAATTGATTCATTCACCCGCGAAGCGGGCGCAATACTGAGGCGGTGAGGCAGCGTCCCGGGATCGCCTACGGCGCCAGGTGGCACCCCCAGCAGCGCGCGATCGACGAGCCGCTGCCGGCCGCCGACGCCGAGCGCCGCCACGGCGCGGGCGAGCCCTACGTCGTCCTGCTCGGTCCCGCGGGCCGGCCCCGGCACCTCGTCGAGGTCGACGGGTTGCACGCGCGGCTGCTCGCGTGGAGCTTCGACGAGCTGCAACGGCGCACGTTCCGCGTCGAGTTCCGACAGGCGGATCGCGACCGGATGGCGCTGCTCGAGATGACCGAGTGGCGCTACCCCGACGCGAGCGCGCCGGAGTTCGACACGGACGTACCGCGCTGCCTGACGACGTTCGGCTCGGAGATCACCCGGCCGGGACGGGATGCGCCGATCGTGCAGGCCATCGGCACGCCCACGCCGCCGTTCCGCGCGCTCGGGCCGGACGAGCGGTGGATCGCCGTGCCGCGGTTCGGGAGCTGGTCGGGGCCTGCCGACTTCCTGTCCGGTCTCCCGCAGCCACCGTTCCCCGTTCCGGAGCCCGTCGAGACGCTCCGGGACTTCGGTCCGCTACCCCACCCGCCCGCCCCGCCGCGGGCACCACAACCCCGCCCACCGATCGCGCCGCCCGTGTCGGAACCCGTTCGCGACTGGGCGCCGGGAGCAGCACGACCCGGGCCCGAGATGGTGACGATGTTCGGCCCACCCGCGCGCTACCTCCTCGAGGCCGGCGAATCCGAACCAGGCGAATCCGAACCCGGCGAGGAGGTCGTGGTGCAGGCCCGTGAGGTGGGCAGGCTGCAGCTGCCGACCGGCCGGCTCCTCGTCACCGATCCCGCCTACCTCGGCGCGGACTTGCAACCCCTCACCGTCGCGTTGCCGACCGGGAGCCACCCGGTGACGGTGGCGATCGCCACGTTCCCCGACCGGACCGAGAAACGGGTGGCGGGGTGCCGCATCAGCCTGCGGGAGGAGCCGGTGGCGTACTGGGAGCCGGCACTGCAACCCGGCCAGGACCCGAGCACCCTCGGTGACGGCCAGTACTTCGTGGTCGGTGTCGACTCGGGCGTGCTCGCCTTCACCGACGCGGTGATCCTCCATCACCGGCTCGATCCCAGCAGCGGGTGGTACGAGGTCCGGGGTGTCCGGGACGAGCTGCGGGACGAACTCTGGCGCGAGCGCAGCGTCGTGATGGAGGATCCGGACACCGCGACGAACATGATCGTGTTCCCCAGCGGTTTCGGTGACGGCGGCTATCCCGTCTGGATCGGCCGCTGCGCTGAGCACGATGTCGTGTGCGTCGTCGCCGACACGGAGGTCCTCGCCGGTTCGACGCTGGTCGGGCCCGTCGAGCCTGGGTGACCCCGCGATGCCCACGCCGACCCTGTAATGCGCTGTCGCCGGTCACCCGTGCGTCAGTAGCCTCGCCGGGCATGGACGGACGAGCGGGTTCCTTCGCGGTCAACCGCGCGAACTGGGACGAGCGGGCGCCCGCGCACGCCGCCTCGCCCGGCTACGCGTTCGAGCGGTTCGTGGCCGATCCGGGGTTCCTCAGCGACGTGGTCCGGTTCGACGTCCCCCGGCTCGGCGACATCACCGGGCTGCGCGGGGTGCACCTGCAGTGCCACATCGGCACCGACACGATCTCGCTGTCCCGGCTGGGCGCACGCATGACGGGCCTCGACTTCTCCGCCGCCTCGCTGGCCGAGGCCCGCAGGCTGGCCGCCGCGACGGGTGCGGACGTCGACTTCGTGGAGTCGGATCTGCACGACGCGCTCGCGGTGCTGCCCGCGGCCGGGTTCGACCTGGTCTTCACCGGCATCGGCGCCCTCTGCTGGCTCCCCGACATCCGCAGGTGGGCCGCGATCGTGGCCGCGCTGCTGCGCCCGGGCGGGCGGCTGTTCCTGCGCGAGGGCCATCCGATGCTGTGGGCGATCGACGACCGGGTCACCGACCGTCTCGTCGTCGGCTTCCCGTACTTCGAGACGCCGGAGCCGATCGTGTGGGAGGACGACACCACCTACGTCGAGACCGACGCGCAGTTCGTCCACAACGTCACCCACAGCTGGAACCACGGCCTCGGCGAGATCATCTCGGCGCTGCTCGAGCAGGGGCTGGCGCTGACGCAGTTCGTGGAACACGACAGCGTGCCGTGGGAGGCACTGCCCGGCCAGATGGAGCAGGTCGACCACAAGGAGTGGCGGCTGCGCGGCCGCCCCGAGCTGCTCGCGCACAGCTACACGCTCCAGGCCGTCAAACCCGGCTGACGCACCGCGGAAACAGGCCGTCACATCACGGTTTCAGGTCCGAACGCCCGGGGTATTGGTCCTTATGCGCCACGCCGAACCCCGCGAGCAGGCCGCGCAGGACGTTGCCCGGCTGCTCGACTCCCTGACCGGACTCCGCGCTGCCGTCGACCTCGCCGCCATGGCCGACACCGACGACACCGACACCTTGCGACGCCCGCGTCGCAGGTCACGTCATGATCAGGAAAGCCAGTAGGGCGCCGATCCCGGCCGGATCAGCGGTCACCCACGCCTCTGGCAGCCAGCGCCTCGCCGAGCTCGTCGGCGTAGCGCAGCGTCCGCACGAGGAACGGCACGGCGAAGGCCACCACCGACCGGCTCGCCCCGCGGGCTCGCTGCGCGTCGCGCACCTCCCCCGCGACGCGCGACAGGCCCGCAACGGCCTGCACCGTGAGGCCGACCATCAGGCCGACGCGATCCGGACGCACGCCGAATCTGCACAGCGGGCCCAGCCGGTGCTCGATCGTGGTGACGATGTCGTCGATCCGGGTGGTGAGCGTGAACAGGTTGGCGGCGGCCAGCGCGACGAAGATGCGCAGGCAGACCACGACGGCGCTGTCGCGCCCGATCAGCCACCACTGCAGCAGGAACATGACGACGACCAACGGTCCGATCGTCCGCACGGCCTGGCCGCAGCGGCGCAGCGGCACCCGGGCCACGGCGTAGGCGACCACGACACCGCCGCACATCCCGGCCAGCCACAGCGGCGACACCACGGCGAACGTCGCGGCCGCGAGGAGCAGCAGCGCCACGATCTTCCAGCCGACGCCGATCCGGTGCACCACGCTCGTGCCCGGCTCGTAGAGGCCCAGCGGGTTCATCCGACCAGGTCCCGGTAGAACCGCAGCGCCGGCTCCGGCAGGTCGTCGGCGACGACCCGGCCGCGGTCGAGCACGACGACCCGTTCGAAGCGCTCCAGCAGGTCGAGATCGTGGGTGACGAGCACGACCTGCTGCGGCAGCGCGTCGATCACCTCGGCGAAGTGGCGCTTGTTGCGCAGGTCGAGCAGCGTCGTGGGCTCGTCACAGACCAGCACCTCGGGTTCGAGCACGAGCATCGAGCACAGCGCGAGCAGCTGCTTCTGGCCCCCGGAGAGCTGGTGAGCCGGATGTTCGGCGTAGCCGTCGAGGCCGTGCTCGGCGAGCATCGCAGCGGCTCTGCGGGTGCGCTCGGCCTGCGGGATGCCGCGCCCGCGCAGCGAGAACGCGACGTCCTCACCGGCCGTCGGCATCACGATCTGGCTGTCGGGATCGGTGAACAGGAAGCCGACGCGCTCGCGGACCCGGCGGCCGTCGCGGACCGGGTCGAGCCCGCCGACGAGCACGCGCCCGCTGGTGGGCCGGACCAGTCCGTTGATCATGCGCGCGAGGGTGGACTTGCCGGAGCCGTTGGCGCCGACGAACGCGATGCGGCGCTCGTTCACGGTCAGCGACACGTCCGCGAGCACGACTCGCGAGCCGTACCGGTGTCCGATGGACTCGAACTCGATCACCGGACGACCTCCCACAGCGCGGCGACCCCGAGGCCACCCCCGGCCGAGAGTGCGGACAGGCCGAGCCGCGGCCCCGCCGTGCGCACCATCCGGCTGAACAACCGCACCACCAGTACCGCTCCGGACGCGCCCCACGGGTGGCCGAGCGCGATCGCGCCGCCGTCGGGGCTGACTACCTGCTCGTCGATACCGGCGGCATCGAGGCAGGCGAGCGCCTGCCCGGCGAAGGCCTCGTTGAACTCCACGCCGATCCCGGCGACATCGACCACGCCCGCCGTCAGCACCGCCCGCATCGCGGGCACCGCACCCAGTCCCAGCCGGTTCGGGTCGCAACCCGATGTCCGCGCCGCGACGAGCCGCAGGCCCGGCAGGCCGAGCCGGCTCCGTCGCGACTCGGTCATGAGCAGCACCGCGGCGGCACCGTCGCTGACCCCGCACGAGTTGGCCGCCGTCGCGGTGCCGTCGGGGGTGAACGCCGGCGGGAAGCGGGCCAGCCGCTCGACGGTGAAACCGGCCCGCGGACGCTGGTCGGAGGCGACGTCGTCGATCGGCACGAGCTCGGCGTCGAACCGCCCGGCCCGCTGCGCGGCGACGGCCCGAGCGTGGCTGCGCGCGGCGAACACGTCCTGGCGCTGCCGCGTGATGCCCGCCTCCGCCGCGACGAGGTCGGCAGCGGGTCCCATGTCCGGGTCGCCGATCGAGGCGGGCGCGAACGGCGCCCGCGCATACGGCGTGGTCGGACCGTCGCGCCAGGCCCGCAGCGGCGCCGTCGAGGCGCTCTCGACGCCGCCCGCCAGCACCACGTCGGCCTCGCCCGCGCGGATCATCGACGCCGCGGTCGTGATGGCCGCCAGCCCGCTCGCGCATTGCCGGTCGATCGTCATCCCCCCGACGCCGTCGCCGAGCCCGGCTCGCAGCGCCGCCACCCGCGCCGGGTTGCCGCCGGGCCCGAAGACGTTGCCGAGCAGCACGTCGTCGGCCGTCGCCAGGCCCGCGTCGGCGAGCACCGCGCGCAGCACGGGAGCCGCCAGCGCGTCGACGGTGTGGCGGCGCAACGCACCACGCGCGTTGCCGATCGGCGTGCGCCGCGCCGCGACGACCACGGGTGTGCGGTCCTCGGTCATGCGAGGGTCCGCGCCGGGAACGTGCCGTCGCGCAGCTGGTCGGTGACGACGGCGCGGGCCGGCTTGCCCGACGCCGTGCGGGGCAGGGCGGTGGTGGTGAGCCAGCGCCGCGGCCGCTTGGCCGGTTCCAGTCGCGCGCGGGCACCGGCCCGCAGGTCGCGCAGCGTCGGCGGGGCCGCCGGATCGATCTCGACGACGGCCGTGACGATCGCGCCGAGCGTGCGGTGCGGGCTGCCGGTGACCAGGACGTCCGCGACACCGGGCACGCTGCGCAAGGCCGCCTCCACCTCCTCGGCCGCCACGATCCGGCCGCCGCTGGAGACGGTGGCCCCGCCCCGGCCGTGCACCACGAGCGTGCCGTCGAGCGCGAGGGTGCCGAGGTCGTCGACGGTCGACCAGCCCGGATCGGCGGGGCGCAGCGCACCGCGCTCGAGGCGGCCCAGCACGGTCAGCGCGGAGCGGACCCAGATCCGGCCCTCCCGGACCTCGACGTCGACGCCTGGCACCGGACGCAGCCCGGCGCCGTCGCGCCGGACGGCGATCAGGGAGTGTTCGGCAGCCCCGTAGTACTCGACGAGCGCGCAGCCGGGCAGCAGCTCGGCGAGCCGCGCACGGACACCGTCGGTGAGGTGGGCACCGCCGCAGACGACGGTCCGCAGCGCGCACGCCGCCCGCAGCGCCGGGTCGGCGGCGAGCGCGTCGAGCAGCGTCGACAGCATCGCCGGCACGAGGTGCACGACCTCGGCGCCGTGCCCGGCCCGGGCCGCTTCGGCCGCCCGCCAGCGCGGCAGCAGCACCAGCGGGCGTCCTGCGTGCAGGGCGTGCAGCGCCCCGAACAGGAACAGCGACGAGCTGAGCGGCCCGGGGATCAGCACTGGACCCGTGCCGGGCAGCGGGAGCGCGGCGAAGCTGCGCAACCATGAGTCGCGGCTGCGGATCAGCACGCTCGGCCGGCCGCTGCTGCCCGACGTCGTCGGCAGGTAGAAGGGTGTGTGCCGGTCGCCGGCCGGGGCGATCGGCACCTGTGTCGGGGGCGGGGGCGATCCGTCGACGACCACGTCCGGACGCGCGTCGGCCAGCACGGCGTCGCGTTCCCGGGCCGTCCACGCGGGTTCGATCACGAGCGCCGCGGCACCGATGAGGTCGGCGCCGAGCAGCCACGGCAGGACGTCGGCCGAGTCGATCGCGATGCGCGAGCCCTCGCGCGCACCGCGCGCCGTCAGCTCCCGGGCGCCGCCGTGGGCCTGTCGCAGGAGCTCCGGTGGCAGCCGGGCACCCTCGATGATCGGCGGGGACGCGAGCGTCACGGCGCCTGCGACTCCTCGCGGGTACCGAGGAGCGTGCCGGGAAGCGCGCGGTGCACCACGGCCGCGACGAGCGCTGCCACCACCGCCTTGGCGATGTCACCCGGCACGAACACGAGCGACGACACCGCGGCCGCGCCGAGGTCACCGGTGTAGACGCCCAGCCACGGGATCCCGATCGCGTAGTCGACGAGGATGCCGGCGAGCGTCGCGACCAGCAGCATCGGCAGCTTCGGCCGCACCCGCGCGACGATGAGCCCGACCACCAGCGCCGAGAGGATCCAGCCGAGGATGAAGCCGCCGCTGGGCCCGATGAACGCTCCGATCCCGCCGCGACCACCCGAGAGCAGCGGCAGCCCGATCGCCGTGAGCGCCAGGAAGAGCACCACTGCCGCCACCCCGCGCCGGGCGCCGAGGATGCCACCGGTCAGCAGCGGGCCCATGTTCTGCAGCACGATCGGCACGGCCGAGCCGCCGACGTAGACGCCGGGGAAGATGCCCAGCACCCCGATGAACGCGGCGAAGACCACCGTCCTGGCCAGCTCGGCGGCGGGCAGCGCTGCGCGGGATCCGGACACAGTGGACTCCTCGGAGGACGGGTCGGCGGGCGTCGTCGCCCGCAACACGGTAGCCCGCGGAGGGAGCATCTGATCGAGACCGCGACGTACCCCACTCCCGACCCCGCAACCGGGACCGCGCCCCGATGACCGTCAGCCGCGCCAGCGGGCTCCCGTCACCAGGAGTGCCGGCTTGCCGCCGGCGCCGCACACCTCGGCACGGGCGCTCGCGAACCGCGATCCCGCGTGCTCCAGCTCCGCCCGGGCGGCGACCGCGGCCCCGTCGGTGGGCACCCCGCGCAGGAACGTGACCTCCAGGTCGGTGCCGGACGCGGCGAGCTGCGGGCGTTCGCCGGCGATCGCCGCGTCGACGGCGTGTGCGGCCAGTGCCGCGAGGACCCCGCCCTGCACGGCGTTGCCGGAGTTCCCGAGCGCCGGCAGCGCCGCCATGGTGGCGACCGTGGCGTCGCCTTCGGTGGCGGTCGCGACGCCCATCGCGGCCAGCGGGTCGGGCACGGTGCGGAACGGCTGCCTGGTCTCGCCGCTGTCGGACCGGGCGGTGAACATCGCGGAGCGACAGCTCACGAGCGCCACCGTGGCGCCGTCGTCGTCGTGAACGGTGGCCGTTGCCACGGCGAAGTCGGCACCGGAGTGCTCCACCCGCGCCACCGCCTCGAGCGCCGAGCCCGGCCGGGGGCGGCTGAGGCCGGTGAGGTGCATCGTCAGCGTGGTGATGTGCTGGTGCTCCGTGAGGGTGCTCGCGATGGCCACGCTCAGCGCCATGTCCCCGAGGACGAGCACCGGACCCGCCCCCTGCAGCACCGGCACCGGCAGCGGCTGGATCCGGCCGACCGACCGGCCGCGCTGCACGTCGGCCAGGCTCATGCCGAACGTGGCGGCCACCGGTGCGAGCGGCAGCGCGCCCGCCACGATCGCCTGCAGGCGCTCCATCGTCGAGATGCTCACCCTTCGCACACTACGACGGCGGTGCGACGATCAGGCCATGTTCAGCCGCCTCCACCACGTCCAGCTCGCCATGCCCGCAGGCGCGGAGGACGGCGCGCGGGCGTTCTACGCCGGCCTGCTCGGCCTGACCGAGATCGCCAAACCACCTGTGCTCGCCGCCCGCGGCGGGGCCTGGTTCGGCGCCGGCGGTGTCGAGCTGCACCTCGGGGTCGAGGCCGAGTTCCGGCCGGCCCGCAAGGCGCATCCCGGCATCGTCGTCACCGATCTCGACGCGCTCGGCGAGCGGCTGGCCGCCGGGGGCGTCGCCGCCGAATGGGACGACGGGTTCCCCGGCCACCGCCGGTTCTACGCGAGCGACCCGTTCGGCAACCGGCTCGAGTTCCTGCAGCCGATCGGGCCGTGACCAGCGGCCACGATCATCACGCTCGACGGGAAATCGGCGTTGGGTTACAGTGCGACTACTCCGATCGCGCTTCCCGGAAACTCGCCGCAGAGCGGGAGCGCCGCATCATGACGATGTCCCGGAGGGGCGGCTCGTTTCCTGCCGCCCTGCTGAGGAGTCTCCATGAACGTCGGAATCGGCCTGCCCGTCGCTGCCCCCGAGCAGTTGCTGACGTGGGCCCGGCGCGCGGACGCCGGCCCGTTCCGCACCATCGCCCTGCTCGATCGCGTCGTCTACGACAACCCCGAGCCGCTGATCGCGCTGGCCGCGCTCGCCGGCGTCACCACCCGCGTCCGGCTGCAGACCGAGGTGCTGCTGGCACCGCTGCACCGCACAGTCGTGCTCGCCAAGCAGGCCGCCACCCTCGACCGTCTCTCCGGCGGTCGCTTCACCCTCGGCATCGGTGTCGGCGGCCGGGCCGACGACTTCGACGCCGCCCGGGTCGATCTGAAGACCCGCGGCCGCCGCCTCGACGAGCAGATGCAGCGGATGCGCGGCTACTGGTCGGGCACCGAGGTCGGCCCCGTTCCCACCACCCCCGGCGGACCCGAGGTGCTGTTCGGCGGGTTCGCCCCCGCCGCCGTCGAACGCGTGGCGCGCTGGGGTGACGGCTTCCTCGGCGCAGCCGCGCCCCCGGCAGCGATGGGCGAGAAGTTCGCGGCGGTCGTCGACGCCTGGGAGCGGCACGGCCGGTCGGGCTCGCCACGGCTGGTGGCCCAGTTCAACGCGGTGCTCGGATCCGCGGACGTGATCGCGTCCGCCCGCGCGGAGATCGGGCGCTACTACGCGTTCGCGCCGTTCGTCGACCACATCGTCAACGGCCTGGTCACCACACCCGAGCAGGTGCGCAGCACGATCAGCGCCTTCGGATCCGTCGGAGCCGACGAGGTGATGCTGTACTGCTACGCCCCCGACCCGGACCAGCTCGACCGCATCGGTGACGCCATCACCGGCCGCTGAGGCTCATCTCGGAGGTTCGGGTCGGCCGACCCCGGCGCCGTACAGCACGCCCAGTGCGGCGCCGGGCACGATCAGCCACACCGGCCACGGGTAGATCCACTCGCCTGCTGTGACCATCACGAGCAGCCAGACCAGCAGGTTCACCGCGACGAGGCTGCCCCAGATGATCGTCAGCACGCGCATGGCGGTGCCGCCGCCGGTGTCGGAGAACGCCTGGCGGGAGCCGCCCGGTGCCGGGGCGGGTGCCGCTGCCACCACGGGCAGGTCGGCGGTGGCGCGCTCCAGATCACCGCGGGTCTTCGCCGACCACACGGCCTGCACCCGCTCGTCGAACTCGGAGAGATCGAGCTGCCCGACGTCGTGCGCGCGGCGCAGGTGCTCCTGGACGGTGCTGCGCTCGACGTCGGAGATCCGCATGTCCTGCGGCCGGACGGGCTCGTTCACATCCGCGATGATGGCACGACCGCCAGCGCCACGGGATGGGGCAGGATCATGCGATGTGACCTCGCACCCAGTCGCCCCGGTACCCGAGCGCCTCTTCGACGACGAGCGCGAGCAGCGCTGGCGGGCCCGCTTCACCGCCACCCGCATGTCCCGACCCGGATGGGCCCGCGACGCCCCCGACCGGTCGGTCTACACGTCCAACGCCAGCGGCACCACCGAGGTGTACGCGTGGGACCGGGCCACCGACACCCACCGCCAGGTCACCGAGCGCAAGAGCGGCACCCACTCCGTCACGCTGCCGCCGGACGGCGAGACGATCTGGTGGTTCGCCGACACCGACGGCGACGAGTTCGGCCACTGGGTGACCGAGCCCTTCGGCGGCCTCCCCGCCGGTGACGCGGCCGCACCTGCGGTCCCCGGGGTCGAGGACGGGTACCCCGCCGGGCTCGACATCGGCCGCACGCTGACGGTGGCAGGCACGTCCACCGACGCCGGCACGAGGATCTGGGTGCAGCGCGGCACCGAGGACGCTGCGGTGATCTACGCCCATGCCGAGGACGGCGGTGTCGGCGGCCTGTCCGAGGACGAGACGCTGCTGGCCATCAGCCACTCGGAGCACGGCGACTCCCGCCACCCGGCGGTGCGGGTCGTGCTCGTCGCCGACGGGAGCACCGTCGCGGAGAAGTCCGACGGGCCCGGGAAGGGCCTGTCCCCCATCGCCTTCGCCCCGGTTGCCGGCGACGGGCGGCTGCTGCTCGTGCACGAGCGCCGCGGCCGCGAGGAACTGCTGCTGTGGGACGTGCTGGCCGACACCGAGACCGAGCTCCTGCTGGACCTGCCCGGCGAGATCGCGGCCGACTTCTCCCCCGACGCCAGCTTCCTGCTGGTCTGGCACACCCACGCCGCCCGGACCAGGCTCCACTCCTACGACCTCGCCACCGGCGTGCTCACCGAGCTGCCGGTCGCGCCGGGCTGCGTCGGCTCCGCGGACGTGCGCCCCGACGGCACCGTCGAGTACACCTGCTCGTCGGCGGCCGAGCCCGCAACCGTCCGGGCGCTGCACCCCGACGGCACCGACCGCGTGTTGCTCACCCCGCCCGGCGACCGGGCCCCGGGCTCCGTCGCCGTCGAGGACCTGTGGGTGGAAGGGCCCGGCGGGCGCGTCCACGCGCTGGTGGCCCGCCCGGCCGACGTCACCGGGGCCGCTCCCACCGTCTTCAGCCTGCACGGCGGCCCGCACCACGCCGACGAGGACCGCTTCAGCGCGGTGCGCGCGGCCTGGGTGGAGGCCGGGTTCGTCGTCGTCGAGGTGAACTACCGCGGCTCCACCGGCTACGGCTCCACCTGGCGCGACGCGATCGAGGGCAAGCCCGGCACCACGGAGCTGGCCGACGTCGCCGCGGTGCTCGACCACTGCATCGCGGCCGGCATCGCCGACCCGGACCGCTGCGTCGTCGAGGGCTGGTCGTGGGGCGGTTACCTCGCGCTGCTGGCCGTCGGCACGCAGCCGCAGCGCTGGGCCGCGGGGCTGGCCGGGGTGCCGGTGGCCGACTACCTCACCGCCTACGCCGACGAGATGGAGCAACTGCGCGCGTTCGACCGCGCACTGTTCGGCGGCTCACCGGCGGAGGTGCCCGATGCCTACCGGACCGCGTCGCCGTTGACCTATGTCAGCGACGTCCGGGCACCGGTGCTGGTGCTGGCCGGGGAGAACGACCCGCGCTGCCCGATCCAGCAGGTGGACAACTACCTCGACGCGCTCGCGGCGCGCGGCGACGTGGCCTACGAGGTGAGCCGGTTCGACGCGGGACACGGCAGCCTGGTGGTGGAGGAGACGCTGCGCCACATCGCCACGGAGATCGACTTCGCGCGGCGGGCCGTGGGGTAGCCCGGATGGCACCGCGCTGTCCCCGTTGCAGGAAGGTGGCCTTCCTGCAACGCGAGAGCCTGCCGGGCCGCGCGAGTGATCAACGCCCACAGGTTCCGGTTGGATCATGAGCCAGTGCGCGCTCGACCACCGGCACGAGGAATGGGGTGGCGGCGGCTCAGACCGTCGCCTTCAGGTCCACCACGATGTTGCCGCGGGTGGCCTTCGAGTACGGGCAGACCTGGTGGGCGCCCTCGACCAGCTGGTCGGCGGTCTCCTGGTCCAGGCCCGGCAGGTGGGCGGTGATCACGGCGCTGACGCTGAAGCCGCTGTCGTCGCTGCCGATGCCCACCGCGGCGTCGACGGTGGTGCCCTCGGGAACGGCCACCTTCTTGCCCTTGGCGACCTGGCGCAGCGCGCTGTGGAAGCACGTGGCGTAGGCCGCCGCGAAGAGCTGCTCGGGGTTGGTGGCGCCGCCGGGGCCGCCCAGCGCGGGCGGCATCTTCACGTCCTGGTCGATGATCCCGTCGGACGACCGGACGTGGCCGTTGCGGCCGTCGCCCGCCGACGTCGCCGCTGCCGTGTAGATCGCGTTCGCCATGGGAGTCCCCCTCGATCGATTTATGTTGTGCACAACATATGCTCTTGGACCCCTCGCTGTCACGGCCCGGTAGCAGTGTGGAAACACACGGTGGCGACCATGGAGCCCGTGGCACTGTGGCGCATGCACGTGGAGCTCGAGGACCGGCCGGGCCGACTGGGCGAGTTGGCGATGGCGATCGGCTCCTGCGGCTGCAACATCGTATCGCTGCACGTGGTGGGCGAGCCGGCAGGTGATGGGGCCGTCACCGACGAGCTGCTGGTCAAGGTGCCTCCGACCGCCGACCCCGCCGCGCTCATCGAGGCCGTCCGGCTCGCCGGGATCCCCTGCACGCTCCTGGTGCGCGCCGACGCCACCGAGCTGTCGGACGCCGCCACCACGGCGCTCGCGCTGGCCCGGATGGTCGCTGCCGACCCGGCGAGCGCGCCGCGCGCCGTCGCCACCATGCTGCGCGCGCGCCTCGTCGACCCCGACGCGACCGACCCGCCCGGCCACACGCACACGCTGCGGGTCGGGAGCCAGCGCCTGCGGCTGTTCCGGGCCTGGCCCTTCACCGCCACCGAGCTCTCGCGCGCGGCCGCGCTGATCGAGCTGGCCGCCCAGCTCGAGATGCGCGCGCCCGCCCGGCCCAGCGACAGCGACACCGTGCTCCTGCTGCGCGACGGCTCCCAGGTGCGCCTGCGCGACGTCGAACCGTCCGACGGCCCGCTCGTGGCGGCGCTGCACGCTCGCTGCTCACCGGAGGCGCGCCGGTCGCGGTTCCTCAGCCCCACCCCGCACCTGCCGGAGGAGCAGCTCCGCGCGCTGCTGGGCAGCGATCACGGCCGCACGGTGCTGGCCGTCACGGTCGACGGGGGCAGCGCCGTCGGACTCGCCAACCTCGACCCGGCCGGACCGGCCCGTGCGGGCATCGCCGTGCTGGTGGAGGACGCCTGGCAGGGACGGGGGCTCGGCACGGCGCTGCTGCGCAGGCTCGCCGACATGGCCGCCGAACACGGCGCCGACGAGCTCATCGGCACGGCCCGCGCCGAGGACGTCGGCATCACCCGGCTGCTGCGCCGCGCCGGCCTGCGCCCGTCGGCCGAGCTGCTCGGCGACATGCTGCAGCTGCGGGCCCCGACGAGCACGGCCACGCTCGTCGGCTAGCCGATCCCAGCACGACGAACGGCCCTCTCGTCCGCCCGAGGTGGACGAGAGGGCCGTTCATGGTCTCGGAGTTCTTACGTCTCGATGCGCTCGCCGCTGTCGCCCGCGAACAGGTGCAGCCGCTCGGCGCTGGGCGCCAGGTGCAGCACATCGCCCTTCATCGGGGGCGTGCGGCCGCCGACCCGCGCGATGATGGCCCGGCGCTCGCCGGCGATCTCGGTGCTGCCGTAGACGTAGGCGTCGGCGCCGAGCTCCTCGACGACCTCCACCTCCGTGGCCAGGCCGGCGCCGGAGTCCACGACGATCATGTCCTCGGGGCGGACCCCGACGGTGACCGAGCGGGTGGCCCCGACCTGGTCGACGGCCGAACGCGGCACCCGCACGTCGGCGCCGCCGAAGTGCAGCACGTCGCCGTCGACGTCGACCGGGAGCAGGTTCATGGCGGGCGAGCCGATGAACCCGGCCACGAAGACGTTGGCCGGCTTGTCGTACATGGACCGCGGCGAGTCGACCTGCTGCAGGATGCCGTCCTTGAGCACCGCCACGCGGTCACCCATCGTCATGGCCTCGACCTGGTCGTGGGTGACGTAGACCGTGGTGATGCCCAGGCGGCGCTGCAGCGACGCGATCTGCGTGCGGGTGGACACGCGCAGCTTGGCGTCGAGGTTCGACAGCGGCTCGTCCATGCAGAACACCTGCGGCTGGCGGACGATCGCGCGGCCCATCGCGACGCGCTGGCGCTGGCCACCGGAGAGGGCCTTCGGACGCCGGTCCAGGTAGTCGGTGAGGTCGAGGATCTTCGCGGCCTCCGCGACCCGCTCGCGGATCTTGTCCTTCGACTGGCCGGCGATCTTGAGCGCGAAGCCCATGTTCTCGGCGACCGTCATGTGCGGGTAGAGCGCGTAGTTCTGGAAGACCATCGCGATGTCACGGTCCTTCGGCGGGACCCGCGTGACGTCGCGGCCGCCGATGAAGATCGATCCCTTGTCGATGTCCTCGAGCCCCGCGAGCATGCGGAGCGAGGTGGACTTGCCACATCCGGAGGGGCCGACCAGAACGAGGAACTCCCCGTCGGCGATCTCCAGGTTCAGCGCGTCGACCGCGGGCTTCGTGGAGCCCGGGTAGATCCGACTCGCGTTGTCATAGGTGACACCAGCCATGCGTGAACTCCGTCCATCCCACCGGCAGGAACGTGCCGGACGATCCGAGTGTGAGGGCCGTCGCACTGTGTCATGTTCCACGGGATGAGAACAGCCCTACCACGAGGAGTATCGGCGTCGATACGGAGCGTCATCAGCGAGCCGTAGATCCGGCGTCCCGGACGGAGGCCGTCGTAAGGTCGGTCCGTCCGGATCGCCACGCCCCGAGGACGCCGATGCCGCCGCTCGCCCGCTCCCGCAGAGCCCGGGCCGTCGCGGGCGCGCTGTGGGCGGTCCTGCTGGGGCCCGCCCTGCTGGGCGTCGCCTGCGCCGCACCGAGCCCGGCACCGGCACCGACCCCGGCGTGCGCCGCGTACGTGCGCTACGGCGATCTGCGCGGCACCACCGTGACGGTCCGGGAACCCGCCGGCGCCGATGACCTGCACATCAGCGGCTACGAGGCCTTCGCCTCATGCACGGGAGCGCGGATCCTGCACGAGGGCCACGGCGCGCTCACCGCACCCAACACCCCACCCGACATCGGGTACGTCCCCGACCACGCCACGCTGACCTCGCTCGTGCAGCAGACCGGCACGATCCGGCCGGCCTCGTCACCGGCGGCCGCCGCGATCGCGCAGTCCTTCCCGCCGACCGTCACCGCGGCAGCGGGGGTGAACGGCACGCTGTACGGCGTTCCGCTCGACGCCGACGTGAAGTCGCTGGTCTGGTACTCGCCGAGGCTGTTCACCGAGCGCGGCTACCGGGTGCCGCAGACCTGGGACGAGCTGCTCACGCTCTCCGCCCGGATCGTCGCCGACGGCGGCACACCCTGGTGCGCCGGAGCGTACGACGGCGCCCGCACCGGTGCGGTCCTGTCCGACTTCCTCGAGGACGCAGTCCTGCGCGGGGGCGGCGCCGACGTGTTCGACCAGTGGGTCACCCACCAGATCCCGGCCGACGCCCCGCCGGTGCGGGCCGCGCTGGACCGGGTCGGGACGATCCTGCGCAACCCCACGTTCGTCAACGGCGGCATCGGCAGTGCCGCGAGCATCGCCACCACACCGGTGGCCACCGCCGGACGGCCGATCCTCACGACGTCGTGCTTCCTGCACCGCCAGGCCGCGTCGTACGCGACCACCTGGCCGGCCGGCACCACCGTGGCCCCCGACGGCGACGTCTTCGCGTTCCTGCTGCCGCCGCTGGAGGCGGGCGGTGCGCCCACCGCGCTCGTGAGCGGCGGCTTCGCGGTGGCGTTCGCCGATCGTCGCGAGGTCAACGCCTTCCAGGCCTACCTGGCGAGCCCCGAGTTCGCGGCGGCCCGGACCGACCCGCTGCCGTCCCCCAACACCGGCTCCCGACCCACGTCGGCCACCGGTGCGCTCGCCCGGCTCGCGCTCGACACGCTCCAGGACCCCCGCACCGTGCTGCGCTACGACGGGTCCGACCTCATGCCGCCCGCGGTCGGGTCGGGGAGCCTGCCCGCCGCACTCACGGCCTGGATCGGCGGCACCGGCACAGCGGAGACGTTGGCCGCCGTCGAGGCCTCCCGCCCCCGCAGCTGACCGGGCCGTTCGTCCCGACTCGCGGGTCAATCCGTCCCGACTCGCGGGGCCGTTCGTCCCGACTCGCGGGGCCGGGGGGTGGGCGCGTGGGGTGGGCCCGTGCTCCCCCGGACGACGAGCTGCGTCTCCAGCACGACGTCGACGGGGGCGGGCAGCCGCCCGCCGATCGTGTCCAGCAGCAGCTGAGCGGCGGTGCGGCCCTGCGCCTGCACCGGCTGGGCGATGGTCGTGAGATCCACGACGGACGCCATCTCGTGGTCGTCGACCCCGATCATCGACATCCGGGCAGGTACCGCGACGCTGCTGCGCCGCAGCGTCCGGATGGCACCGATCGCCAACTCGTCGTACTCGGCGATGATCGCCGTCGGAAGGGTCGGCTCCGCCAGCACCGCCGCCATGGTCGACGCTCCGCCCTCGATCCCGGGACCGAGCGCCGCGACCACCTGCTCGTTGCGGGTGAACCCGGCGGCCGACATCGCCTGCCGGTAACCGTCGATGCGGTTGCGGGAGGACACCGAACCGAGATCGTGGTCGTTGTGCGGGCTCGTGACCAGCATGATCCGCTCGTGGCCCTGGTGGAGCAGGTGGTGCACCGCCGCCCGGGCGACGTCGACGTCGTCGATGCGCACCGAGGACGCGCCGCCCACCCGATCGCCGAGCACCACGAGCGGGATGTCCAGGGCCCGCAGGGCGAGCATGTGGTTCTCGCCCAGCGGCATCGCCAGCGTCAGCACGGCGTCCACCCGCCGCGCCAGCGGCATCTGCTCGAAGAACCGTTCGCGGTCGGCGGCGCTGCGCAGGTGGTAGAGCAGCACGTCGTAGGACGCCTCGCGCAGCACGGCGTAGGCGGCCGCCACCACATTGGCGAAGAACCACCGGTTGACGAACGGCACGACGATCCCGACGGTCGACGTGCGCCCCGATGCCAGGCCGGAGGCATGCGGCGAAACCGTGTAACCCAGTTTGCGGGCCGCCTCGAGCACGCGGGAACGCGTGGCGGCGGTGACGTTGTGGTGGCCGCGCAACGATCGCGAGACGGTGGCCGCCGAGACGCCTGCGACCTCGGCGACATCGACGATGCTCGGGTGCCCGGATCGCCGCGCCGCCCGTGGACTGGCCTCATCCACCACCGGTCTCACCTCGATTTCACTCGAACGGACGCTGGCGATGCACACGCTTACATCTATCGATCAGCTGACGGACCGCAGGTAGGAGCCCTGCCAAGGTTACGAATACATAACCAACCGATGACCTCTTCCGGAAGAGTGTAATCAGTGTCACGCTGCGGGCCGCAACGTTTGCATCGCCCGACCGTCGCGGCGGTGCCGGGTCGGGAAGTCGACGAAGGGAGCCGCACATGCGGCGCAGGCCGATAGCGGTCGGAGCCTTGGCAGCTGCCACGACGCTCCTGCTGGCAGCGTGTGGTGGGGGTGGCGGCGGTGCCGCCACCGGGGGCGGCGGCGGCGCTGCGGCCCCCGCGCTGGAGGGCGAGGGCCCGATCACCCTGGTGCAGGGCAAGGACGTCTCCGGGTTCGTGCAGGGCGTGCTCGACGGCTGGAACAGCGGCCACCCCAACGCCAAGGTCACGCTGATCGAGCTCCCCGAGAGCGCCGACTCCCAGCGCACCCAGATGATCCAGAACGCTCAGGCGAAGTCCGACGCGTACGACGTGCTCGTGGTCGACAACGTGTGGACGGCCGAGTTCGCGGCCAACCGCTACGTCGTCGAGCTCCCGCAGGACCAGTTCCCGATCAAGGACTTCCTGCCGCCCGTGATCAGCTCCGCCGAGTACAAGGGCAAGCTCTACGCCGTCCCCAACGCGTCCGACGGCGGGATGCTCTACTACCGCACCGACCTGCTGCAGGCCGCGGGCATCACCAAGCCCCCCGCCACGTGGGCCGAGCTCACCGATGACTGCAAGAAGATCCAGGCGACGCCTGCCGGCACCGGTCTCAACTGCTACGCAGGCCAGTACGAGAAGTACGAGGGCCTGACGGTCAACTTCGCCGAGGCGGTCAACAGCGCCAAGGGCGTGATCACCGACGACAGCGGCAAGCCCAACGTCAACACCCCGGAGGCCAAGGCAGGCCTCGACTTCCTCGCGAACGGCTTCAAGGAGGGGTACATCCCCAAGGAGGCCATCACGTACAAGGAGGAAGAATCGCGCCGGGCGTTCCAGGAAGGCCGGTTGATCTTCGAGCGGCAGTGGCCCTACATGTACGCGCTCGCCTCCAAGACCGATGGCTCTTCCAAGATCGCGGGCAAGTTCGACGTCGCCCCGCTCCCCGGCCTCGCCGGCCCGGGCGTCTCGAGCCTCGGTGGCCACGCGATGGGCATCTCCACGTACTCGAAGAACAAGAAGAGCGCGCTGGACTTCATCAAGTACTACACCAGCAAGGAGAACGCCCAGAAGCAGCTGGAGCTCGCGTCCCAGGCACCCGTCTACACCTCGCTGTACGACGACCCGGCGCTGCTGGCGAAGTTCCCCTACCTCAAGACGCTGAAGGCCTCGATCCTCTCGGCGTCCCCGCGGCCCAAGGTCGTGCGCTACGGCGACGCCACCCTCGCCATCCAGGACGCTGCCTATGCCGCCCTGACCGGACAGATGTCCTCTGAGGACGCGTTGAAGCAGCTGCAGACCAAGCTCGAGGCGCTCAGCGCCGGCTGACGAAGGAGATTCCAGCCGAGGGGGGCGGCGGGCGCTACTCGCCCGCCGCCCCTTTCCTTCGCCGATGGAGGTCGGAATGGCAGTGATCACGGCGCCGCCGAAGGCGCCGAGAACCAAGAAGGAAGAACGCGTCCCTGACATGCGTCGGCAGGGGCGGCTCGCCGCGACACTGCTGACGCCGACGATGGCAGTCCTGCTCATCGTCATCGGCTACCCGATCCTCGCCGCGATCTACCAGTCGCTGTTCACCCAGAGCCAGGGTGTCGACGACTCCGGATTCGTCGTCGAAGGCGACCAGTTCGTCGGGCTGGGCAACTACGGGGCGATCTTCTCCGGCGACGCGGGCGTCCGGTTCTGGAACGCCTTCTACAACACCACGTTCTTCACCGTGATCTGCGTCGTCATCGAGGTCATCCTCGGTGTCGCAATGGCCCTGATCATGAACAAGGCGTTCCGCGCCAAGGGCCTGATCCGGGCGAGCATCCTCGTGCCGTGGGCCATCCCCACGGTCGTGTCGGCGCTGCTGTGGCGCTGGATCTTCGACGCGAACGGCATCGCCAACAACCTCCTCGGCAACCAGATCCTGTGGTCGACCGACGGCTGGCAGGCGAAGCTGGCCGTGATCATCGCCGACACCTGGAAGACGGCCCCGTTCATCGGCCTGCTCGTGCTCGCCGGGCTGCAGGTGATCCCCGGTGACGTCTACGAGGCGGCGAAGCTGGACGGCGCCAACGCGCTGCGCCAGTTCCGCTCCATCACGCTGCCGCTGGTGAAGCCGGCACTGCTGGTGGCCGTGCTGTTCCGCATCCTCGACAACCTGCGGATGTTCGACCTGCCGTTCGTGCTGATCGGCGCCCAGAAGCCCAGCGTCGAGACGGTGTCGATCCTCGCGTTCCTGGAGAACCAGAACGTCCGGTTCGGCCCTGCGGCCGCGTTCGCCGTGATCCTGTTCTTCTACATCGTCGTCGTCGCCTACGCGTTCGTGAAGCTGCTCGGCGCCGACGTCATCGGCGACAACCGGTCCAAGGCCCCCAAGCCGGCCGGGCGGCGCCGGGCCACGGTCGCGAAGGGAGACACCCCGTGAGCAGCGAGACGATCGGCGGCACGGCGGCCGCCAGCGATTCGATCCAGGCACTGCGCGACATCCCGGTGCTGCCGCGCAAGCGGCCGTGGGGCATGTACGCGGGCTACCTCGGCATCGCAGTGATCATCATCTACTGCCTGCTGCCGTTCTACTGGATGGCCGTCACGAGCCTGCGCCGGCCGACCGACACGTTCTCCATCGCGCCGATCCCGGCACCGTTCTCGTTCCAGAACTTCCTGGACGCGTTCGACCCGAAGAACAGCTTCGCGACCGCGCTGATCAACAGCGTGATCGTGGCCGGCGTGGTCACCGCCGTCACGCTCCTCATCGGCACCTTCGCGGCCTACGCGCTGGCCCGGCTGGAGTTCCGCGGCAAGAACATCTCGCTGGCCATCATCATCGCGACGTCGATGTTCCCGGGCATCGCGATGGTCATCCCGCTGTTCAAGCTCTTCACCGACATCGGCTGGATCAACACCTACCAGGCGCTGATCATCCCGGCACTGTCGTTCGGATTGCCGCTGGCGGTGTGGAACCTGACGGCGTTCTTCCGGCAGATGCCCGCCGAGCTCGAGGAAGCGGCCATGATCGACGGCTGCACGCAGGGGCAGGCCTTCCGGCGCGTGATCATCCCGCTGGCGGCGCCGGGCGTGTTCACCACAGCCATCATCGTGTTCGTGGCGGCGTGGAACGAGTACATCATCGCCCTGACCATGACGAACAAGGCCGACTTCCGCACGGCAACGGTGGCGGTCACGTTCTTCACCGGCACCACCGGCCGGGACATCCCCACCGGCACGATCATGGCGGCGGGGATGATCCTCACCATCCCGCTGCTGATCATGGTGCTGGTGTTCCAGCGACGGATCGTTGCCGGCCTGACGGCCGGTGGGGTGAAGTCCTAGTCGGGGGTTCAGTCACGCTGCGGGAGCGGAGTGCTCCGCTCCCGCAGGAACTCCTTCCGGAACCGTCGGCTCACCCGCTGCCCGTGCGCGTCGCGGGCAGCGGCGTCGAAGTCGGCGGCCGGGTTGAGCACCTGCAGGGAACGCCGGCGCTGGTAGATCCACAGGAACAGGTCGGCGTCGGTCTTGTAGCTGTAGGACGCGGGCAGCGACTCGCGCTGCAGCGCTGCCACACCGGGCGCGAACACGGTGTCGTACCAGTCGGCGGCCACCTCGGCGGGTTCCGGCAGCGCCCCCCGGCGCCGGGCGAGGTCGTAGCCATGGGCCTTGATCAGCTCCAGCAGCTCCGGGTAGCCGCCGGTGCGCGAGAACTCGATCACCACATCGGGCCGCGCGGCCGCGAGCCCGCTCTCGGTCAGGAGCCTGCGCTGTTGCTCGGTGTGCACGAGCTGGCGGACGTCGACGTCGGGCGGGATCGTGTAGTTGGTCTCGAGCACCGTGACGTCGGCGTCGATGAAGTCGACGTCGTCCTGGCGCGCGAGCGCGACGCGATGGTGGCCGTCGGACACGAAGAAGGCGCCACCCACCTCGAACGCCTCGATCGGCGGCATCTTGCCTTCCGGGAACGCCTCGCGCAGGCTCGCGAGCCGCTGTTGCGAACGGCGCAGGCGCGGCCGGAAGTCGCGGTCGAAGTCACTGCTGCGGTCCAGCGATCCGACGATGCGTACGACCTCGATGGACCGCAGCCCGTCGTAGGTCTGGCCGACGATCCGCAGCCGGCGGCGGACGTCGTCGAGTGCCAGCAGGTCCATCCGGCCAGCATCCTCGGCCGAGCGGGTGGCGCGCCAGCGGCCGCAGGAGTCGACTATCGCGGTTCGAGCAGCTCGCGGACCCGCTCCGGGGGCCGGGCCACGACCGCGCGGTCCCCAACCATCACGATGGGCCGCTCGATCAGCACCGGGTGCGCGACGAGCGCGTCGAGCAGCGCCTCCCGATCGGCGCCGGCGAGCCCGAGCTCGCGGTACACCGCCTCCCCGGTGCGCATGATCGCGCGCGGATCGGTGGTGCCCAGCATCCGCAGCACGTTCTCCAGCTCGGCGCGGCCGGGCGCGGTGTCGAGGTAGCGCACGACCTGCGGCTGCACCCCGAGCTCACCCAGCTCCGCCAGCGCGCCCCGGCTCTTCGAGCAGCGCGGGTTGTGCCAGATCGTCACATCGCCCGGCGTTGCGTCCTCGGTAGTCACGCGCTCATCGTTGCACCGGGCCGACCGCATCCGGGGCGGGCACCCGGACCGGGACGTCGATCCCGAAGTCGAAGAGGTCGACGGTGACCGTGACCAGGCCCGGCCCGCGCGCGGAGTCGACGACCCGGACCCATACCTGCAGCCTCCGGACCCGGCCCTGCTCGTCGACGTAGAGGTTCACCGGTACGGGATCACCCGCGCGCGTCACGCTCTCGACGACGCTGCCCTGCGCGACCGGCCCCGCCACGGCGGCCAGCCGCCGCGGATCGACCGTGACGGCGAACAGGTGCACCTCGGTGTCGTGCAACCGGTCGGTGCCGACCTCGCGGGTGCCGCCGGACGCGGCCCGCAACAGATCCAACGCTTGCGACGGATCCTGCTCCGCAGCCGAGAACCCGGCCCGCATCCAGCGCTGCCCGCCGGGATCCATCACGAAGACCGCGGAGTGCGTGACGATCGCGTACCCGCCGGCCGGCGTCGAGGTGAACCCGCCGACCTGGGCGCCGAAGTCGTAGCGCCCCGTCACCCGGCTGCTCGTGGTGGGCCCGCCGTCGGCATCGAAGAGGTAGCCGGCCTCGATCCGCGCCGAGCCCGCGGCCCGCGTCAGGTCGGCGGCGTCGCGCACCACGATCGGCCCCGGCTTGCCGGCGATCCAGCTGGTCGCCCGGCCCGGCGCCGGAGGCCCGGAGGACTGACCGGCCGCGATGACCAGCGCGACGGCGAGGACGGACCCCGCGACGCCCGCCGACCGTCGCGGTGCACGCATCACCATCTCCGCCCTCCCCCGGGCACATCCCACACCGGGAGGGCGGACAGACGAACGATCCACGAACGGGTGTGACTCAGCTCACATGACTACCTGGGCAGGTTGAACGGGAGCGGGCCGTCGACGACCTTCGACGCGTCGGGCTCGCGGGTGGAGACGGCCGTGCCGAAGTCGAAGTACTGGATGTCCCAGTGCATGGCACTGCGGCGATCGGCGAGCATCTGCTTGAGCTGTTCGTTCTGGGACTGATCACCCAGGCCCATCGACGCCAGGTCGGCGTTGCGTCCGAGCACCTCGATCGTCACGACGAGCCTGCGGACCCGGCCCTGCTCGTCGACGTAGACGTCGCCCGGGATCGGGGTCACCGACTTCGCGGCGCTCTCGAGCGGGCTGCCCGGCGTGACGACGGTGGTGTTCGCGACCAGCCGCTTCGGGTCGATGGTGATGGCGTAGTGGTGCACGGATGTGCCGCGCAGCTGCTCCGTGCCCAGCTCCCGCACGTCGTCGGAGATGCCGATGAGCAGGTCGAGCTGCTGGGACGGGTCCTGCTGCCCGATGGGCGTGTTCACCAGCTTCGAGTAGTCGGTCCTGGCCCAGCGATCCGCGCCGGGGAACCGCTCGTAGACCACGTTGCGCGCGACGATCGAGTGCATGGTCATCGCCGGGACGGTCCCACCGGCGGTCGTGCCGTCGAACTCCCCGATCTGCGCGGCGAAGTCGTAGACACCGGTCATGTGCCCGTCGAAGCTGTCGTTGAAGCCGGCGCCGGACATGGTGAACGAGAAGTCGCCCTCCATCTTCGACGACCCCGCCGCACGGGTGACGTCGCGCGCGTTCTTGGCCACCGCGGCCGGCGCCTTGCCCGCGATCGCGTCCGCGACCGGACCGGCACCCGGACTGCCACCCCCGCAGCCGGCCAGCAGCAACGCGGCGGCCAGCGTGACACCCGCGAGCGTCCGCGCTCCCCGTGCCGCCTCCGGCAACGTGATCAGCACCATCGTCTCCCACCCTCCATCGACCCCTACCCGTGAGACCCGCGCAGCGGCCGATCGGTTGTGCGATATGACGTAGATCACAGTCAACGAGGTGGCGTGGCCATGGCAGTCTCGGCGCGATCATCGTCGGGGGGCGGGCAGTGCCGGAACTGGATCCATCGCTGACCACTCGGGTCGTCGTCAGGGTGCTCGACCGGGGGAACGAGGCCGTGGGGGCGGGGTTCCTCGTCGGCCCCGACCGGATCGCCACGTGTGCGCACGTGGTCGCCGCCGCACTGGGCACGGATCCCTACGCCGCCGCAGCCCCGACGGGCGAGCTCCGGCTGGACTTCCCGCTGTTCGTGGAGCCCGCCGGACGGCCGGCGACGATCACCGCGGTCGTCGACCGGTGGGAGCCGATCGGCGACGACGGATCCGGGGACATCGCGGTGCTGCGGCTGCACGGCACGGTCCCCGCCGGGGCCCGGATGCCGCCCCTGCGTCGCGTCGAACGGCTGTGGGACCACCCGTTCCGCCTCCTCGGCTTCCCCGCCGGGTTCGCCGACGGCGTCTGGGCCACCGGGCGGATCCGCGGCGAGCAGGGCACCCGCTGGTTCCAGCTGCAGGGCGCCGTCGGCGACCAACCGATCGTCGAGGGCTTCAGCGGGTCACCGGTGTGGGACGACGAGACCGGCGCCGTGGTCGGGATGGCCGTGGCCACCGACGCGAGCGGCGCCACGACCACCGCCTACCTGATCCCCATCGACCAGGTGCTCGGCGTCGACCCGGAACTGCTGCCCTGCCCCTACCGCGGGCTCGAGCCGTTCGACGAGGAGCACGCGCCCTACTTCTTCGGCCGCGACGCCGACATCGCCCACCTCGTCGACGCCGTCGCCCGCCGTCCGCTCGTGGCCGTCGCCGGACCGTCGGGAGCGGGCAAGTCGTCGCTGGTGCGCGCCGGGCTGCTGCCGTTGCTGCGGGCCGCGGGCAACACGGTCACCGAGCTGCGACCGGTTCGCGGCGAACCGGCACTGGCCACCGTCGCGGCGGCAGTGCCCGGCGGCGCCGTCGGCGACGACATCGAGAAGCTGGCCGCCGACGCCGCACGGGCACGCACGGTGCTGGTGCTGGACCAGTTCGAGGAGCTCGCCGCCGCCGAACCCGAGCGCGCCCAGGAGCTCCTGCGAGTGCTCGGCGAACTGGTCAACGCCGCCCCACCCGCCGGTGCCGGAGCGTCGCTGCGCGTGGTACTCACCCTGCGGTCCGCGACGCTCGACGACGTCAACGCCCGCGACCTGGCCGGGCTGCTCGGGGCCGGCACCGTGCTGCTGCCGCCGATGGATCGCAACCAGCTGCGCGACGCCATCGTCGCGCCCGCGGAGCGCGCACCCGGGCTCTCGTTCGAACCGGGTCTCGTCGACCGCATCCTCGACGACGCCGCTGCCGAGCCTGGCCAGCTCCCGCTGGTGGAGTCGCTGCTCACCGAGCTGTGGGAGCGCCGCGACGGCGGCTACCTGACGCTCGCGGCCTACGCTCAGGCGGGCGGCGTCGCCGGGGTGGTGGCCACGCACGCCGAGAACGTCGTGGCCCGCTACACCGACCCGGCCGACGAGCCGCGCCTGCGCAGGCTCTTCACCTCACTCGCCGGCCCCGACCGCGACGGCCGGTTCGTCCGCAGGGCGATGCCGCTGCACGAGCTGCCTGCCGACCTGCTCCCGCTCGTACGGGCGCTCGCTGCCGGGCGACTGATGGTCGTCGAGCGCAGCCCGAACGGCATCGATCACGTCCAGCTGGCCCATCAGGCGCTCATCGCGCACTGGCCACGGCTGCAGGACTGGCTCGCCGAGGACCGCGACTTCCTCTCCTGGCGCGATCAGCTCGACCAGCAACGGAAGCGCTGGGAGGTCGGCGGCCGCGACGACGGCTCGCTGCTGCGGGGCACGGCGCTCGACGCAGCGCAGGAGTGGCTGCCGCAGCGCTCGGCGGACGTCTCGACACCCGGGCTGGAGTACGTGCGGCAGAGCCGGTCGCGCCAGCGCCGGGACGTGCGGCGCTGGCGGATCATCACGGCGGTACTGGCGGTGCTGGGTCTCGCCGCGGCCACGCTCGCGGCCGTCACGATCAGCAGCCGCAACCAGATCAGCGACCAGCTGCGCCGCGCCAACTCCGAGATCGTGGCGCAGGACGCGCTCGCCCGGGCCGGCACCGACCCGGTCACGGCGACGCAGCTGGCGCTCACGGCGTGGAAGCTGAACCCGGCCAACGCCGCGGCCCGCACCGCGCTGGTGAAGCAGTACCTCGCGACGAGGTCGGTGGCAGCGATCTACCCGGCCGTCACGAGCTCGCAGATACTGGCGTTCGCGTCCTCCGCGGACGGATTCCGGATCATGCTCATCGACGGGGCGGGGCTCGTCGTGCTCAGCGGGCTCCCGATGGGCACCGTCGATCGCTGGTCCGTGCCCGATGTGCCTGCCAACTTCATCGTCGGGAGCCTGAGCTCGGACGGCCGCCGGATCCTCATGGTCGACAAGGACGGGGTGACCTGGGCGTGGGACACGGTCACCCGCTCCGGTCCCCGTCGACTCCCGCTCGTCGTCGACAAGGACGCGGAACCCCAGACCGCTGCGTTCAACGATGACCAGACGAAGATCGTCTGGCTGCGCCAGGTCGCTCCGGACGTGCACGCCGTCGAGATCCGCGACGTCGACACGGGTGCGGTGGTACCGCACCGGATCGCCCCCATCACCGGCGCCGGGCTGTCGAACATGGACTTGGCGGGCGCCGACGACAAGCTGGTCGTCCAGCGTTGGAGCTCCGCGAACCCGGACGGCACGTTCGACGTCCTGTCGCTGGCCGACGGTTCGGTGCTGCACACCTTCCCACCGGGCAGCGTTGCCGCTGGTCAGCACAGCGTCGTCACCTGCGAGAACGACGGAACCAACGCCCTCGCGGTGGTACGAGACATCGACAAGGACACGGAGACGCTGCGCTTCCCGCTGATCAGCGCCTGTTCCGGCACGAAGCCGCTCATCGTCTCGAGGGACCACGAGTACCTCGTCGAGCTCGGGCCGATGGGGGACAACAGTGACTACGGCATCGCCCGCGTCACGCGGCTGAGCGACGGCCGACCGTACGAGGTCATCGTCCCGGCCGATGCCCAGGCTCCCCTGAACAAGGCGGGCTGGGGGCCCACCCTGTTCGCGCTGCCCGGCGGCGACGCCGGCATCACCCTCCTGCTGGCGCGTGGCTCGTCGATCCTGCGGATGCGCGGGGAACTGGCGCCCCCAGCGGGCAAGCGGCCGCTCTGGATCACTGATGACCAGCGGTTCTTCCTGGGTGCGATCGGCAGCGGGTACCGGATGTTCGACCCCGGGTTCCGCGAGACGGCGCAGCTACCGGACGCGGCGGGTGGCGGAGCGATCCGGCAGGACCGGGTCACCGATGCCCTCTCGGTGCTGACCCGCGGCCCGGCCGGCTGGTCCACCGCGGAGTACACGGTCCCCGCGCTCGATCGTCGGTACCAGCACGACCTGCCCGAGTCGCAGGCTGCGACCGCGGCCGCTGCTCGGGTCCTCCCGGACCGGATCGCGTCCTTCGCCAACGGCGTCGTCACGGCCTGGGACCGCACCACGGGACGGCCGATCCGCGAACCGCTGCACCTGGCCACGACCCCGACCGCCCAGGAGTGGTACCGCACGCGGGCGATCATCGACTTCCGGCCCGGCCATCCCGACGAGGTGGCGGTGCTCGGTCCGGACAGCACGATCGAGCTCTGGGACACCGCTGCCGGGCGCCGGATCACCACGCTCCCCGCGACGCCGCAACGGCTCCCCGTCACCTTCGCGTTCGACCCGACGGGAGACCGGCTCGCCTCGATCACGGTCGGCGGCAGCATCGACATCTGGGACGTCGACAGCCAGACCGTCGTCGGTCAGCCCTTCCCAGCGCCAGGGACCACGTTGATCGTCGGCTTCACGGCCGACGGCAGCCTCGTGACGAGACGCACGGACGGAACGTCCGGAATGGAGTTCTGGGACGTCGCTTCCGGGCGCAAGAGCGGGGAGGTCGCGATCGCCCAGCAGTACTTCCTCAACGCGGTGAGCCCGGACGGCCGATCGCTGAACCTGGGCGGCGTCGGGCCGCTGCCCTTCAGCATGTCTCTCACCGGGCAGCAGTGGTTCGACCGGCTCTGCTCGTTCTCCGACCGCCCGCTGACCGATGCCGAGCGGGCACTCCTGCCCGCCGGCACCGACGTCGACCGGCCCTGCGCCGAATAACCGTCGAGAACGACGTTATCATGATCAACAGGGCGTTTTGATCATGGCAACGTCGTTCTCGACGGCGGGGATCAGCCCCGGACGGCCTGCTCGATCCGGTCGCCGATCTCCTTGTCGATGCTCTTCCAGTACTCGAAGGCGCGGGCCAGCACCGGCTCGCTCACCCCGGCGGAGAGGTGTCCGGCGACGTTGCCGACGAGCCGGGCGCGCGCCTCGTCGTCGAGCACGTCGCGGACCATCGTGCCCGCCTGGCCGAAGTCGTCGTCCTCGGCGCGGAGCGTGTAGGCGGTGCGCACCATCTCACCGTCGGCGTACCAGAGCCCGGAGTCGTCGGTGAGGGCCGGATCGGCCTTCGGCCCGTCGTAGGAGTTCGGCGCGTAGACCGGGTCCGAGACGTTGTCGACGCGCATCGCGCCGTCCTTGCTGTAGCTGTTGACCGGAACGACCGGCCGGTTCACCGGGATCTGCTTGTAGTTGACACCCAGCCGGGCGCGGTGCGCGTCGGCGTAGGCGAAGCCGCGGCCGAGCAGCATCTTGTCCGGCGAGAGGCCGATCCCGGGCACCAGGTTGTTCGGCTCGAACGCCGCCTGCTCGATCTCGGTGTGGTAGTCGGTGACGTTGCGGGTCAGCGTCAGCTTGCCGACCTTGATCAGCGGGTAGTCGCTGTGCGGCCACACCTTCGTCAGGTCGAACGGGTTGAAGCGGTAGGTCCTGGCGTCCTCGAACGGCATGACCTGCACGTGCAACGTCCAGCTCGGGAACTCGCCCGCCTCGATCGTGTCGTAGAGGTCGCGCTGGTGGTAGTCACCGTCGGAGCCCGCGAGCGTGTCGGCTTCGGCCTGGGGGATGAACTCGATGCCCTGGTCGGTCTTGTAGTGGTACTTGACCCAGAACTTCTCGCCCGCGGCGTTGCTCCACATGTAGGTGTGGCTGGAGTAGCCGTTCATGTGGCGCCAGGACCGCGGGATGCCCCGGTCGCCCATCAGCCAGCTGAGCATGTGTGCGGACTCGGGCTGCAGCGTCCAGAAGTCCCACTGCATGTCGTGGTCGCGCAGGTTGTTGCCGGCCCGGCGCTTCTGCGAGCGGATGAAGTGCTGGAACTTCAGCGGGTCGCGGATGAAGAAGATCGGCACGTTGTTGCCGACCATGTCGTAGTTGCCCTCGGACGTGTAGTGCTTGAGCGCGAACCCGCGCGGGTCGCGCCACGTGTCGGGGCTGCCGCGCTCGCCCGCCACGGTGGAGAACCGGATCAGCGTCTTGACCTTCGCGCCGGGCTGGTAGAGCGCGGCACGGGTGTAGGCGCTGACGTCCTCCGTGGTCTCGAACTCGCCGAACGCGCCGCCGCCCTTGGCGTGGGGCTGCCGCTCCGGGATGCGCTCGCGGTTGAACGTCGCCATCTGCTCGATCAGGTAGTGGTCCTGGAGCAGGATCGGGCCGTTGGCGCCGACGGTGAGCGAGTTCTCGTCGCTCGCGACCGCCGCACCGGCGTCGTTGGTGGTGTGTCGCCGTTCGGTCACGGTGTGTCCTCCATGGCGCTGGGGAATCGATGCTGGGAACTGACGTGGTGAGGGGTGCTGCGTCGGGTATGCCCGGGCACTCAAGCTTTCAGTCTTTCTGGATTGAGTCAAGTTTAGGGCTAACCCGGTCGTGTCCGATCGGGGCCGCGGGTGAAGATGACGACCGTGACGGAACGGGACGCTTCGGGGATCGCGGCGTACCGCGCCGTCTTCGGGCTGCGCGGGGTGGCCACGCTGATCGGCGTCTCGTTCGTCGCACGCATCCCGGCGTCCGCGGCCGCCATCACGCTGACGCTGCACGTGGTCCTCACGCTCGGGCTCGGCTACGGCGCGGCCGGGCTGGTCGGCGCCGCGTCCACCATCGGCATGGCGATCGGCGCTCCGCTGCTCGGCCGGTTCGTCGACCGGCGCGGCCTGCGCACGATGGTGGTGGCCACCACCGCCGCGGAGGCCGTGTTCTGGACGGTCGCGCCGTGGCTGCCCTACCCGGCACTGCTGGTGGGAGCCGTGCTGGGCGGCCTGCTCGGACTGCCCGTCTACTCGGTGGTGCGCCAGTCGCTGGCCGTGATGGTGCCGCTGCACCGGCGCCGTCCGGCCTTCGCCATCGACTCCATGTCCGTGGACCTGTCCTACATCATCGGTCCCGCACTCGGCGCGCTGCTGGCCCTGCAGGTGTCCTCGAGCATCGCGATGTGGCTGGTCGGCGCGGGATGGGTCGCCGCGGGCGTCGCGCTCTGGGCACTCGACCCGCCCACCCGGGCTCCCGTGGACCGGTCCGCACCTCTGCCGGCGCCGTCGCGGGCCCGGGAGTGGTTCACCACGCGCCTGACCGCGGCCCTGCTGGCCACGACCGTGGCCGTCGCACTGGTCTACGGCACCGAGCTGTCGATGATCGCCGGGCTGCAGTCGAGCGGTCAGGCGTCATCCATCGCGCTCGTCAACGCGCTGTGGTGCGTCGCTTCGGTCACCGGCGGATTCCTCTACGGCGCCGCGCGACGCTCGGCCGGGCTCTTCGTGCTCGTCGCCTGCCTCGGGCTCGCGACGCTGCCGATCGGGCTCGCCGGCCCGTGGTGGTCCTACGTCCTGCTGCTGATCCCGGCCGGGTTGCTCACCGCCCCGTCGCTGGCCGCCAGCTCGGAGACGGTCAGCGCGCTGGCGCCGGAGCACGCCCGCGGTGTCGTGACCGGGTTGCACGGCTCGGCGATCACGATCGGTGCCGCGATCGCAACGCCGATCACCGGGTTGCTGATCGACATCGCATCACCGTCCACCGCCGTCGTCGCGGTGGGCTCGGCAGGGGTCGTCGCAGCGGCGGCGGCCGCGCTGCTCGCTCGGCGCGGCAACCGGTCCGCCCGTGCGACGGTCGCCACCTCCTCAGCCGCCTCTCAACGAATCTGAGGCAGACTCGCGGGCGATGACTGCCCCGCCCGGCCGGCTCGACGATGCGGCCGCACCCCAGCCTGTGCCCGGCGCCGGACGGCGACGTCCGGTGCTGCGCTTCCTCGCAGCAGCGGTGTTCACCGGGCTCATCGCGCTCACCGTGCTGCCCGATCGGCTGTTCGGGCTGGATCGGCGCAGCCCGTGGGCGCAGCTCATCGCCTTCCGCTGGCAACTGCTCGCCCTGCTGCTGGTGCTGTGCGTGCTGCTCGGCGTCCTCACGCGCTTCAAGCGGGCCGCCTGGCCGTTCATGGCAGGCGCCGTGGCCATGCTCGTCATCGGCACCGTGCTCGTCGTGCCCCGGTTCGTCGCGGATCCGGTCCCGACCACCGGGATGCCGCTGAAGGTGCTGGCGTTCAACGTCTACGAGGGGCGGGCCGACGTCACCGCGATCGCCGCAGCGGTCCGCGACCAGCAGCCCGACATCGTCTCGCTCGAGGAGGCAGGCGACCGGTTCCGACAGAAGATCACTCCGCTCGCGGAGCCGCTGGGCTACGAGGTGATCACCTCCACCGGTCGCGGGCACCCCGACGTCGGCGGTGTCACCGTCCTCGTGTCGGATCGGCTGGGCGCCGTTGAGCACCGGATCGGCAGCGAGACCTCCGCGTTCCCCTACATCGAGGTCACGGGCGGCACGCTCGGCGCGCTGCGGTTCGTCGCGTTCCACTCGGTGGCGCCCACCGTCGGGGAGGTCGGCGAGTGGAAGCACGACCTCGGCCTGCTGTCGCAGTGGTGCTCCGGGCCGACGCCCGCGGTGATCGCAGGCGACTTCAACGCCACGCTGGACCACTCGCCACTGCGCGCCGGCATCCAAGGCTGCTCCGACGCGGCCGACCAGCGCGGTGACGGCCTGATCCCGACCTGGGGCCCGGTGCAGTGGATGCGCGACATCGGACCACAGATCGACCACATCTTCGAGACGCCCGGCATCGAGGCCGCCACCTTCGACGTGCTGCCGCTGCCCGGAAGCGACCACCGGGCCATCCTGTCGACGGTGCGGATCCCGACGTAGCGCTCCTCTGCGCCCTCGCCGGGCCGGCAGATCAACAGCAGAGGGTCGCGCCCTCCCGCCGAGCACCAGAGGGCCCGGCGCGGGCCGTCGGGTGCGGTTCGATGATCAACGCCCACTGGTTCGGTGTTGACCATGACCCACTGGGCGTTGATCTTCGTGCCGGTGGCCGAGCGCGCACTGGCTCATGATCCAACCGGAACCTGTAGGCGTTGATCACCGGCCCCGCGCGCCAGGCTCTCGTGTTGCAGGAAGGCCACCTTGCCGCAGGATTCTTGCGGGAAGGCCACGCCACCTTCCTGCAACGGGGACAGGGCGGGCCGTGGGGTGCGCGTCCCAGTTGGTCTCCGCTGGCCGGCCGCCTTCGCGCGGCGATGGACGGGTCTCCACAGGATCTTCACCCACCGGGCGCGCCGGCTCGGGCACAGTGGACGGAGATGACCGCGACCGTGCCCCGCACCGACCCACCGCCCGCTTCGCCACCCCGGCGGCCGCGACGGGCGTTGCGCTTCGTGTCCGCGGCGCTGCTGACCGCAGCCGCGGCCGCCGGTGGCGTGCCGGACCTGCTGTTCGGCCTCGACCAGCACTCACCGTTCGCCCAGCTGGTGGCCTACCGCCCGGTGGTGCTGGTCGCGCTCGCCGGGTGGGCGCTCCTGCTGATCGGCATCACCTGCTTCCGGCGCCGGGCCTGGCCCTTCGCCGCGGGCGCGCTCGCCGTGGTGCTCGCCGGCGCCGCGATGATCTTGCCCCGCACGCTGGCCGACCCGGTGCCCACCACCGGCTCGCCGCTCACCGTCCTGTCGTTCAACGTGAAGGAAGGCGGGGCCGACGTCGCCGCGCTCGCCGGACTGATCGGCGCCGAGCACCCGGACCTCGTCTCGCTCCCGGAGGCAGGCGAGCGCTACCGCGCCCGCCTCGCACCACTGGTCGAGCGGCTCGGCTACCGGATCCGGTCCGCGGTGCCGCCGGGCCAGCCCGACGTCTCGGGCGTGACGGTCCTCATGGCAGCCGGGCTGGGCGACCTCACCGTGCGGGAGGGCTACGACACCACCCGCTTTCCCCACCTGGAGGTGACGGGCGGCGCGCTCGGATCGCTGCGGTTCGTGGCGTTCCACGCTGCCGCCCCGGTGCCGTGGCTCATCCCGCAGTGGCGCAGTGACCTCGGGCTGCTGGCCCGGTGGTGCGCCGGGCCGACGCCCGCGATCGTCGCAGGCGACTTCAACGCCACCCTGGATCACTCGGCGCTGCGCGCCGGGATGGCGGGCTGCACCGATGCCGCAGACCAGCGCGGTGCCGGTCTCGAACCCACCTGGGGGCCGAACCCCGCGCTGAGCGCGGTGGGGCCGCAGATCGATCATGTGACCGCCACCGGTGGCATCGCTGCCGCGACGTTCTCGGTGCACGACCTGCCGGGCAGCGATCACCGGGCCATCCTCACCAGGATGCGGCTACCGGCGTAGCGGTCGCCGCCACCTCGCGGGCCCACACGGCGAACGTCCGGGCCGCACGTCCGGTGACCCGCTCCACGGCATCGCTCACCGGGGTCGGCACGCCGTCGGTCGCGCACCAGAAGGACAGGAACGACTCGACGAGCGGCGCGGGCCACATCGCGGCCATGTCCGCGCGGGCCTCCTCGGCGTCGAGCCCGACGATCCGGGCCTCCCTTCCGAGCTCGGCGGCGAGGGTCTCGACCATCTCCCGACGGGTCATCGACGCGGGACCGGTGAGGTCCAGCGCGACGCCGTCGTAGCCGCCACCCGGCCCGGCCAGCAGGATCGCGACGGCGACGGCGGCGATGTCGCGCTCGTCGATCGGGGCGTCGGTCGAGCCGGGGATCGCGAGCCGGACGGTGTCTCCGGCACTGATCGGGCCCAGCCAGGACTTCAGCGCGTTGCCGGCGAACCCGCCGGGGCGCAGGAACGTGGAGCCGAAGGTCGCTGCGGACAACGCCTGCTCCACGAGGAGATGACGCTGCGCGATCGCCCCCTCGCCGTGGACCGCGATCGACGACAGCAGCACCACCTGTTGGACGCCGGCCGCCGTGGCCGCCTCGACGAACCCGCTGATGCCCGCGGGTTCGGCGTAGAGGAACACGCGGTCGACACCCTCGAGCGCGGCCGGGAGCGTCTCGGGGCGGGTGAGGTCGGCGAGCACCACGTCGACTCCCTCGGGAGCCGTGAGCTCACCCGGCTCGCGGCCGCCGACGCGGACCGGCACGCCCGCGTCGACCAGACCGCGCACGACCGCCGCCGCCACCGTGCCGCGACCACCTGTAACCAGAACCATCATGGGAGAACCTCTCATTTATGTAGTGACTACAAGATTAGACTACATCCATGAACGGGCGGTAGGTTGATCCCATGAGCAGCAGCGAGCCGGGCCGTCGGGAGCGCAAGAAGCAGCAGACCCGCAAGGCGATCTCCGACATCGCGACGCACCTGTTCCTCGAGCGCGGGTTCGACGCGGTGACCGTCGCCGACGTCGCCGCGGCAGCCGACGTCGCCGTGCAGACGGTCTTCAACCACTTCCCCGCGAAGGAAGACCTGTTCTTCGACGACGTCGACTGGATCGAGGGGCCCGCCCGGGCCGTGCGGGCCGCAGGAGCCGGAGCGGCCCTGCCCGCGGTACTGGCCGCCCACTACCGGGCCGCGCTCGAGGAGCTGCGCCCGGCCACCTACCTGGCCGGGATCGTCCGGTTCACCCGCACGCTCGAGGCCAGCCCGGCGCTGCGTGCCCGCCGCTCCCGCTACGCGGAGGAGATGGAGCGCCACCTCGCCGAGGCGATCGCGGGCGGCCCGCCCGGCTGGCGCAGCCGGTTGCTCGCGGCACAGTACGGAGCCGTGCAGAAGGTGCTGACCGAAGAGCTCGTCCGCCGGCTCGAAGCGGGAACCGAGGATCCGGACGCGGCGCTGACCGCCGTCGCCGCCGATGCGGACGAGGCCTTCGGCGCGCTGCGCGGATCCACGCCAGACTCATGATCAGCCGGACTCATGATCACTGGTGACCGGTCGTGCAGATCCAGGTGATGATCCGGGCCCCCTTGCCGGGGGTCGCGGAGATCGCCTTGTTCTGCGCGGCCGCCTTCGACGCCGCGTACGCCCAGCCCCACGCCCGGTTCGGGGCCTGCGCCACCGCCGCGCAACCGTTGGCGACCCGGACCACCTCCTGGCAGTCCGACGCGCCGCACTTGCTGACGGCGGCCTTCGACGCGGCGGCGGCGGTGGAGTAGTCGTTGCCGTAACCGGTACGGCCGGTGCGCACCGAGATCGCGATCGCGCCCCAGTGGTTGGCCGTGGTGGTGGCGGCGACCGTGGTGGTGGGGACGATCGTGGTGGCACCGGCCGGGCCGGCACCGAGAACGAGTGCGGAGCCGGCGAGCACCGAAGCGACGGCGGCGCGGGCGACGAGCGAGCGGACGGCGATCATGGCTTCTCCCCTGGGTGGTGACTGCTTCCTCGAAGGGGATGACCACGGGCACCGGCGATCGGTTGGGGCCCGGCCGAAAAATCTCTGTGGGGTGCTACCGCGACGCTGCGACCGTCTCGGCGATCTCGTAGGTGTTGAGCGCGGCACCCTTGCGCAGGTTGTCGCCGCAGACGAACAGCTCGAGCGTGTTGGGGAAGTCCAGGGCCTGGCGGATGCGCCCGACCCAGGTCGGGTCGCCACCGACGGTGTCGGCCGGGGTCGGCCACTCGCCCGCTGCCGGGTCGTCGCGCAACACGATCGACGGCTGCGCGGCGAGCACCTTGCGCGCCGCCTCCACCGACACCTCGTGCGCGAACGTGGCGTGGACGACGAGCGAGTGGGTGGTGACGACCGGCACCCGAACGCAGGTGGCCGACACCTTCAGCTCCGGGATGCCGAGGATCTTGCGGGACTCGTTGCGGACCTTGAGCTCCTCGGAGCTCCAGCCGTCGTCCTTGACCGACCCCGCCCACGGCACGACGTTGAGCGCCAGCGGCGCCGGGAACGGCGACGTGGCCGCGTCCAGCCCCGCGGCGGCCAGCACCTCCGCGATGTCGCCGCCGCGCTCGCCGACACCCTTGCCGGCAACAGCCGCGAGCTCGGCCTGGAGCCGGTCGATCCCGACCTGCCCGGCACCCGACGCTGCCTGGTAGGAGGCCACGACCAGCGCTCGGAGCTCGAACTCGCGGTGCAGCGCACCCATCGCCGCCATCATCGACAGCGTGGTGCAGTTGGGGTTGGCGATGATCCCCTTGGGGCGCACGGCCGCCTGCTCGGCATTGACCTCGGGCACCACGAGCGGCACGTCGGGGTCCATCCGGAAGGCACCGGAGTTGTCGACGGCCACCGCGCCGCGCGCCGCGGCGATCGGTGCCCACTCGGCACTCACCTCGTCGGGTACGTCGAACATCGCGATGTCGACGCCGTCGAAGACCTCGGGCACGAGCGCTCGGACCGTGACGTCCGCGCCGCGCACGCGCAGCACCTTGCCTGCCGAGCGGGCCGAGGCGATCAACCGGATCTCCGACCACGGCACCGACTCCCGGCCGTTGATGATCTCGATCATCGTGGTGCCGACGGCACCGGTGGCCCCGACGATCGCGACGACGGGCCCGCCCGGTGTCAGCGCTTCGGGGCTCGACCCCACCGGGCTCATCGCCCGCTACCGGCGTGGACGACGGCCTGCTCGTCGCCCCCGAGGTCGAACGCCTGGTGCAGCGCCCGCACGGCGTCGTCGAGCTGGTCGACCCGGCAGATCACGGAGATCCGGATCTCGGAGGTGTTCATCGTCTCGATGTTGATGCCGGCCGTGGAGAGCGCCTCGCAGAACGTGGCCGTGACGCCGGGGTGGTTGCGCATGCCGGCTCCGACGAGCGAGACCTTCCCGACCTCCTCGTCGTGCAGCACCGCGGCGAAACCGATCTCGGCCTGCGCCGCGCCGAGCGCGGCCACCGCACGCGGCCCGTCGACACGCGGCAGCGTGAACGTGATGTCGGTGCGCCGGTCGGACGTGCGGGAGATGTTCTGCAGCACCATGTCGATGTTGATGTCGGAGTCGGCGATGGTGCGGAAGATGCGGGCGGCCATGCCGGGGGTGTCCGGCACGTCGGTCACGGTGATCTTGGCCTCGGACCGGTCGTGCGCGACCCCGGTGATGATCGCGTTCTCCACGGGAATCTCCTCGATAGAGCCGGTGACGAGCGAGCCCGGCTTGTCGTTGTACGAGCTGCGCACCCGCAGCGGGACGTTGTAGCGGCGCGCGTACTCCACCGCGCGCAGGTGCAGCACCTTCGCGCCGCACGCCGCCATCTCCAGCATCTCCTCATAGGTGATCTGGTCGACGCGCTGGGCGTCGGGGACGATGCGCGGGTCGGCGGTGAAGATGCCGTCGACGTCGGTGTAGATCTCGCAGACGTCGGCGTGCAGGGCCGCGGCCAGTGCCACCGCCGTGGTGTCGGAGCCGCCGCGCCCGAGCGTGGTGACGTCCTTGGAATCCTGGCTGACTCCCTGGAAGCCGGCGACCAGCACGATCGAGCCCTCGCTGATGGCCTCCTGGAGGCGCTGCGGGTTGACCTGGAGGATGCGCGCGTCCCCGTGCTTGGACGTGGTGATCATCCCGGCCTGCGACCCGGTGAACGAGCGCGCCTGCGCTCCCAGCGAGTGGATGGCCATCGCGACGAGCGCGTTGGAGATCCGCTCGCCCGCGGTGAGGAGCATGTCCATCTCGCGGGGCGGCGGCGCCTGTCCGAACTCGTTGGCGGAGACCTGTTCGGCGAGGTCGAGCAGGTCGTCGGTGGTGTCGCCCATGGCCGACACCACCACGACGACGTCGTGCCCCTCTTTGTGCGTCCGGACGATCCGCTCGGCGACCTTCTTGATGCGATCCGCATCCTGGACCGAGGAACCGCCGTACTTCTGCACGACGAGGGCCACCGCCGACCTCCTGTACTGGCACGGCGCACGGGGCGCGGTGCCGCTCTGGCTCACCGCCCGGGCGGCGCCGCAGCCGGAGCACGCGGCGCTCCGCGCGGGCGCTGGTCAGGGGATCACCCTACCGGCGCCCGGCCCTCGTGCAGGTCCGAATGACCCAGCCCACAGGCGAAGCCCGCTCGGCTGCGTGTCGATCTTCAACCGAACGGGTGAAGTTCGCCGCTGGGAGGGTTCTACGACGACAAGGCGTAGAACGTCACGACCACCCGGTCGCTGCCGCAGGCACGGATCCGATCATTCAACTTCTCCGCAGAATCGGAGATGTCCTACATCCGGCCCAGCACCCGTACGCCCGGACAGCCGAGTAACGCTGCGCATCCGCAGGTCAGGGGCGTCGTTGTCGGATCAACCGCCGCGGACGCCATCGCACGTCGTCCGATCTGGCACGACGAGAGGAACTGTCGATGCCCGCTCTCCACCGAGCGTCCCCACGGCCGAAAGGGGCCCCGACCGACCCCGGTCGGCGTCGCTTCCTGGGGTACATGATCGCCGCCCCGACACTCCTCGTCGCCGCAGGCGGCACGTGGGCGGCGATCGACCAGGGCACCGCGTCGGCCGCGATCCCGTCGATCCCGCAGGTACCCGACGCCTTCGATCTCGGCGACCTGCAGAACCTCGCCGCGGCACCGACGTCGCACCTCATCGCGATCCAGATCAACGCCGACGGCACCGCGTCGTTCGCCGTGCCGCGCGCCGAGGTCGGCCAGGGCATGACCACCACCATCGCGATGATGATCGCGGAGGAGCTGGACCTGCCGCTCGACATGGTCGACGTCACGCTCGCGGACGCCCGCCCCGAACTGGTCTACAACCAGCTCACCGGTGGTTCGAACTCGATCCGCAGCCTCTACATCCCCGTCCGCACCGCGGCGGCCATCGCCCGGCTGCAGCTGATGCTGACCGCAGGAAAGCTCTGGAACCTCCCGGTCGAGCAGCTCAGCACGGTCGCCGGCGCGGTCAAGTCCGCCAGCGGGCTCACGGCGAGCTACGCCTCGCTCGCGGTGCCCGCCGCCGTCTCCACGCTGACCTCGACGTCGGTACTGCTCAAGCCGGCCTCGAAGTTCACGATGCTCGGCACCCCGCAGAGCCGCATCGACGCGCACGACATCGTCACCGGCCAGAAGAAGTTCGCGATGGACCTCGACGTCGTCCCGGGCGCGATGCCGACGATGGTCGCCCGCCCGCCGACGATCAACGGCAAGCCGAAGTCGATCGAGAACCTCGCCGAGGTGCTCGCCCTGCCCGGCGTCACCGACGTCGCGAAGATCACCTACGGCGTCGCCATCCGCGCCGAGACGTTCGGTCAGTGCATCGACGCGATCCGCACGATCCGGGTGACCTGGACCGGCGGCACCGTCGACGGCGAGTCCGACGCGTCGGTCGAGAAGAAGCTCAAGGCCGCGGCCCTGCCGCTGGTCGTGCCGAACATCCTGACCAAGTCGGTGGACGCCGAGATCACGTTCGCGTTCGCGAGCAACGCGCCGCTGGAACCCGACTGCGCGATCGCCGACATCCGCGGCGGCAGCGGCGAGATCTGGTCGAGCCTCAAGATCCCGATCATCGCCCAGGAGGAGATCGCCCTCAAGCTCGGCATGCTCCCGACCGCGCTGAAGGTGCACGTCACGCAGGGCGGCGGCTCGTTCGGCCGCCACCTGTTCTACGACGTGGCGATGGAGGCGGCCGAGGCGTCGCAGAAGATGGGCAAGCCGGTCAAGCTCAGCTGGACGCGCACCGACGACTTCCGCCAGGGCCGCACGCACCCCATGTCGGTCTCGCGGGTGCGCGCGACGTACGCGATCGGCAACGTCGTCAGCTACGAGCAGCGCCACACCAGCGTCCGCACGGACTTCACCCACGGCCTCGGCGAGATCATCACCGCCACCGCGGCCAAGGCGCCGATCGCCGGCAACCTGACCTTCGCCGAGTCGATCTTCACGCTCAGCCAGGCCTCGCCGTACAACTTCGGCGCCACCACGCAGCTGCTCAACGAGGTCGACCTCGGCTTCAACACCGGCAGCATGCGCAACATCTACTCGCCCAACGTCGTGGCGGCCCGCGAGCTGGTCGTCGACGAGCTCGCCAAGCGGTTCGGCAAGGACCGGCTCGCGTTCCGGCGGGAGTTCCTCAAGGACGACCGCATCCGCAAGGTCCTGGACAAGGCCGCCGAGGTCGGCGAGTGGGGCCGGTCGCTGCCCAGCGGTGTCACGCAGGGCATCGGCGTGCACAACGAGTACCGATCGGCCTGCGCGATCATCGTCGAGCTGGACTGCCGCCCCGAGACGGTGAACCGCCAGATCAAGGACGCCGTGACCGGCCCCCGCGTCACGCGGGCCACGATCGTCGTCGACGCCGGCCTCGCGCTCAACCCGCGCGGGCTCGAGGCCCAGATGATCGGTGCCATGAACGACGGCATCGCGCTGGCGCTCACGTCGAGCCTGCACATGAAGGACGGCATCCCGCTCGAGGGCAGCTGGGACAACTACTTCTACACCCGGCAGTGGAACACGCCGCTGGAGATGAAGGTCGTCGTCATGCCGCCAACCAACGGGGAGCCCGGCGGGGCGGGCGAGCTCGCCACCGCGCCCTCCTTCGCCGCTGTGGCCTGCGCCTACGGCGCCTTCCTCGGGAAGATCCCCACCTACTTCCCGATCAACCACGGCACGTTGAGCTTCGAGCCCTACCCGCTCCAGCCCTCGTCCCCGCAGTCGCCGACCGACGGCCTCGAGAACCCGCTCTAGGAGCCCCCCGTGTCCACACACACCTTCACCGTCAACGGCAAGCGCGTCTCGGTCGAGTGCGACGACGACGTGCGCCTGCTCTGGGTGCTGCGCGACCTGCTCGGCATCCACGGCCCGAAGTACGGCTGCGGCCTGCAGGTCTGCAAGTCGTGCACGAGCCACCTCAACGGGCAGAAGTTCAACCCGTGCTCCGTGCCGGTCTCGAAGATCGGGCCCGACGACGAGATCACCACCATCGAGGGCCTCGCCGACACCGTCCCCGGCAAGGGCCTGCACCCGATGCAGGAGGCCTGGCTCGAGTTCGACGTGGCGCAGTGCGGCTACTGCCAGCCCGGCCAGATCATGGCGGCCGCTGCGCTCGTCAACGAGGTCAAGGGTGACGGTCGCGAGATCACCGACGACGACCTCGACGAGATCCGCAACATCTGCCGCTGCGGCACCTACTCCCGCATCCGCGAGGCGATCAAGGCAGGCGCCGAGCACATGTGACACCCGAACAGCGACGAAGGGCCCCGCAGTGTGCGGGGCCCTTCGTCGTGTTTGCCGTGTCAGCCGATGCGCCGGACCAGCCGGACTCAGCCGATGCGCCGGACCAGCCGGACTCAGCCGATGCGCCGGACCAGCCGGACGGCCACCACCGTGATCGCGTACCAGATGATGGCCGCCACGCCGTAGTTCAGCGTGACGCCGATCTTCGGGTTCGCCGGCACGAACAGGTTGGCCAGTCCGAGGTTGAAGTACTCGGCGAGATCACGGATCCACATCGCGAACGTGTTGGCCGGATTCGCGTCCAGCAGCACGAGCACGATGTACACGACCAGGATCGCGACGATCACGGTGCCGACGATCCGCAGGACGCTCGCCACCACGTTCGCGCCCCGGCGGGCTGTTGTTCCCATCGCCACGACAGTTCCTCCCCGAGCTCGCAGGCCGCCATAGTGGCATGTCGGACAGGTCGGGCCCATCGGAAGCTTTCACCCGATCGGGTGGCGTCCGGACGGACCGGGGTTGCAGAGCCCCCCGGGTGTCGGGCTAGTGTCTTCCACGTGGTGCGCCTGCTCCTTCGCCGCCGCGGCGGGGTCTGACCGACCGGCCCCTCGTCGCGGGTTTCGGCACGCGCCGGTCGTCCTTGATGGTCGACCCCCTTTGGAGCACCTCCCGTGACCACGTCTCCTGACGCCTTCATCAACGCCGCCGCCAGCAGGCTGCGCACCCCGTCGGGCCCCGTTCCCGACAACCAGGCGCCCTGGAACCCGCAGCGCACCTCGCACCTGCCGGTGCACCGTTACCGCCCGTTCCACGAGATGGTGGAGCCCGTAGCGCTGCCCGACCGCACCTGGCCCGACAAGCGGATCACGAAGGCGCCGCTGTGGTGTGCCGTCGACCTGCGTGACGGCAACCAGGCCCTGATCGACCCCATGAGCCCCGCCCGCAAGCGCCGCATGTTCGACCTGCTGGTGCGCATGGGCTACAAGGAGATCGAGGTCGGCTTCCCGGCCGCGAGCCAGACCGACTTCGACTTCGTCCGCGAGATCATCGAGCAGGACCTGATCCCGGAGGACGTCACCATCCAGGTGCTGACGCAGGCCCGTTCCGAGCTGATCGAGCGCACCTACGAGGCCTGCGAGGGTGCGCCCCGCGCGATCGTCCACCTGTACAACTCCACGTCGATCCTGCAGCGACGGGTCGTGTTCCGCTCCGACCGCGCCGGCATCGCGAAGATCGCCACCGACGGCGCGGAGGAGGTGGCCCGGTTCGCCGAGAAGTACCCGGCCACCGACTGGCGCTTCGAGTACTCGCCGGAGTCCTACACCGGCACCGAACTCCAGTACGCCGTTGACGTGTGCAACGCCGTGAGCGAGATCTGGCAGCCGACACCCGAGTCACCGATGGTCGTGAACCTGCCGGCGACGGTGGAGATGGCCACCCCCAACGTCTACGCCGACTCCATCGAGTGGATGCACCGCAACCTCGCCCGCCGCGAGGGCATCGTGCTGAGCCTGCACCCGCACAACGACCGCGGCACCGGTGTCGCGGCAGCGGAGCTGGGCTACCAGGCAGGCGCCGACCGCATCGAGGGCTGCCTGTTCGGCAACGGCGAGCGCACCGGCAACGTCGACCTGGTGACGCTGGGGATGAACCTGTTCACCCAGGGCATCGACCCCCAGATCGACTTCTCCGACATCGACGAGATCCGTCGCACCGTCGAGTACTGCAACCAGCTGCCCGTCGCGGAGCGCCACCCGTGGGGCGGCGACCTCGTCTACACGGCGTTCTCCGGCAGCCACCAGGACGCCATCAACAAGGGCTTCGACGCGATGGCTGCTGGCGCGGCCGAGGCCGGCGTCCCGGTGGCCGACTACCGCTGGGAGGTGCCCTACCTGCCCGTCGACCCCAAGGACATCGGGCGCAGCTACGAGGCCGTGATCCGGGTCAACTCGCAGTCCGGCAAGGGCGGCGTCGCCTACATCATGAAGGCCGAGCACCAGCTGGACCTGCCGCGGCGGCTGCAGATGGAGTTCGCCCGCGTCATCCAGAACGTCACCGACACCGAGGGCGGCGAGGTCTCCCCCAAGGAGATGATCGACGCCTTCCAGATCGAGTACCTGGACCGTGTCACGCCGCTGAAGCTGATCCGCCACCGCCTCACCAGCGACGGCGAGGGACGCGACGAGATCGTGGCCACCGTCCGCGTCGAGAACGACCTGCACGAGATCAGCGGCAGCGGCAACGGACCGCTCGCGGCGTTCGTCGACGCGCTCGCGGGCATCGGCTTCGACGTGCGGGTGCTCGACTACCAGGAGCACGCCATGTCGGCCGGCGACGACGCCCGCGCCGCCGCGTACGTCGAGTGCTCCATCGAGGACACCGTGTACTGGGGCGTCGGCGTCGACAGCTCGATCGTGAGCGCGAGCCTTAAGGCCGTCGTGTCGGCGATCAACCGCGCGATGCGCTGACGCCACCCCTGCCCGCTCTCGCCGTCGAGAACGACGTTGCCATGATCATCCAGCCCTGTTGATCATGGCAACGTCGTTCTCGACGGTCAGGCGAGGCGGCGGCCCTCCGCGAAGAACGCCTCCACGGCCGCGGCGTCGGGGAGTTCGGCGCTCTCCCGCAGCGCGCCGAACGAGGCGTTCCAGAACTCGCCCTCCCGCGGCGTCCACGGCCCCACGTAGGCGTACGGGAGCGGGTGGCCCGCGTCGCCGGGCGACACGCCGTAGTTGACCTCGTCGAGCGTGACGGCGAGGTCGAAGTGCTCCGGCCAGATCACCGGCTCGACGCCGGGCGCCAGCGCGCGCAGCGCCGTGTCACCGTTGGCGAACCAGGCGGCGAGCACACCGGCCGCCTCCGCGTCGACGGCGATCGTCTCGTCGGGATCGACGCCGGACGTGTCGCTGTAGAGGCCCTCCGGCACTCCGACGTCGACGCCGGCGGCCGCGCCGAGCTGGCGGTAGGTGCCGGCCAGCGGGACCTGCCCGCCATCTCGCACCAGGTCGGTCCCCGACACCCGCAGCGAGGACTTCACACCGCCGAAACCCCCCGGGGTGACCGCCAGCCGGATCGTGCCTTCCGTCCGGTACTGCGGGCCGGCGATCACCAGCTCGGCCACGCCGTGCAACGACCGCCGCGTCGCGACCAGCACCTGCTCGTCCACTCGTCCTCCTCGGAGTTGGCGTGCGCCACGGTCTCACAGTGGCGTTCCCGGCGACCGATGTGTCGAGACCGTCGGACGGGGTCGGTAGGTTCCGACCACACGATCGGGGGGTCGCGATGGCAGTGGTGCATCTGGAGTTCGTCTCGGGTGGCTCGGCCAAGTTCTGGACGGCCGAGGTCCATGGCGTCGAGGTCCGTGGCGCCGAGGTCGTCATCGACTGGGGGCCCATCGGTGGCCGGAGCCAGCAGACCGTGAAGACGTTCGACGACGAACCGACCGCCGTCGCGTTCGTCGAGAAGGCGGCACGCGCCAAGGAACGGAAGGGGTACGTCCGCGCATCCCGGGCTCCGCTTCCGCCCCGCCCACCAGGCATCCACACACCGGAGCCGTTGCCCCTGCCGCCCTTCTCGCGGGCCGGCGCCGTGCCGCGGCGGGATCGGAACCCGGAGCCGGCCCGGCCACCGATCCGGTGGGCGGCATCAACCCTGCACACCAGCGTGGAGCGCATGCGGGGGCTCATCGGCACCGCGCTCGCGGGCGACGACGCCGACGCCGCGCTCGTCGCGGCCGCACAGGCCCATCTCGACGGGGTGCCCTCGCCGCTCGGAGCCGCGGTGGTGCACCACATCGTCTGCCTGGCCGCCTGGCAGAACGGCGAACCGGAGCTCGCGGCCACCGCCGATGCGTGGATGGCCGATCACGGAGTCGCGTTCGCTGCAGCAGCCACCGCGGAGCTGGCCGGGATCACCACGGCGGCCGGCTCCACACCGTTCGCGCCCCAACGCGCGCCGTCGGATCAGCCACTCACGACCGACTGGCCGGGTCGCCTGTTCCTCAGGCGGGTCCGGCACGTGCTCGCGGTGGCTGCCGAGGAGCACTACGAGGCGGCGGTCCGCGGCCTCGGCGCCACCCGCCACAGCTACGCGCAACGCGCCGTCGCCGCGTTCCTCGTCCCGACCGAGCAGGAGTGGGTGGAGAGCGCCTGCGGCGAGGCAGCGGCGCACGGGCCGGGCGCCGAGGACCCACTCGTGGCGCTGCTGCTGATGTCGGTCAGCACCGTCGCCCAGTTCGACCGGCTCCACTCCGTGATCCCCGGCTGGTTCCCCTCCGGCCGGCCGGGCATGCTGGCCAGCCTGCTCGACGGCGCCGGTCCCGACATCGCGCCACGACTGCGGCCGTGGCTGTCCACACTGTCCACCGACTGCGCCGGCGGCCTGCTCGGCCTGCTGGTCGGCCTACCCACCGACGACGCCTTCCGGGCGGTGATCGAACTCGCCGGCTCACCATGGGCACCCGCAGCGCTGCGCGCGGCCACGCAGCACCATCCCGAGCGCGCGGTGCGGCTGCTGGCGGAGGCGATCGCCAACGATGCCCGGGGGCACGAGCGCCTCACCCCCGTGCTGCGATCGGTGCTGTACCGGCAACCGGAAGCCATGCGCGCGGTCGTTCCGGGCCTGCCGCTCCGGTCTCGTGCGGTGGTGCTCGCGCTGGCGGCACGCGGTGGCTCGGCGGTGCCCGACGCCACCGCGGAGCATCTCCCCCGCGTCCTCGTCCACCCGCCATGGTCGCGCCCACACCGCAAGCGGCCACTGGTCGTCCGCGGGTTGGTCGCCGCCGTGCCGCACGTCGAGGTGTGGGCGGCCGGCGAACGCGCGGAGTGGGCTCACACCCTGCTGGAACGCGGGCACTACCCCGATTCGACCGACTGGCCGCTGGAGCTGCACCGGCTGCGCGCGGGCGAACTGGCGGCCGACGACGCGTTCGAGCTCCTCGCGTCGGCACCGGTCGAACTGCTCCGTCCGCTGCTACCCGCCGTGCGGTGGACACCGGGAGTAGCACCGGGCGGCGCCGTGTCGAGGCGGGTGGCAGCCCGCCTCGGTCTCGATGCCGTGCCGGTGCTCGAGGCCGCGGCGCACCAGCAGCCCGGCGCCGCCGCTGCGGGGCTGGTCCCGTTCCTGACGCGCGAGATCGCGCTGCTGATGGCCGACTGGCTGGTCCGGACCCCCGCGTTGCGCCCGACGGCCACCCGCTACTTCGCACGCCACGGGCCCGACACGGCACGGGCGCTGGTACCCCCGGCGCTGGAACGGGCCGTCGCCGAGCGTCGCAGCGCTGAGGCCGCATTGCGGGTCGTCGCTGCGCACCGGGGCGCAGACGCGGTGATCGCGATCGCCGCGGAGTTCGGGCCCACGGCAGCAGCCGGCATCGCGGCGATGCTCGCAACCGACCCGATCGACGTGCTGCCGGCGACGGTCCCCGCCGTCGCCGGATGGGCCGATCCCGCAGAACTTCCGCGGCTGCCCCTGCGCGACGGGTCGGGCCAGGTACCCGTCGAGGTGGTCGAGCACCTCATCACGGCCTTCGCGCTGTGCCTGCCCGGATCGCCGTACGCGGGCGCCGAACAGATCCGCGCAGCCTGTGACCCGGCAGCGCTGGCCGAGCTGGGTTGGGCGTTGTTCCTCCAGTGGTCCGCCGCCGGGATGGCGGCCGACGATGCCTGGGTGCTCACCGCACTCGAGGTGATCGGCAACGACGACACCGTGCGGCGCCTGGCTCCCCTGGTCAACACCTGGACCGGGAAAGGTGGGCACACCCGGGCCGCGGCGGGTATCGAGGTGCTGGCCGCCATCGGCTCGGACGCCGCGCTCCAGGAGCTGGGTCGGCTGGCGAGCACGGCAAGCTCCACGGCACTGCGGACGCGAGCCGCGGAGCGGATCACCCAGATCACCGCGGAGCGGGCACTCGCCGCCGAGCAGCTCGGCTGACCGCGCCTACAACCGCACCCGGGCCGTCTCGACCGCGGTGCCATCGGGGAGCCGGCAGTGCAGGCTGACGAGGCTGCGCTGGGCCGGGAGCGCGAGCGTGAAGGCGCCGTCGGCATCGGACCGGGCTATGGCGGTGATCTCGCCGTCGGTACCGATCTCGCCTGCGTGCATCTCGATCGCCACATCGGCAGGCGGCTTCACCCTGCCGAGCAGCCGTCGCGACGGCGCAGCGTCGATCTGCACCTCGATCACCGTGGTGCCAACCTCGAAGAGCAGGACGCGGACCCGCCCGGGAGCGGGAACGGCACCGACGAGCGAGTCGTGCGTGAGCCGCGCCAGCTCGGCGCCGTCCCGGTCGATCCGCTCCACCATGTCAGCGGCCCCCGTCACGTCGAGGACACCGGCTGAGGCACCCTGCCGCCTCGCAGTGCTTCACCCCACCTGCCCACGGATCGGCCCGTCGCGCCGGTCGCGGACGGGGCGCCGGCAACGCCGACGGTGATGGTGCACCGCGGAGCTCCGGCCCATGGGGTGAAGCTTGACACACCGCAAGTGCATAGCGTGATCAACACGCGGAGATGACACGAAGGACACCCACGGCCGGGACCTGCGTCAATGTGCTATCGACGGTCCACCCGGCACCGGGATCCGGGGCTGACGCCAGTATTCGCGACCGATCTCCTCCGCGTGGTGGCACGCCACCCGGTGCTCGGCACCCGTCCCCACCAGGGTGCGCAGTGGTGGCCGCTCGGCAGCGCAGCGGGCCGGCCGGCTCCACGGACAGAGCGGTTGGAACCGGCAGCCGGCCACCGCCGTGTCCGCTCCGTCCGGATCGGCGCGCAGCACGATCCGCTCTCGACGATCGGCCAGGTCCGGGTCCGCAACGGCGGCGGCAGCGAGCAACGCGCGCGTGTACGGATGCAGCGGGCGATGCAGCAGCTCCGCCGTGGGGCCCTCCTCGACGAGCCCACCGCGGTAGAGCACCCCGATCCGGTCGCTCACCTGTGCGGCGACAGCGAGATCGCGCGAGATCACCAGCAGGGTCAGCGCATGCTCGGCGCGCAACTGCGCCAGCAGGTTCAGCACCTGTGCCTGCCCCGAGACGTCGAGCGCCGCGACCGGCTCCTCGGCCACCAGCAGTTCCGGCTCTACGCTCAGCGCCGCAGCGATGCCGACCCGACGGCACTGCAGGTCGGTGAGCTCGTGCGGGTAGCGATCCAGCGCCGCCACCGGGAGCCCCACTGCATCGGCCCATGCGCAGGAGCGGAGGCGTTCGTCCGCCACGCCGTCGACGAGGTCGTGGGCCCGCATGGCCTCTGCCAGCAGCGCCCCCACCGGCCGGCGCGGATCGAGCCCGGAACGGGGGTCCGGGAACACCATCTGGAACCGGCGGCGCATGGCTCGCAACCGCTTGCCGTGCAGCTGCGCCACGTCGACCCCGTCGATCAGGACCCGACCGCCGTCGGGCTCCACCAGCCGCAGGACGGCCCGGCCGACCCGCGACGCGCCGGATCCCGACTCCCCGACCAGCCCGTACGCCCCGCCGCGGGTGATCTGCAGCGACACGCCGTCGACGACGCGCCGATGGTCCACGACCCGGTCGCGCAGCACGCCGCCGGTGATCGGGGCATGGACGGCGAGCAGCCGGACATCGAGCAGCGGGTTCACTCGGCACTCGCCGGGACGGGGTTGTGGCAGCGCAGCAACCGGCCGCCGCTGACGTCGGCCGCCGGGGTGGCGGATCGGCACGGGTCGACCGCGCGCCCGCAACGGTCCACGAAGGCGCAGCCACCGTCCCAGCGCCGGTTGGCCGCGGGATCACCGCGCAGCGCGACCAGCTCACCGGGCGGGGTGTCCAGGCGCGGTGTGGCCCGCAGCAGCCCGTGGGTGTAGGGGTGGCGAGGCGTCCCGAACAGGCGATGGCGGCCCGCGCCTTCCACGATCCGGCCGCCGAACAGCACGTTCACCGTCTCGCACGTCCCGGCTGCGATCCCGATGTCGGACGTGCACAGCAGCAGCGCCGCACCCGTCTCGCGCACGAGCTCCCCGAGCAGCGCGAGGATCTGCGCGGCCACCGTCGGGTCGAGCCCCGCGGTCGGCTCGTCGGCGACCAGCAGCCGCGGCCGCCCGGCCATCGCCGCAGCCAGTGCCACCCGGTGACGGGTGCCCGCAGGCAGCACGTGCGGGCAGGTGTCGAACAGCGCGCGGGGATCGGCCACGCCGACCTTGGCGATCAGCTCCAGCGCTGCCCGCCGCGCCGCCGACCGATCGAGGCCGTGGCGGCGCCGCAGTGCCGCGGCGAGCTGCGGCCCGACCGGGATGATCGGGTGCAGCGCTCGCACCGGATCACCGGCGAGCAGGGCGATGTCACGTCCACGCCGCCCCGACCGCTGCGGGCCGCCCGGTGCCAGCAGATCGGGGCCGTGGAGGACGACTCCGTCGAAGGCCACGCTGCCCGTGGCCAGCACGCCCCGCGACGGCAGCAGCCGCAGCAGCGCCAGCGCCGCCACGGTCTTGCCTGAACCCGCCTCGCCGACGAGTCCGGCCACCTGGCCTGCGGCCACTTCGAGGCACAACCCGTCCAGCACCACCGCTGCAGGCTCGCTCTCGAACCCGACACGGAGGTCGTGCACGCGCAGCAGGGGTGGGCCCGTCACCCGCGGCCCCGCGGCCGCAGCCCCGACCGCAGCGACTCCCCCAGCAGCGTGCACCCGAGCACGACCACGACGAGCGCGATCGCGGGTCCGGCGGCCAGCATCGGCCGGACGTCGAGATAGGGCTGCGCCTGGGCGAGCATCAGACCCCACTCGGCCCGGCCGGGCGCGGTGTCACCGATGCCGAGGAACGCCAGCGCGGCCACGTCGAGTACCGCGGTCGCCAGCGTCAGCGGTGCCTGCACGAGCACCGGCCCGAGCACGCCCGGCAGCAGGTGCCGCACGAACACGGTGACCGGCGCGACGCCGCGCACCGTCGCCGCGATGACGTGGTCACTCCCGCGCTGCGCGACCACGGCACCGCACATCAGCCGGGCGAACACCGGCACGCCGACGACCCCGACCGCGATGATCGTCGAGGCGGCCGTCGGACGCGCCGCCAGCAGCGCGAGCGCCACGGCCATCAACAGCCCGGGGATCGCCAGCACGGTGTCCGTACCGCGCATCAGCAGCGTGCTGCTCCGCCCGCCGCACGCACCGGCGACGGCGCCGAGTGCACCGCCGAGCACGAGCGACACCAGCATGGCGCCGGTGCCCACCGCGAGCGTCTGCCGCGCACCCAGCAGCATGCGGGACAGGAGATCGCGCCCGAGCTGGTCGGAGCCCAGCAGGAAGCCCGGTTGCGGTCCCGGGATCCGGTCAGGACGCAACTGCGCCTGCAGCTGCGGGATCAGCTCGCCGGACCCGTGGGGAGCGAGGACCGGTGCGAGCAGCGCGACCAACGCGACGACGGCGACGACGGCGGCACCGGCGATCGCGGCCGGGTTGCGGCGCAGCGCCTGCCACGCCTCGACGCCGATGCCGTGTCCGGCGCACAGCTGGTCGATCCGGGCGCGGCGGCGCTCGACCCAGATCATCGTCACGACGTGCGCACCCGCCGGTCGAGCAGTGCGGTCGACAGGTCGGCGAGCAGGCCGAGCAGCACGTAACCGACGGCACCGAGCAGGAGCAGGGCCTCGAGGCGCGGGTAGTCGCGAGCGGTGATCGCGTCGGCCACCAGCATGCCGACGCCGCCCCACCCGAACACCTTCTCGACGAGCAGGGCACCGACCAGCACCGTTCCCGCCGGCAGCCCGGTACCGCCGCAGAGCGGTTGGACCAGCGTCCGCAGCAGATGGTGACGGGACGGGCGCACCAGGCCGTTCGCGATGCACGTGCTCACTGCGGCGCAGCCGTGCCGGTCGAACCCTGCGGCGGAGCGCTGGTCGAGCAGCACACCTCGGATGGCGCGCGCGATCAGGGCGAGCGGGGCGACCGCCAGCGCGACCGCCGGCAGCACCACCGCCGGCAGCCACGAGGGCCGGGCCGCGAGGGCGGGCCGCAGCAGGTCGCCGAGCACGAACACGGGCGTCGCGACGACGACCAGCGCCGCACCGGCCAGCACGTGATCGAGCCGGCGGCTGCGGCGCCCGGCGGCCAGGTGGCCGAGCGGGACGCCGAGCCCGGCCGCGAGCACCAGCGCCGCGAGGACGAGTTCGGCGGTGGCCGGCAGCGCCGATCCGATCTCCGCTGCCACCGGACGTCCGGTGCTGAGCGACCGGCCGAGGTCACCGCGAAGCAGGCCGGCGACGAAGCGGGCGTACTGCACGGGCACCGGCCGGCCGGGGTCGAGCTGCGTGGCAGATCCGCCGGGGACGCCGTGGCGCCACCCGAACGCGAGCAGTGACAGCACGAGCAACGTGAAGGTCACCTGCAGCAGGCGACGCGACACGTACCGCAGCATCGTCCCCCCTACTCGACCGATGACGGTCCCGGTCAGGTGCGAGGGTGGCATCGCGCGGCGCGGCGGTCCCATCGGGGGCCGCTCCGGACGCACCGCTCGGAGAGCCGCCTGACCTGCACCGATGGCTCCACACACGGCCGCCCCATCGCGCGACCGCGCGAGCCGGACCGGCACGGTCCACTCCAACAGGTGGTGGTCGTACCGGATCGGTGGATCGTCCTTGTGCCAGGTCGCCTGCCCGGCCGGGTGTCAGGCCGGGTCGAACTCGCCGTTCTTGACACCTGCGACGAACGCGGCCCACTCCGCCGCGGTGAACTCGAGGGCCGTGGCCCGGTCCTTGGTGTCGCGGACGGCGAAACCGCCGCCGGGGAGCCGGCCGACCTCGACGCAGTCGCCGCAGCTGCAGAAGCTGCTGACCCGGAACTCAGTCATTGCGGGGAGCCTTTCGGGGAAGCGTGAATGCTCAGCCAACGACTGATCAGGCCACGCGATGCGTCGGGGTTCAGCGCGCGACGGGTGACGTCGGCGAAGACGCCTTTATACAGGTCCACATCGGACGGGGTTTCGAGGTAGGCATCACCCGCGTGACCCTCGATGTAGACCACGTCCGCGCCCACCCCGGTGGGGAACTCGAGCACCACGAACGGGCCGTTGAGTGCGCGGTGCACGCCCACCTCGAAGGGAAGCACGCGGATGTCGATGTTGCGTCGGCCGGACAGCTCCAGTAGGTACTGCAACTGCTCGACCATGAGCTCGCGGGACCCGACGACGCGGTGCAACGTCGACTCGTCGATCACGATGAAGACGGCGAGCAGCGGATCCCGGTCGTTGAGTGCCTCCTGGCGCCGGATGCGCAGCTCCACGAGCTGGTCCAGCTCCTGCGGATCGCGCTCGGAGAGGAACGCCTCCAACGTGGCGCGCGCGTACTCGGGCGTCTGCACCAGCCCGTGCAGCACCGCCACCTCGAAGGCGCGCACCGCGGAGGCCTCGGTCTCGAGCGAGGCGTAGCGGGCCGGGTGGTCCATCACGAACCGGTCCGGCGTCACGCCCTCGGTCAGGGGCTCCCACCAGCCGTGCTCGCGGCCGTCGTGCACCAGGCGCAGGAGCATGTCCTGCTCCGTGTCGCCGGTGACGCCGTAGATCCGCATCAGCTCGCGGACGTCCGGGATCTTCGGCACCCCCTTGCCCGTCTCCAGCCGCGAGATCTTCGACGTGGAGCACGTCATCAGGTCGGCGACCTCGTCGAGCGTGAGGTGCGCCTTGTTGCGGAGCCGCCTGAGCTCGGCTCCCAGCCTGCGACGGGAGCCGATCGGACTCTGCGGTGCTGCCATGGGGTTCCGAACTCCATCACGTTCTGCAGCGAGGTTGCTACGGGCGGGTGATTGTGCGACTTCCGACTACTTTGCAATTGCATCAGGCACTGTCTTCAGGCAATCTAAGCATCAGCAAGCGGTGTGATGGAAGTCACCACGCCAGGCGTGCTGCAACCGAGGGGTGATCGACGAACCGAAAGGGATCCGATGACGGTGTTCGCCGCAGGGAAGATCAACTTGATCCTCGACCTCACCACGTCGCCCGCAGCGGGCGCCCCGTCCCGGAGGTGGTCCCCTTGATCGCACTCGTCATCGCAGGCATCGGTTTCATCGCCGTCGTCGCGGTCGTCGTCGGCATAGTCGACGCGGCAAGGGCATCGGCCTGGCGTCGGATCGCGGCAGAACGCCGCCGGACGAACTGGGAAGCCCGCCGGCCCGAGTACCACGGCATCGACGGCATCGACCCGTACGACCCGGACGACGACGACTGACGCACCCCGTCCGGCCGCCCGCGCTACAGCACGCGGCGGCCGGACAGGGCCCGGCCCAGCGTCAGCTCGTCGGCGAACTCCAGGTCGCCGCCCATCGGCAGGCCCGACGCCAGCCGCGTGACCGAGAGCCCCGGGAAGTCGCGCAGCAACCGCACCAGGTACGTGGCCGTGGCCTCGCCCTCGGTGTTGGGATCCGTGGCGATGATGACCTCGGCGATGTCGGTCTCGTCGGTGGCCGGGCCGGTGCCACCCAGCCGGGCCAGCAGCTCACGGATCCGCAACGAGTCCGGCCCGACGCCCGCCAGTGGGTCCAGCGCCCCGCCGAGCACGTGGTAGCGGCCCTTGAACTCGCGCGTCCGCTCCACCGCGAGCACGTCCTTGGGCTCCTCCACCACGCAGACGATGGTGGCGTCGCGCCGCGCGTCGGAGCAGTAGCGGCAGCGCTGCTTCTCCGACACGTTGCTGCAGACCTCGCAGAACATCACGCCCTGCTTGACCTTCTGCAACACGTCCTGGAGCCGCGAGACGTCGACGGGGTCGGCCGCGAGCAGGTGGAACGCGATCCGCTGCGCGCTCTTGGGCCCGACGCCCGGCAGCCGGCCCAGCTCGTCGATCAGATCCTGGACCGGTCCCTCGAACACTCCGGCCTAGCCGATGCCGGGGATACCGAGGCCACCGGCGGCGCCGCCGAGACCACCCGCGAGCGGACCCATCTTCTGGGCCTGCAGCTCCTGCGCGGCGCGCGTGGCGTCGTGCAGGGCGCCGACCACGAGGTCCTGCAGCGTCTCGACGTCATCGGCGTCGACGACCTTGGGGTCGATCTTGACCGAGCGAACCTCGAGCGCGGCCGTCATCGTGACCTGCACGAGCCCGTTGCCCGCCTGGCCGATGACCTCGGCGGAGGCCAGCTCGGCCTGCGCGTTCATCAGCTGTTCCTGCATCTTCTGCGCCTGCTGCAGGATCATCTGCATGTCGGGCTGACCCGGTTGCACCAGCGGTCTCCTCGCACGTCGTCACCCGGTGGCGGCTCGCGTCGCACTTCCGGCTCGGTTTCCAGCGTAGTCCAGGCACCGATCCCGCGGCCGCATGCCAGGCTGCGCGGGTGCACACCAGCTCCCGCATCCTGATCGGGCCCGTGGTGGTCGGTGCCGCGCTCCTCGCCGCCGGGTTGAGCGCAGCGCTCGGCACCGGCGCCTCGGCAGGCGGCAGCGGCGCACCCGTGCTCACGACCGCCTCGGCTCCTCCCCAGCCACCGGCGGCGACGGCTCCGAGGACGGTGCTGCTCGACCCGGGACACGCGGGGCGCACCGACGCCACCGGCACGCTCGTACCGGACGGGCGGGGTGGCGAGAAGGCCTGCAACACCACCGGCACCGAGACGAACGCCGGATACGCCGAGCACGCGTTCACGTTCGACGTGGCGCAGCGGGTGGCCGCTCGCCTGCGGGCCGACGGGGTCGTGGTGGTGCTCACCCGCGCCGACGACAGCGGTACGGGGCCCTGCGTGGACGAGCGCGGCCGCGCGGGTGAGGCGGCCGGCGCCGACGCGGTCGTCTCGATCCATGGTGACGGCGCCCCGGCCGACGGCCACGGCTTCCACGTCGCGTTCTCCGACCCGCCGCTCAACCCCGCGCAGGAAGGCCCCGCCCACGCGCTGGCGGTGGCCGTGCGCGATGCGATGCGAGGCGGCGGCTTCGTCGACTCGACCTACCTCGGCCACGACGGGCTCTCGCCGCGCAACGACCTCGCGGGCCTCAACCTCGCGACGCGACCGAGCGTGCTCGTGGAGTGCGCCAACATGCGCAACGCCGCCGATGCGGCGGTGATGTCCACCCCGGAAGGCCGCGAGAGCTATGCGGCCGCCATCACCACCGGCATCCAGGCGTTCCTGGCGCGCGCCTAAGCGGTCTCGGGGGCCTTGTTGCGGGAGGTCGCGGTCGGCTCCTCGTGCGCCTGCTCCTTCGCGATCTCCTCGGCGATGTCGTGCGCGACCTCCTGCGCGACGACGCCGTCGATGCCGTCTTCCTTCGCGTACTGCTCGGCCAGCTTGTGGGTCTTGCGCTTGATGAGGAAGCCGATGGTGAGGCCGACGACCACGGCTGCGCCCAGCCCGATGTAGCTGAATCGGCTCAGCCACTTCTCCGCGACGATGCCGAGGAAGTACACCGCTGCCGTGGTGCCGCCGGCCCAGCAGATGCCGCCCAGCACGTTGGCAGCCAGGAACTTCGGGTACGGCATCTTGAGCGCGCCGGCCAGCGGACCCGCGAAGATCCGCAGCAGGGCGATGAACCGGCCGAAGAACACCGCGTACACGCCCCACCGCGTGAAGACGTGCTCGGCGAAGTTCACCTGCGTCGGCCCGAAGTGCTTGGGCAGCTTCCGGCCGAGCCAGTCGAACAGCGGCCTGCCGTAGCGGCGGCCGATGAAGTAGCCGATCGAATCGCCGATCACAGCGCCCGCGATGGCGGCGACCCCGATCCACACCGGCGAGACGTCGAGCTCGTGGCGCGAGGACAGCAATGCGGCGCTGACCAGCACGATCTCGCCGGGAAGGGGAATCCCGAGGCTCTCGAGACCGACCACCCCACCGACGATCAGGTACACGAGCAGCGGCGGTATCGCCTGCAGCAGATGATCGACCGACATGGTTCTCCCCCTGTACATGGCCGCGTGGCCGGGGGCGAGTGTATCGGGATGCCCGATTCAGGCGGTTGGTTCAGCGCCTGGGTCGGTTCAGCGCTGGTCGATGGCCTTGGCCCCGAGGGTGGCGGTGAGCAGTTCGATCGCGGCCTCCTCCGGATCGCGCTCCACGGGCGGCGCGGGCCGGTCCGGGGCGGGAGCGGCCGGGGCAGGCCGGGCCGGGCCGGGCGACTCCCCGAGGGCCTCGGCGCCCACGGGCTCGTCGAAATCGGGCGGCGGCTCGTCGTCGGGCGGCTCCGGCGGCAGCGGCTCGCCGTCGTCGGGGGCGGTGGAACGGCGCACCGGCACCTGCCGCGACGGGCGTTGCGGCGGCGCCGGCGCGGCGGCCGGTGCCGCGGCACGGGCAGCAGGCGCCGCCGGCGCGGCGGCATCGCCGTGCTCGCAACGCACCCGCCACTGGACGCCCAGCACGGCGTGCAGCGCTTCGGCGATGACGTCGGTGTTGCTCTGCTCCGACAGCAGCCGCGCCAGCGGCGCGGTGCCGATGCTCAGCACGAGCGTGTCGCCGTCGACGGCGCGGACGGTGGCACTGACCAGCAGCGCCGCAGTGCGCTTCTTGCGCTCCTTGGCGTTGGCGAGCACCTCGGGCCAGACGCGGCGCACGGCGGCTGCGTCGAGAACGCCGCTGCCACGGGCCGGCGCGGCTGCCGCCGGCTCGGGCCGTTGCGGTGCGGCGACGGCCGGGGGCCGCTCGGCCTCGCGGGTGGGCGGTGGCGGCTGTTCGGCATCGGCCGGGCCGCGACCGCTGGGCCGCTGGAACCGGGGACGCTCGGCGGCCGCCGACGCAGGCGCAGCGGCCGGGGCGGCAGCCGGCGCGGCAGCCACCGGATCGGCAGCAGCCGGAGCAGGAGCCATGGCGATGGGGGCAGCGGCCTCTGGAGCGGGCGCGGGATCGGGAGCGGCCGCCGGGGTGATGACCGCCGGGGCCGCTGCCGGGGTGCGAGCAGGCGCCGAGGACGGTGTCGCTGGGCCGGCCGCGATGTCGTTGCGCCGCTCGAGCCGCTCGAGGCGCTCCAGCAGGCCGGGTTCGGCGGTGGTGGCCGCGGGCAGCAGCATCCGCGAGCAGAGGAGCTCCAGCAGGAGCCGGGGGGCGGTGGCCCCACGCATCTCGGTGAGCCCGGTGTGCACGATCTCGCTGTAGCGCGTGAGCGTGGCGGGGCCGAGCCGATCGGCCTGCTCGAGCATGTGTGCCAGCTCGTCGTCGGCCGCCTCGACGAGTCCACGACCGACCGCCTCGGGGACCGCCTGCAGCAGCGTGACGTCGCGGAGCCGCTGCAGCAGGTCGGTGGCGAACCGGCGGGGGTCGTGGCCGGCCTCGACGAGCCGGTCGACCGTCTCGAAGACCGCGGCGCGATCGCCTGCGGCCAGCGCGTCGACCATGTCGTCGATCAGGGCGACGTCGGTGACGCCGAGCAGCGCGACGGCCCGCTCGTAGGTGACGCCCTCCGGTCCGGCACCGGCGAGCAGCTGGTCGAGCACCGACAGCGAATCGCGGGCCGACCCGCCACCGGCCCTGATGACCAGCGGGTACACCGCGGGCGCCACGACGGCACCCTCCTCGGCGCAGATGCGTTCCATCAGCTTGCGCAGCGTGCCGGGCGGGATCAGCCGGAACGGGTAGTGGTGCGTGCGCGACCGGATGGTGGGCAGCACCTTCTCCGGCTCGGTGGTGGCGAACACGAAGACGAGGTGCTCCGGGGGCTCCTCGACGATCTTGAGCAGGGCGTTGAAGCCCTGCGTGGTGATCATGTGCGCCTCGTCGACGATGAACACGCGGTAGCGCGATTCGGCCGGCGCGAAGAAGGCGCGGTCGCGCAGCTCGCGGGTGTCGTCGACCCCGCCGTGCGACGCCGCGTCGAGCTCGGTGACGTCGATGTTGCCCGGGCCGCCGGGGGCCAGCGAGACGCACGACTGGCAGACGCCGCACGGATCGGGTGTGGGCCCCTGCACGCAGTTGAGCGAACGGGCGAGGATCCGCGCGCTGGACGTCTTGCCGCAGCCACGCGGCCCGGAGAACAGGTACGCGTGGTTGATGCGGCCGGCCGCGAGCGCGATGCTCAGCGGCTCGGTGACGTGTTCCTGCCCGACCACCTCGCCGAACTTCGCCGGGCGGTACTTGCGGTACAGAGCCAGCGCCACGCCGCGAGGCTACCCACCGGCACCGACAGTTCGACGGGTCGGGTGCCGCGGGGCGATCGAGCCGCGCACCTCGCACACCCTGACCCGTCCTCGCACATGCTGGACGGCGTGCGACGACGGGAGAACGTATGCGACGTCGGGATGGCCGTGCGAGGTCGCCGCGAGCCAGGCGAGCGCACTCCGCGCGCATGCGCAGCCACGAGTGAGTGGACCCCGCGCACCCGCCAGAGCCCGTTGACCCTTGCTGCCTTCCGGCCCTGGGGGAGTTCACAGGATGGACGCCGCGCGGGGTCCGGGGATGAGTGTAGTCCGGTGGTCGGCGGCCCGAACGACCCGGCTATGCTTCGTCACGGAGGATTCGCCTAGTGGCCTATGGCGCACGCTTGGAAAGCGTGTTGGGTGCAAGCCCTCAGGGGTTCGAATCCCCTATCCTCCGCCAGCGTCACCAGCACGAACGCCGGGTCGGTCCAGATGGCCGCCCGGCGTTCGTCGTTCGGTCCCGTTCCGGTCCGCAAGCCCGGCTCCGTTCACAGGCGCACCAGCACCGGGCAAGGTGGACGACGCCCACAACAGGCCGACGGAAGAGAACAGATGGCATCGCCCAACGGATCTGCGCAGACGGTCGGAGCATCGGGTCCAACGCCGCAGGACGATGCCGAGGACTTCGGTCTCGTGCTCCGTGAAGCACGCCAGGCCCAGGGCATCAGCGCCTGACCGTGTAGTGGAGGTGCATGACCCGGTCGCCCTGCACCACCCGGTCGGGGTCGTCGAGGAGCACCGTGCCGGCGTGGCTGCCGAAGAAGCGCACCCCCTCGCCGAGCACCACCGGGACGACGTCCATCGCCACCTCGTCCACCAGCCCGGCCGCGAAGGCCTGCCCGCCGAGGTCGCCCGCTGTCACGCAGACGAGCCCGTCGCCTGCGAGCTCCTTGGCGAGGGTGATGCCCTCCTCCAGCGAGCCCGCGGGGTGGAACGGTGCGTCCGGATGCTCGGCGACCCACCCGTCGGGCAACGGCCGGTGGGTGATGACGACCAGCTCGTCGCCCGCTGCCGGCTTGCCGTCCCAGCCGTTGGTGGTGTCGAACAGGTGCCGGCCGATCACCGTGACCTCGATGGCGTCCCAGAAGGGCTGGACGTAGTCGGCGGACGTCCGCGAGACGTGGAACGTCCAGCCGTGCGCCGTGGCCAGCTCCGTGTCGCCGTTGCCGTACCAGTCGAACAGCGGTCCGACCGAGTCGTCGGGACGGGCGATGAAGCCGTCCACGGATACGACCGCCTGCATCACTACCGTGGCCATCTCGCTCCTCAGCCGAACGTCGGGATGATCACGTGCGTGGGCTCGACGAGGTACGCCTCGCGCGCCTCGCCGCGCGGATACGGGCCGCCCGTGTACTTGGCGAAGATGCGATCGACGATCTCCCAGCCCGCGTCGCCGCCGATCCGCTCCACGACGCGGCCGCGGACGAGCACGCTGCGGACGAGGTTGTCGCGGTCGGCCACGGAGATCGCGATGCGGTCGTCCGCGCCGACGTTGCGGCCCTTGCGGGAGGTGGGCGAGGTGAAGAAGGCCAGCCGGTCACCCTCGATGTCGATCATCACCGGCACCGAGTGCGGCCCACCGTCGGGCAGGATCGTGGCGAGGTGGGCGACGTTCGTGCCGGCGAGCAGGTCGCGGGCCTCGTCGTTGAGTGCGGTCATCCTGAGTTCTCCCTGGGTGTCGAGGTCTCCGCGCTGCGGTTCAGCGGTCATGGCTGCGCAGCCAGGCGACGAGCGCCCCTCCTTCCGCAGCGGCTGATGTCCGGGCCGGGGATTCGACCAGCTGATGTGATGATCGAGACGCTAGGCCGGTAGCCGGCGCCGCTCTTGTACGAAACGGCCATCCCCCGCCGCCCGGAGCATCGGCAGGTAGGACGCCCCGTGGTCGTGTCCGCAGGTGCACGCGACGCTGTACTGCAGCAGGAACTCGCCGGGCGTCGCACCAGCGAGCCGGCGGCACTCGCGGCTGAGGTGCGCTTGGTCGTGGTACCCGGACTCGACGGCCCAGCGCGCGAGATCGACGTCGGTGGCACCCTGCTCGGCGACGGATGCCTGGACGAGGGCGGTGAAGCCCTGGAAGCGCAGGATGCGGTGCAGCTCCTTCGGGCCCACGCCCACGGCGGCCCGGCACCGGCGCCGCAACTGGCGTTCGGAGATCGACAGCAACGCGGGCAGGACGGCCGGTCCACCGCCACGCCACGGCATGAGGTTGCGGACGGCCTCGTTGACCAGGTGGTCCGGCTCGCCCGCGGAGTGCGCGACGAACGACTGGAGCCGATCGAGCGCGACCTGAGGTGTGGGGGCCTCCCCGAGCAGATCCGTCAGCCTGGCCACGTCGCGCCAGAGGTCGGCACCCGCGACGTCCTGATCGACCAGCTCGTCGGCCGGCATCCCGGCGAGACCGCCGAGCACACCCGGACGCAGCCGCACCCCGACGACAGTGCCTCCGGCCGGGATCTCCTGATAGGTCGAGGTGGTCAGGGCCCCGAGCAGGCGGGGAGTCTCCCCGAGCACGACGCGCACCTCGGCGCCGCCGTGCGGAACGTGCCGCTGCGACACGGGCGCGTCGCCCACCTGCTGGATCCAGACCGACGAGGCCAGCGCGGCGAGCGGCGGCGCGGGCGCGCGCTCCACGTAGGTCGATTCCCCGGCCACCGGGCCATCATGGAGGAAACGGGGAATCAGGGTGAACCCGGAAGCACAACAGCGCGCGGCAGTGCAGGCTGGGCGCGTACCACCGAGCCGGGGGGCCCAGACATGTTGGATCAGGCGGCCGAGACGCCGATGACGCCCTACATCGCCATCCTGCTGTCGGAATCGTCGGGCAGTGTGGGCAGCGCCGGGCGCAGCCCGCTGTACTGCGAGGACATCATGCTGGTGCACGCCACGTCGATCGAGGACGCCCGGGATCGGGCCCGGCGGCGCGGGGAGCAGGCCAGCACCACCTACGCCACCGCCGACGGTGGCCAGGTGCGCTGGTCGTTCGTGCAGGTCGTGGACGTCGCGCCGATCCTCGACAACGACCTGACGCGCGACGCCGACCTCTACGCCCGCTTCTTCCGCAACCATCAGGCCTACCGCGCCTTCGAGCCGCTGCTGGACGCCGCTCCGCTGTAGGGCCGGCGGTCAGATCGATCACCATGCGCTGCTCCGCGCTGCCGGGGTGGGTACGTTGACCTCGAACCCGCACACAGCGGCTCTCCCGGACGAGCGCGTCGTACCCGGCACGACAAGACGGCGCAACGGGAGGTGTGCCATGGCGTGGATCGTGCTCGTGGTCTCGGGGGTGCTGGAGACGGTCTGGGCGGTGGCGCTGAGCCGGTCGGAGGGCTTCAGCAGGCCGCTGCCGTCGGTGGTGTTCGGGGTCGCGCTGCTGCTGAGCATGGCGGGACTGGCGTACGCGCTGCGCACGCTGCCGGTCGGCACCGGCTACGCGGTCTGGGTCGGCATCGGCGCGGTCGGCACCGCTGCGTACGGCATGGCCGTGCTCGGCGAGCCCGTCACGACCGCCCGGCTCCTGTGCCTGGTCGCGATCGTCGGCGGCGTCGTCGGGTTGAAGTTCCTCCACTGAGCCTGCCGAACCGGGCATAGTGGCCGGGGTGAGCGACCGCATCGACGGCACCGGCAACCACGCAGCCGCCACGCCGCCACCCACCTTCGCCGACGTCCGGGCGGCCGCGGAGCGGATCCGCGGCCACGCCCATCGCACCCCGGTGCTCACCTCGCGGCGGGTGGACGACGAGCTGGGCGTCCAGCTGTTCTTCAAGGCCGAGAACCTGCAGCGGATGGGCGCGTTCAAGTTCCGCGGGGCGTTCAACGCGCTCTCCCGCTTCGACGACGCGCAGCGGCGGGCCGGCGTGGTGGCGTACTCGTCGGGCAACCACGCCCAGGCGATCGCGCTCTCGGCGCGGCTGCTGGGCATCCCCGCCACGATCGTGATGCCGCACGACGCGCCCGCGGCGAAGGTGGCGGCGACGAAGGGCTACGGCGCCCACGTCGTGGTCTACGACCGCTACACCGGGGACCGGGAGGCGATCGGCAACGCGCTCGCCGCCGAGCAGGGCCTCACGCTCGTCCCGCCCTACGACCATCCCGACGTGATCGCCGGGCAGGGCACCGCGACGATGGAGCTGATCGAGGACGTCGGCGAGCTCGACGCGATGTTCTTCCCGGTCGGCGGCGGCGGGCTCAGCTCGGGTGGCGCCCTCGCCGCGAGGGCGCTCTCCCCTGGCTGCGAGATCGTCGGCGTCGAGCCGGAGGCGGGCAACGACGCTCAGCAGTCGCTGCGGGCCGGCTCGATCGTGCACATCGACACCCCGCTGACCATCGCCGACGGCGCCCAGACCCAGCACCTCGGCGCGCTGACGTTCCCGATCCTGCAACGGGAGCTGGCCGCCATCCACACCGCGACCGACGACGAGCTGGTGGCGGCGATGCGTGTCTTCGCGGCCACGCTCAAGATCGTCGTGGAACCCACGGGCTGCCTGGGCTTCGCCGCGGTGCGCCGCCTCGCGCCGCAGCTGCAGGGCAAGCGCGTCGGCGTCCTGATCAGCGGCGGCAACATCGACCTCGACCGCTACGCCGCGCTGCTGGGCGGCTGACGCTCACCGGCCGGTGGCGCCGTCCAGGCGTTCCCGCAGCAGGTCGGCGTGGCCGTCGTGGCGCGCGTACTCGGTGATCATGTGCAGCACGATGCGCCGCAGCGAGATCGGCTGCCCGCTGGACAGCTGCACCCCGGTCTCGTCCAGCGATGCGGCCTCCGCGACGATCCGCCGCGACGTCGCGCACTCGGCCCGCCACACCGCGAGCGCCTCGCCAGGATCTCCCTCGAGCCCCTCGAAGTCCAGGTCGGGCGCGTCGTCGGTGTAGTAGAGGTGCGGCACGTCCGCGCTGCGGAACTGCTGCTGGAACCACCACCGCTCGGTGCCCGCCAGGTGGCGGGCGAGCCCGTGCAGGCTCAGCGCCGACGGTGCCACCGCACGTTCGGAGAGCTGCGCGGCGTTCAGGTCGCGGCACTTGAGCTCGAACGTCTCCCGGTAGTGGTCGAGGTAGGCGACGAGCAGTTCGCGCTCACCCGCGATGGGAGGAAGCGCGGCACGGGTGTCGTCGGCGAGGGTCTGCGCGTAGTTCTCCGGCGGGATCGCGGTCACGCGGCCAGCCTGTCATCCGGTTGCCGCGGCAGCAGCAGGGCCGGGACGACCGCGAGCGCGGCGAACGCCACCGCCCACCAGAACGCGTGGCCGAACGCCACGGCGACGACGGGCTGGGCGAGCAGCTCGCGCTGCAGGATGACCGCCAGCACCGCGGTGCCGAGCGAGGCGCCGATCTGCTGCATGATCCGCGTGGTGCTGCTGGCGTGCGGGATCTGCTCGCGGTCCAGGCCCCGGTAGGCGCCGACCATGACGGCGAGGTTGGCGGCGCTGAGTCCGATGCCGCGCAGGACCAGGCCCGCTCCCAGCAGCCAGTAGCTCGTGTCCGCGGTGCCGAGCGCGAACGGCACGGTGCCCAGCGTGCTCAGCGCGATGGCGCCGAGCACCACCGGCCGGGGCCCGATGCGGTCGGTCAGCGTGCCGGCCATCCGGGCCAGGAGGCTGCCGAGCCCCTGGGGCACCAGCATCAGCGCGGCGGCGATGACGCCGAGACCGCGGGCGTCCTGGTAGTAGATCGGCAGCAGGAGCATCGGTCCGAACAGCGACAGTCCCGAGAGGAACAGCAACGCGGACGAGGCGGCGAACGAGCGGTTGCCGAACAGCGTCAGATCGATCAGCGGACCCGGCACCCGCACCGCCCTGACGACGAACGTCACGAGCAGGAGCGCGCCGACGAGGACGGGAACGAGCACTTCGGGGGCGTCGAACCGGCCCTGCACACCCACCTGGGACAGCCCGTAGAGCAGCGCCGCGAAGGAGGGTGACAGCAGCAGCAGGCCGACCAGGTCGAGCCGCTGGACCCGGCCGCGGGAGTCGGCCGGCAGCGCCCACCACGCCAGCGCGACCGCCGCGATGCCGAGCGGGAGGTTGACGTAGAAGATCCAGCGCCAGCTCAGGTTGCCCACGATCAGCCCGCCGATGACCGGCCCCAGAATCGGTCCGACCAGCACCGGCAGCGTCACCACCGACATGAGCTTGCCCAGCTGTCGCCCGCCGGCAGCACGCAGCAGCAGCGTCTGCAGGATCGGCAGCATCAGCCCGCCGCCCACCCCCTGCACGGCTCGGAACGCGATCAGCGAGCCGACGTCCCACGCCATCCCGCACAGCGCCGAACCCACCAGGAACAGCAGCAGCGCCGCGATCCACATGCGCTTGGCCCCGAACCGCTCCACCGCCCACCCGGTGATCGGGATGGCTGCGGCGAGGCCGAGCAGGTACGCCGTGCTCACCCACTGGATCACCGACACCGTGGTGTCCAGCTCCACCGCCAGCGTGTGGATCGCGATGTTGACGATCGTGCTGTCGAGCAGCGGGGCCAGCACGCCCAGCACGAGGATCCCGGCCAACCTGAGCACGGCGGGATCCAGCCGCGCCGTCGGCGTCTCCGTCATCACCAGCACCTCTCGTTCAATAAGAGACGCTACGTCTCTAATCTGTACGATAGGCTCACCCCCTCAAGAGACGCAACGTCTCTTCTGAGGAGTTGCTGTGACGCACGGAGTGGCTCGCAGACGGCGGGGTGTCGAGCTCGAGGAGACGATCCTCGAGGCCGCCTGGCAGGAACTGGCCGACGTCGGCTACGCCCGGCTGACCATGGACGGCATCGCAGCCCGCGCCCGCACCGGCAAGCAGGTGCTCTACCGGCGGTGGCGCAACCGCGCCGAGCTCATCGTCGCCGCGATGCGGCACAACACCGGCTCGATCGTCGAGCAGATACCCGACACCGGGACCCTCCGCGGCGACGTGCTCGCGATGCTGGCGCGCATGGCCGACCGGTACGCGGAGATCGGTCCCGACCTCGTCCACGGGCTGGTGGCCGAGATCGCCGAACTGGATCCGGCGATGTTCGACGTGATGGCCACCGCGATGACCGCCGTGCTCGCGCAGGCCGCGGAGCGCGGCGAGATCGACCTCTCGACGATCAGCCCGCGGGTGGCCACGGTGCCCACCAACCTGCTGCGCCTCGAGATCCTGATGGCCAGCGCACCCATCGCCGAGCACGTGCTCATCGAGATCGTCGACGAGGTGTTCCTGCCGCTCGTCAGCGCACGACGCTGAGCCACGTGGCCCAAGCTCACGGGCCCGGCCGCGGCCGGATGACGTATTCGCAGGTCAAGACCGGATTCCAGGCGTTGATTCCGAGTACGTTGCGCGACGCCGCCCTCCGTCAGATCAGCACATCGCTGTGCGAACCGCGGCCGCGCCGGGCGAGCGGAGGGATCACCCGTGCCCCGTCACCTCATGATCGCCGCGGTGGTTCTCGCCACCGCTCTGGCACCCACCGGAGCCGCAGCAGCCGCCCATGACCCGCAGTCCCGATCCCGGGCTACGGCGACGTCGAGACCTTCGGCTACGGCGCGGACGACGCCGTGATGCGGGCAGCACTCGCGAAGCAGCCGTTGCGGCCGATACCGCTGGCCGTCCTCTCTCACGGCAAGCCGTTCGACGTGCCGGCGGACTCGGGATTCGGGCCCGGCGAGCTGGAGGCGCTGCTGCAGAAGGCGAACGAGACCCAGGCCACCCTGGTGCCGGACGCGCGCTACTACGTGGCCCACCAGAGCCGCCACGACATCCACCAGGACCAGCCGGACCTCGTGGTCGAGGCGATCCGGGAAGTGCTCGCGGGCGTCCGGCACCCGGACACCTGGTACGGGCTGACCTCGTGCTGCGCGAACTGACCTGCGGGCGCGACACGACATGCAGGCCCGCGTGCGGCCGGCAGCAACCATCCGGACCGAAGTCCCGGGCGGGGAAGCGCGGGATCGGCTTGCCCGATCCACTGGTGGCACTCCTGCGGCGTCACAGGATCAAGCAGCAGGAGGAGCGGGAAGCCGCCTGCGACCTCTGGCAGGAATCGGGCTACGTCTTCACCACGCCAACAGGCGGCCCGCTGAATCCCCGGACCGACTACACGGATTGGAAGCGACTGCCCGGCAGGGCCGGCGTTCCGGAACGCCGGCTGCACGATGCGCGGCACACCGCCGCGACGGTTCCACTCCTGCTCGGGGTCACCGAGCGGACGGTCATGTCGGTGATGGGTTGGTCGAGCACCGCGATGGCTGCTCGCTACCAGCACGTCATCGCATCCATCCGACGCGACGTCGCGACCCGAGTGGGCGGGCTGCTCCGGACGCCACCGGTCGATCCGACGACCGGCCCCGGCGAGGCTGGAGGGTCGCCAACAGCCGCCTGAACGGGGCGAATGCAACCAGAAATGCAACCAGACGCAGAAACGCCGGGTGCCCCCTCGCGGGAGTCCCGGCGTTTCTGCTGTTCAGGCTGGCGGTAGCGGTGGGATTTGAACCCACGGAGGCTTGCACCTCACACGCTTTCGAGGTCTGCCGTCAGGCGTCCGGTTCAAGCCGCGTCCGTCCCGACCTGCGGCGCCACTCTCCCGCGACGGCGTCCCGGACGTGGTCGGACGGTGGCGAATGCGACTACAACTGAGTCTGACGACGATCATCCGGCAAGCCCAGTTCCTCGGCGGTCACGATGGAGGTGACATGTGCCAAGGTGGCGCGGACATCAATGCTGAGCTGGTCGACGATGATCGACACACCAACGAAGGTCGCTCCGCATGCATCGACCAGTTGGGCGGCCGCGCGCGCTTGACTGCCTCGCTCCGCCCAGTCGTCGACCAGCAGCACCCGATCGGACGGTCCGACGGCACGCTGCATGCGCAGGTTGTGCCGTTGTCGTCGGTAGTCCTCGTCCGACCACGCTGTCACCTTCGGCCCAGGCAGGAGCCCGCGTTCCTTCCTGATCGCCACGAAGCCGACGTCGAGTGCCACCGCGCACGCTCCGCCGAGCAGAAACCCGCGCGACTCGATCCCGACGACCCGCGTCACGCCCGACGTCGTCCAAGGAGCGACAAGCCCCTCAACGACGGACCGCAGGCCCACGGCATCTGCGAAGACACGCCAGACGTCCGCGTGACCATCTTCCCACTGGAAATGACGGAGGACGGCAGTCCGCGCGGCCGATGACACGGATCGACCGTAGTGCCACGGCGGACCGCTGCGACGTCGGATTCACAGTGGGCTGTCAACCTGCCCTTGACCTGTGGCGATGCCGCGTCCGCCACCGCCGCGACCGCGCATAGTCCGCGCGGGTCGTTCTTCCTGCCCACGCCGGGAGCTGGTGGTGATCTCCTCGCGGCGCGGGTGGAATCCTGCCGGGTCGAGGGGTGGCAGCCCTCGGGCGTGCCGTGAGGAGATCACCACCCCGCCGCACTCCCCCCCGATCTCCGAGCGATGTCGGGTTCGGGCGGAGCCTGATCTTTCTACTTCCGGGGATGACGTCCGAGATGCTTGTCGATCTCGGGCGGGCTCGGCTGGCTGGTCGGGCCTCATCCGGCGCGAAGCGTGGATATCTGCTCAGTGTCGTAACGGGCCCGAACGGCTGCGATGGCGTCGGCGTCGGGTGGGCCGTCAACGGCCAACACTTCGGCGAGGTCCTGGAAGTAGCGCTCGTGACCGGGCGGGGAGGTGAAGAAGATGAAGGTGGCCGGCGCGGGACTGCGGTTGGCGATCGAGTGGGCCACGCCCTTGGGCACAAACACGAAGGTGCCGGGGCCGCCGACCACGGTGCGCTCCCCTGCTCTGGCTTCGATCTCGCCGTCGACGACGTAGAAGTACTCCTCGATGCTGCTGTGACGATGGGCTCCGGTGTCGAAGCCGGGAGCGGCGCGCATCTCGAACGCCGAGCCGCCTTCGCCATCCTCAGCCCCGCTGAGGAACAACACCTGTGTCCCGCGCAGCCATACGCCGTTGGCCTCGCCCGATTGGCGGATGATTCCCTCGCTGGCCATCTGAACTCCTCTCGTCGGACAGTGGTCCTAGCTTCCGGCCCTGGGGTGGCGCTGTCGCGCGTCGCGGCGACGCTCTGAGTGTCACGGTGGTGACAGAGAGCCTCTCGGGGCGTGTGTCGCCGCCCAGGCGAGGGCCTCGGGGTCGGCGACGAAGACGGCTGATCGTCGACGCTCGACGATGTTCGCTTCCTCGAGCCCCTTGAGGACCTTGCTGACACTGGCTCTGGAGGTTCCGGCCAGACCGGCGAGTCCCTCCTGGGTGAGCGGGATGACCGTGCCGGCCTCACCGTGGCCGTAGAGGTGGGCCAGGGCCGTCAGACGGCGCAGCACCCGGACCTCGACAGGCACGAAGAGCGCTTCGACCAGCGCCGCGGCGAAGGCCCGGACCTCGGTGGCGAGCAGGTCGATCAGGACTTGCCCCATGGCCGCGTTACCCAGACACCGCGACCTCAGGTGCTCAGCGTCGATCACCAGAGTCACCACCTCGTCCAGGGCGATGGTGGTCCCGTACCGGCGGGCCACACCAGACTGCAGCGCGAGAAGCCCGAAGGTGTCGCCCGGGCCAAACACCCGATACGTGACGGTCTCACCGGTCTCGATGAACGCGCAGGAGGCGACATGTCCGCGCTCGATCAGATGGACTGAATCGGCCCGGTCAGCCTCGTGGAAGATCACCTCATCACGCCGGTACCGGCGACGGCGCCCCATCCCGAGCAACTCGTTCCGGTCGTGCTCGGTGAGCCCCCGGATCAGCGGCCAGACGGGAACATCTCGGTCATCCACGTGCTCTCTCCCCGAATCGCGAGGGCCTCGCCAGATCTTCATCGCCCGGTTGGACGCCTGAACCAGGACTGCACACGGTAACCAACCCATGTCGGCGAGGAATGTCCAGCGCGAACGAGGTCGACGGTGCACGCGGCGAGGTAGTCGTCGGGCTGGACGCGACTGCGCGGCGTGGCCAACCTGGCTTGTGGATCAGTGATGCTTCCGAGGCGAGGGGCCGGGTAGGACGGACCGACGGCCGCGCCCGGGCCGGAGGTAGAGGGGGTGGACGGCGGGCCGGCATAGCCGGCCCCCGCCGCCGAAGGCGGCGTCTTGACGGACGGAACGGGGCACGCTGGGCCGTAGCTCTCGCGCTCGGGCTGCGGCAGGGGGAAGCGCTCGGGTTGAAGTGGTCCGACGTCGACCTCGACGCCGGGTCGATGTTCGTCCGGCGTGGCCGGCTGCGTCCTCGGTGGCGTCACGGGTGCGGTGGCACCTGCGGTCGGAAGTACGCCGGCCACTGTCCGAAGCGTCAACCGGAGCGTGACGAGACGGCGGAGACCAAGTCCCGCGCGGGCCGGCGTGGCATCGGGTTACCGGCTGAGCTGGTGGAGCTCCTGCGGGCTCATCGGGTCGAGCAGGACCGGGAACGGGAGAAGGCGGCGCAGCTCTGGGTGGACGGCGGGTGGATGTTCACCACTCCGACCGGAGGCCCGTTGAACCCGCGCACGGACTGGGACGACTGGAAGAAGCTGCTCGTCCGGGCCGGCGTACGGGATGGCCGGCTGCACGATGTCCGACACACCGCGGCGACCGTGCTGCTCCTGCTCGGCGTCCCGGAACGCGCGGTCATGGGCATCATGGGGTGGTCGCACACGGCGATGGCGGCTCGCTACCAGCACGTCACGTCGGCGATCCAACGTGACATCGCGTCGCGCGTCGGAGACTGATCTGGCAGGCCAGCGACGGGTCCGCGGACGACGAATGAGACTACAACTGAGACTAGAAGCAGAAACGCCGGTCGGGTCCGTGTGGACCGTTCCGGCGTTTGTGCTGTTCAGGTTGGCGGTAGCGGTGGGATTTGAACCCACGGAGGCTTGCACCTCACACGCTTTCGAGGCGTGCTCCTTCGGCCGCTCGGACACGCTACCGCGGACGAGCTTACAAGAGCCCTCCGCCAGCACTCGCCACCCCCTCACCCGAGGAAGTCGGCGGCGCTGCCACCGGTTCAGGCCAGTCCCGCCGCCGCCATACCCGCGGTCAGCACCGTGGAACGATCGCGCGTCCGGACATCGGGCAGCGCCGCCCACTCGGCGCGGTCGGTGCTGCCCCGGAGCTCGTTGCGCAGTGCACCGCCCACCACCTGCCCGGTGTAGACCAGCTGCAGGGCATGGATGTCGGCACCGGGCTCGGGGCGGGCCCAGACCGCCGAGTCGACGCCGATGAGCTTGCCGAGCTCCACGCGGTACCCGGTCTCCTCGGCCACCTCACGCACGGCAGCCGCCTCGGGACGCTCCCCGTGGTCGAGCCCGCCACCCGGCAGCGTCCAGAGCCGCATCCTGGCCAGCCGCACGACCAGCAACGCACCGTCCCGCACGCAGACGACGTACGCGCCCACCCTCGTCGGACGAGGTTGCTCCATCAACGAAGGGTAGTCGGTGCCCGGTGCCCGACGAAGAACGATTCGAGCAACGCCGCACATTCGGCTTCCAGCACGCCGCCGACGACCTCGGGACGGTGGTTGAGCCGCCGGTCGCGCAGCACGTCCCAGATCGACCCGGCGGCACCCGTGCGCGGTTCCCAGGCGCCGAACACGACGCGGTCGACCCGGGCGAGGCTCAACGCGCCTGCGCACATCGTGCAGGGCTCGACGGTGATCGCGACCGTGCAGCCGTCGAGGCGCCACTCCCCCCGCACGGCGGCCGCGGCGCGCAGCGCGAGCACCTCGGCGTGCGCGGTGGGGTCGCCGAGCGCCTCGCGGGCGTTGCAGGCCACAGCGAGCTCGGCGCCTGCGGCGTCGACGACAACGGCACCGATCGGGACGTCACCCGTGCGCACGGCGGTGCCGGCGACCTCCAGCGCGCGCCGGACCAGCGCCTCGTCGGAGGCGGTGGACCGGGTCAGCGGAGGTCCGCGACGGCCTCGGCGAGCGCGTCGCCGAAGCCGCAGCGCCTGCTGATGGCGGCGAGCTGCTCGTCGGGATAGAGCTCGAGCTCGCCCGCGAGCACCTCGAGCTCGTCGGCGGGCAGGCCCAGGTCGGCGAAGATCCCGAGATCGCCCTCCGGCCACGGGTCGTCGAGCGCGTCCTCGTCGGGCGGGAGCTCGACGCGCAGCAGGTCGAGCACGTCTGCAGCGACGTCGTAGTCGAGCGCGGCAGCGGCATCCGACACCATCAGCGAGACGCCGCCGGGTGTGGGGCGCAGCAGGACGAAGAACTCGTCGTCGACGTCGAGCAGGCCGAGCACCGCTCCCGTGGAGCGCAGCTCCCGCAGCTCGGTGATGGCGGTGTCGAGATCGACGAGCGCCTCCGAGGTCAATCGGGTGCAGCGCCAACGACCGTCCTCCCGGACTGCCGCAACGGCAAATCCGGCGAGGGCCTGTTCCCGCACGTCCGCGGGCGCTTCGACGCTCTGCACCGCCATGACACTACGGTAGGCCCGAAATCGACTGTGGTCCAAACCACAACCGGAAGTTGACCCGCACGACACCTTCCGTAGGTGCCAGGATCGGCATCATGTCACCGGCCGCAGCCCGCCTCCGCGATCTCTCCGCCAGGGCCCGCGCGGTGCAGCCCCGCACCGTCGCGCTGCGCCGGCAGCTGCACCGCCACCCCGAGCTCGGCCTCGACCTCCCGCGCACCCGCGACGCCGTCGTGACGGCGCTGGCCGACCTCCCGCTGCAGGTGCACCTCGGGCGCGCGGTCTCATCGGTGGTGGCGGTGCTGGAGGGCACCCGCCCCGGACCGACCGTGCTGCTGCGCGGTGACATGGACGCGCTGCCGCTGTCGGAGGACACCGGGCTCGACTTCGCCTCCCGGGTCGACGGCACGATGCACGCCTGCGGGCACGACACCCACGTGGCGATGCTGGCCTCTGCCGCCCGCGTGCTCTGTGATCGTCGCAGCGACCTGCGCGGGCGTGTCCTGTTCATGTTCCAGCCGGGTGAGGAGGGCTTCCACGGCGCCCGGCACATGATCGACGAGGGGCTGCTCGACCACGGTGGCCCCGGCGGGCGCCCCGACGCGGCCTACGCGCTGCACATCAGCGCCACGGTGCCGACCGGCGAGATCCACACCCGGTCCGGTCCGCTGATGGCCGCGGCCGACGCGCTCACCGTCAACGTCACCGGGCGGGGCGGCCACGCCTCGGCCCCGCACGACGCGCTCGACCCCGTGCCGGCCGCCGCAGCGATGGTGGGCGCGCTGCAGACCATGCTCACCCGGCGTGTCGACACCCACCAGCCCGCCGTGCTGACCATCGCGCACATCTCGGCGGGCACCACCAACAACGTCATCCCCGAGACCGCGGTCATGGAGGGCACGCTGCGCACGCTGTCGGAACCGACGCGGGCGCTGCTGCACGAGGAGATCCACCGCGTCTGCACCCACATCGCGCTGGCCCACGGCTGCACCGCAGAGGTGGTGATCGGCGCCGGGTACCCCGTCACGGTCAACGACCCCGACGCGGTGCAGCGCCTCGAGACGCTCAGCGCGAGCATGTTCGGCAACGGGCGCGTGGCCACCATGCCGTCGCCGATCATGGGCGCGGAGGACTTCTCCTACGTCCTCAACGAGATCCCGGGGGCGCTGGCGTTCCTCGGGGCCTGCCCGCCGAGCGTCGATCCCGGCATAGCGCCGCCCAACCACTCCAACCGGGTCGTGTTCGACGAGTCCGCCATGGCCGCGGGCGTGGCCGTCTACGCGGGGCTCGCACTCGACACCCTGCGCTAGCGGCCGCGATCACAGCTCGCCCAGCACCTCCTTCGTCGTGGCGATGCGGGCGAAGCCGCCGCCGTGCAGGTTGGTGGCGGTGGCCGCGGTCAGCTGGTCGGCGGTGAGCACCCTGCCGTCGGGCCCCGCGAGGTCGAACGTGTGCGTGGCGTCGAGCGCCACGGTGACCCGGTGGCCGAGGTTGCCGCCGACGCGCGCCGTGGTCTCCACGCACATGTTCGTCTGGATCCCGGCGAGCACGATCGCCTCGATCCCCTCCCGGTGCAGCCAGGCGTCGAGGTCGATGTCGCCGTGGAACGCGGAGTTGACGGTCTTGCTGATCAGCAGGGCGGGTGCCACGCCGTCGAGCTCTGGCTTGAAGGCGTTGCCGGTCGTTCCGGGTGCGAGCGGGGAACCCACCTGCACGGAGTCGTGGCGGACGAGGACGACCGGCTGACCGGTGTCTGCCCACCCGGCCAGCAGCGCGGCGATGTTGGCCTCGGCGCCGGGGTTGTTGCGCGGGCCCCAGAACGGGTCGTCGAAGCCGCGCTGGACGTCGATCACGATGAGTGCGGTGGTCATGCGGACGAGACTGCCGTCCCGATCCGGCTTCGGGTAGTGGCAGGGTTGTCCCGATCAGATACTTTCCTGCCATGCGTGTTGTCGGACTGCTGCTGCTTCCCGGTACCCGCTCGTTCGACGTGGCCGTGGCCGCCGAGGTCTGGGGCATCGACCGCACCGACTCGGGCATCGGCCCGTTCGAGCTGCGGATCTGCGCCGCCGGGGCGGGCACCGTCGCGCTCTCACCGGTCGGGCAGCTCGTGGCCTCGCACGACCTGGACGCGCTCGTCCAGTGCGACCTCGTGGTCGTGCCCGGCCGGGCCGACCCGCACGCACCGGTGCCGGCCGCCGCGATCGCCGCGCTGCTCGCCGCGCACGCCGACGGCGTCGCGATCGCGGCGCTCTGCTCCGGCGCCTTCACGCTCGCAGCGGCCGGGCTGCTCGACGGACGCGCCGCCACCACCCACTGGCGCCTGCTCGACGAGCTGGCCGCCGCCGCCCCGGCGGCGCAGGTCCACCGCGACGTCCTGTTCACCGGCGACGGCGGCGCCGGCGCGCCCGTGCACACCTCGGCAGGCGTGGTCGGGGGCCTCGACCTGTGCCTGCACCTGGTGCGCGACGCGTTCGGTGCGGACGTCGCGGCCGCGCTCGCCCGGCGGCTGGTCATGCCCCCCACCCGCGAGGGCGGGCAGCGGCAGTTCGTCGAAGCGCCGGTGCCGGTGCGGCCCGCCGCGCCCGGGATCGCGGCCACGGTCGACTGGGCGGTGGCGCGCCTCGCCGAGCCGATCGGCGTCGACGGCATGGCCGCGCACGCCGGGATGAGCGGGCGCAACTTCCACCGCACCTTCGCCGCCGCCACCGGGGCCACGCCGGGGCGCTGGCTCACCGTGCAGCGGGTGCTGCTCGCCCGCCGGCTGCTGGAGACCACCGACCTGCCCGTGCACCGGGTCGCCGAGCGGTCCGGGCTGGGCACGCCTGCCAACCTCCGACGCCGGTTGCGCGACGCCGTCGGAGTCTCCCCGGACGCCTACCGCCGCACCTTCGCCCAGCCGGCTCCCGCCGCCGGCAGCCATGCAGGATGAACCCGTGACTTCCTCAGACATGCCGTCATTGCTGGAGCTCGGCATGGCGATCCGCTCCGGCGAGCTCTCCCCCACCGAGCACGTCGACGACGTGCTGCAGCGCCTCGCCGCCGATACCCACAACGCCGTGATCAGCGTCGATGCCGAAGGCGCCCGGGCACAGGCCCGCGCGCTCGCCGACGAGCTGGCACGCGGGCAGTGGCGCGGGCCGCTGCACGGCGTCGCGGTCGGCGTCAAGGACCTGATCGACGTGGCCGGTCTCCCCACCCGCGCCGGCTCGCTCGTGCTCGCCGACGCCCCGCCTGCCGCGGCCGACGCCGCGGTGGTCGCCCGGCTGCGCGCCGCGGGAGCGATCCCCATCGCGAAGCTGCACACCCACGAGTTCGCCTACGGCCCAACCGGCGACATCGCCGCCACCGGTCCCGCCCGCAACCCGCACGACCCCACCCTGATCACCGGCGGATCGTCGTCCGGCCCGGCCGCCGCGATCGCCGCCGGGCTGGTGCCGCTCGCGCTGGGCACCGACACCGGCGTGAGCGTGCGCGGCCCCGCCGCGCTGTGCGGGGTCGTCGGGCTCAAGCCGCACCGGGGGCACCTGTCCACCGAGGGTGTCTTCCCGCTGTCGGAGACCTGCGACCACGTCGGCCTGCTCACCGCCGACGTGCACGGCGCCTCGGTGGCGTGGGACGTGCTGGAGCGTGCTGAGGGCACCGGCGGCGGCATCCAGCTGCCCGGGGTGTCCGGCGTGCGGATCGGGGTGCCGGTCGACGACTACTGGCGCGCCGCGGATCCCGCGATCGCCCCGGTGGTGGCGGCGGCTGTCGAGCGCCTGCGCGCGGCGGGCGCCGAGATCACCGAGGTGCGCACGCCGATGATCGACGAGCTGGCCGCCACCTACGCCACCATCGTCGGCGCCGAGGCCATCACCACGCACGAGGCCTGGATCGCCGAGCGCCCGCAGGACTACCAGGAGGCCACCCGCACGCGGATGGCCTCGTTCGCGTCGCTGCCCGCCACCGCCTACGTCGCGGCACAACGCACCCGGGTGCGCCTGGTCGCCGCGATGCGCGCGGCACTCGGCGACGTCGACGCGCTGGTGCTGCCCACCACCCGGCTGCGGGCCACGCCGATCGGGCAGGAGGAGGTCGAGATCGGCGGGGTGGCGGTGGCGGTCCGGCCGTCCCTGCTCGCGCTGACCCTGCCGTTCAACCTCGCCGGCTGGGCCGCGGTCTCGGTCCCGGGAGCGGTGCCGGCAGGCGACCTCCCGGTCGGTGTGCAGGTCGTCGGTGTCCGGCTGGAGGAGCGCGGGGTGCTCCGGGTGGCCGGCGCACTGGCCCGTGAGAGTGCCGCGTACGGTCTCAAGCCGTGACCGAGCAGACCGTGATCGGCCGTGCCATCTGCGTGATCGGGACCGGCCTCATCGGCGGCTCGCTCATGCGGGCCGCGGAGAAGGCCGGGCGCACGGTGTGGGGCACCAGCGCCTCCGCCGAGACCGCGGCCGAGGCCCGCGCCGACGGGTTCGACGTCACCACAGACACCGACACCGCACTGCGCCGAGCCGCCGAGGCCGACGCGCTGGTGGTGCTGGCCGTCCCGCTGCCCGCGCTGCCCGGCGTGCTGCGGCGCGTCGACGCGGTGGCACCGACGTGCCGGCTCACCGACGCCGTGAGCGTCAAGGTGGCCGTGGCCGACGACGTGGCCCGGTTCGCGCCGCGGGCGCGCTACGTCGGCGGGCACCCGATGGCAGGCACCTCCACGTCGGGCTGGTCGGCGGGCACCGCGGTGCTGTTCGTCGACGCGGCCTGGGTCGTCGCCGCCGACGACGGGCTCGACACGGACGTCTGGGCCGACGTCGCCGAGCTGGCCTGGGCCTGTGGGGCGCGGGTCGTGCCGGCCGCCGCCGACGAGCACGACCTCGCCGTGGCCCGGATCTCCCACCTCCCGCACCTGCTCGCCGCCGTACTGGCGGCCGTGGGTGCCGCGGGCGACGACGATCTGACGCTGGCGCTGGCCGCGGGATCCTTCCGCGACGGCACGCGGGTGGCCGGTACCAACCCCGACCTCGTGCTCGCCATGTGCGAGGGCAACCGGGACGCGCTGCTCGCCGCCGTGGACGACGCGCTGGGCAGGCTCGGGGCGATGCGGGGAGCGCTCGCGTCCACCGGTGGGCTCGCCGCCACCGTGCGCGCCGGCTACGCCGGGCGGCAGCGCTGGGCCGCTACCCGCGACCCCCAGGGCGTGCAGGTACGGCGCGGTGGCCGCACGTCGCTCGCGGCGCTGCGCGAGATCGGCAGGCGCGGTGACGTGGTGACCGGGTGGTCGAGCTGATCCGACCGGCTCAGGTGGCGGCGGGCGCCGCCGGCTGAGCAGCGTGACGGCGGGCGATGCCGGGGTAGTCGAGCACGACACCGTCGGCGTCGACGGTGAGATCCGCGCTGAAGTCACCCGACCGGAAGTTGACGACCGCGGTGCCGTTCTCGTCGAGAGTGGACACCGTGCGGTAGGTCTGCTCGACGAGTTCGACGTCGAGCGCAGGCAGCGACACGAACACCATCGGGACGGTGTGCTCGCCGGCCTCGCGGTGCAGACCGAGCCTGCGGATCGGCAGCGTGTTGAACATCGCGCTGTAGGCGAGGTCGACGTCGACCGCTCCTCCGAACTCGGTGCGCGTGCCGCCCGAACCCGTGTCGAGCAGCCAGTACCCGTCCTCGGTGCGGTTGATCGTGAGGTGGCGTTCACGGGCCGCGGTCGCGCACGTCACCGACAGTCGTTCGACGGTGCCGCCCTCGGCCACGATCAGGCGATAGGAAGCCGTGAAATCGCCGTCCGGATCGGCCTGAACGCTGCGTCCGAGTGCTCGGAAGGCGCCGTCGACTCCGAGGAGTAGTCGGGTGCCCTCGAACCCGTGACCGTCCTCGTGTTGCCAGGTGAGCATCGTCGTCACCGGAGCCACCGTAGCCGACGCCGGCGACGAACCCCCTCCTGCAGAGGGGGTTCGTCACACGATGTGAGATCCACTCACTGGCCGGCGGGCTCGGCGGGCTTGTCGGCGCCCTCGCCGCCGGGGATCAGGTCCTTGAGCTTGTCGACGGCCGCGTCGACCTGATCGGCATGGCCGAACTTGTCCTTGACCATGTCGCCGACCTTCTCGGCCGCGGCCTCGACCTTGTCGCCGTGCTCGTTGAGCAGTTCGCCCGCCTTGCCGGCAAGTGCGTTGAAATCGACCATGATGCTGACTCCTTCTCGAGCGGTGACGGGCCACATCCTGCACCCCCACCGGCCGCCCCGACCAGGTTCATCGGAGATCCACACCCGATGTCCACCTAACCGTGGCCGGGATCGTCACGGACGCGCCGGAAGACCGGTTGGCGCAGGCGGCCGTTGCCGGACCAGCCGCGATGGGTGATCTCGACGGCCACCTTCGGTTCGCACCACCGGACCCCGGCCGTCTCCGTCGGCGTCAGGCGTTCGCCGAACGGCGACACCGGGGCCGCCACGAGCTTCGCGCCCAGCAACCGCTCCGCCGTCGCTCCCGCGAACATGACCTTGCCGGCGTAGCGCAGCCGGTCACCGTCGGGCACGCCGAGCAGCAGCGTCCCGATCCGCGTGCCACCCGTCCGACGCGGCCGCCAGCCGCCGACGACGCAGGTCAGCGTCTCGCGGCGGGTCACGGTGACCCAGTCCGCGCTCGGCTCACCCGGCCGGTAGGCACCGTCGCGGCGCTTGGCCACGATCCCCTCCATGCCCCGGTGCACGGTGGCGTCCAGCAATGCCTGGCCGTCGGTGTAGACGGGTGACAGCGTCACGGCGGCCGTGTCGGCGATCGCCATCCGCTCCAGCGTGGCGCGGCGCTCGTGCCACGGCCGCGCCAGCAGGTCGACGCCGTAGAGCCGCAGCACGTCGAAGGCCATGAGGGTGACCGGCTTCGCAGCGGCCACGCGGGGTTCCGGCGGGGCGGCCACTCGTTCGGCGAGCGCGGCGAAGCTCGGCACGCCGCCCTCGAGCAGCACCACCTCGCCGTCGATCAGGACGTCCGGCGCGAGCCCGATGAGCCCGGCCAGCTCCGGGAAGCTCGCCGTGACGTCGCCATCGGCGCCGGTGATGCGCAGCGCGCCGTCGACGACGTCGACGAGCACGCGCACGCCGTCCCACTTCACCTCGAACATCCACTCCGGGCCCTCCGGGAGGGTTCCAGGGGTGGCGAGCATGGGCTGCACGCCGTCATGCTGGCACCCATGCGCGCGATGTGGAGTGGAGCGGTCTCTTTCGGGCTGGTCAGTGTGCCGGTCAAGCTCTACTCGGCCACCACCAACCACGACATCAGGTTCCACCAGGTCCACGCGGCCGACGGAGGGCGGATCAAGTACAAGCGCACCTGCGCGATCGACGGCGAGGAGGTGGAGTACGCCGACATCATCAAGGGTTTCGAGACCGAGGACGGCGAGCTCATCACCCTCTCGGAGGAAGATCTCGACTCGCTGCCGGCCGCGTCCGGGCACGAGATCGACGTGATCGAGTTCGTTCCTGCCGACCAGATCGACCCCCTGCTGTTCGACAAGAGCTACTTCCTCGAGCCCGAGGCGAAGGCCGCGAAGCCCTACGCGCTGCTGCGTGAGGCGCTCGTGCAGACCGATCGGATGGCCGTGGTCAAGGTGGCGCTGCGCCAGCGCGAGAGCATCGCGCTGCTGCGGGTGCGGGGCAAGGCCATCGTCCTGCAGACGATGCTGTGGCCCGACGAGGTGCGCGAGCCCGAGTTCGACATCCTCGACGCCGAGGTGGAGCTGCGCCCGCAGGAGCTGCAGATGGCGGCCTCGCTCGTCGAGAGCCTGGGAGCGGAGTTCGACGCCACCCAGTTCCACGACGACTACCGCGACGCCGTCGAGGCGCTGATCGAGCAGAAGCGCACCACCGGCGACACGCGGCCGGCCCCCGTCGCGGAGAAGCCCAGCGACGAGGGCGACAGCATGACCGACCTGCTCTCGGCGCTGCAGCGGAGCGTCGAGGCGGCGCGGGCCGCGTCGGGCAAACCACCGGAGCCCGCCGCAGAGGAGGCCCCGCCCGCGAAGAAGGCAGCGTCGCGCAAGAAGGCCGAGCCCACGGCGGACGCCGAGGACGAGGACGAGAAGCCGGCCCGCAAGCGCACCCGCAAGCCCGCCTGACCACCATCAGGGGCCCAGTGCGCGTCAGGGGCCCAGTGCGCTGTCGGGTGGACGGACGTCGTTGGCGAGCGCGTCGAACAGGGCGCTCGCGCGCTTCTTGTCCCAGTTCACCTGGCCGTCGGCGGCCGGGACCGTGGTGGAGATACCGCTCGAGATCCCCTTCATGGCGAGGCCGAGCTGGGCGAGGTTCCACAGGTGGTCGCCCTTGTCCACGGTGATCGTCTTGGACAGGCCGGTGGCCAGCGGCACGATCTTGAACGGGTTGAGCAGCGTGGCCGGGCTGGTGACCTTGCTCAGCAGCGCCGAGAGGAACGCGCGCTGGCGCTCGACGCGGCCGAAGTCGGAGCTGGCCGTGGCACGCGTGCGCACGTAGCCGAGCGCGGTGGCCTTGTCGAGCGTCTGGCAGCCTGCCTTGATGTCGAGCGCGGCCTTGGGGTCCTTGATGGCTTCCGGCACGCACAGGTCGACGCCGCCCACCGCGTCGACGACGTTGACGATGCCGAGGAACCCGATCTCGGCGTAGTGGTCGATGCGCAGGCCCGTGGCCTGCTCGACGGTGTTGATGAGCAGCTCCGGGCCGCCGCCGTCGGGACCGCCGCCGTACGCGTACGCCGCGTTGATCTTCGACCGGCCATGGCCGGGGATGTTGACCTGCGAGTCGCGCGGGATGCTGACGAGCGTGGAGGGCCCGCTGCCGGTGTGCAGCAGCATGATCGTGTCGGTGAGCTGCGACGTCTCGTCACCGGTGGCGTAGAGCTGCTTCTCCGCCTCCGTCAGCTGCTGGCGACTGTCGGAGCCGACGATCAGCCAGTTGGTGCCCTTCGACGTGGCGGTGCTGTCGGCCGGCAGCGCGACGGTGCGGCTGAGCGTGGTGTCGATGTAGACGCCGAACCCCACGACCACCAGCACGAGCACCAGCAGCGTGATGCCGATCCGCCGCCACCACCGGGGACGTCGACGCCCGGTGCGCACGCGTGCGGGGCGTCGCGGTGGTGGCCCCATCGGACGTCCACCCTGGCGCGGCAGCCCGCGCTCGGGCGGCAGCACCCGGGTGTCCTGCAGCGGGGGGCCCTGCTGGGGACGCCGGCCCTGCTGGCCCCATGACGGCCCCGGCCCCCGCCGCGGGGGCGGGCCGGGTGGCGGCGGACTCCCGCCTCGGTACGGACCGTTCATGTTCCCCACCATCCCCGTCGCGAGACGCCGTGTGCTGCCCCGTCCGGCGGACGGTCACGATACGCAGGACGTCCGTCGTCCCCTCCACGAGGACGAACGAACCGCCGACCGGGTTCCGTGACCGTGCCGGACGCTCAGCAACGGCTCAGTAAGGCAGCAGCGGCTCGCCCTCGAAGAGGCCCAGCTCCTCGACGTAGAACTCGATGCCGACACCGTTGGGGTCGCGGATGTAGATGCTGTTCTCGATGCCGCGGTCGGGTCCGATGTAGTCGACGCCGGCCTCCTCGAGCCGCTTCTTCGTGGCGTCGAACGACTCCTGCGTGGTGGACAGCGCGAGGTGCTGCACCGCGCCGATCGTCTCGGAGTAGTCGGGGTGGTCGTGGCCCGGGAAGTCGAAGAATCCCAGCAGGTTGTGGTTGCCGATGTCGAAGAAGAAGTGGCTCGACCCGCGGTAGTCCCGGTTCTCCACGAGCTCCACCAGCGGGAACCCGAGCAGGTCCTGGTAGAACCGGACCGTCTCCTCGACGTCGCGCGCGACCAGCGCCAGGTGGTGCACGCCACGCACCGTCGTGGGCGGCCGCTCCCCCATGGGACGCAGGTACTTCTCCTTGAGCGCAGCGCGGCGCGCCCGGACTGCCTCGAGTTCGGCGCCTTCTGGCTGTGGCATCGCAGCTTCCTCTCTCATCGGGTACCGGCAGCAACGGTAGTTGCATCTACAACATTCCGTGGTCGATCCACGGGAAGATCGCTCCCGTGGATCTGCCCCTGCTCGAGAACGACCTAACCACCGACGGCCTCATCCAGCCCGCCCTCGTCACCCGGAAGCTGCAGGCGGACATTCCGGCGGTGGTGGTGCTGTGCTTCTTCCCCGAGGTCGTCGCCGCACTGGGCGGGGCCGGCGGCAGCCAGGTCTGCCGGCTGTCCTCCGAGCGCGGCCACACACCGGTCTGGGAGATCGAACTGGGCGGCACCCGACTGGCCGTCATGCAGCCCGGCGTCGGTGCTCCGCTCTCTGCCATGTCCTTCGAGGAGCTGATCGCCCTCGGTGGGCGGCGGTTCGTGGCGGTCGGCGGTGCCGGGGCGCTGGTGCCCGAGCTGGTGCTGGGCCACGCCGTGATCGTCGAGAGCGCCGTCCGCGACGAGGGAACGTCGTTCCACTACCTGCCGCCCGGCCGTGTCGTCGACGCCGATCCGCACGGGGTGGCCGTGCTCGAGGCGACCCTCGACGCCGCCGGGGTGCCCTACCGCACGGCCCGCACCTGGACGACCGACGCGGTGTACCGCGAGACCCGCTCGCGCGTGGATCGCCGCGTCGCCGAGGGCTGCATCGTCGTGGAGATGGAGGCCTCCGCGTTCATCGCCGTCGCGCGCTACCGCGACGTGCGGTTCGCCCAGCTCCTGCTCGCCGCCGACTCGCTGGCCGGCCCGGCGTGGGAGCACCGCGGCTGGACGACCGCACGCGAGGCCCGCGAAGGCATGTTCCGGCTCGCTGCGACGGCCGCAACGCTCCTCTGAAGCGGCCTGCCGACCGTTGCGGTCGCAACCGGGCGGCAACGCTCCTACTATCGAGGTGATCCTCGACATCGGGAGACGGAATTGGCGCAACGCGGCGCACGACCGCACGCTGCACCACCGGACGCTGCACCACCGGATGTCGGGCCCGCGGCCGTGCAGCGTCCGGAGATCGCGCTGTCGTGGCATCGCGCGCAGCTGGCCGGCCTGCAGCCGTCGCTGTCGTTCCACGGCATCAGCCACCAGGAGGTCGATCGCCGCAGCCGGTTGATCCGCGCCGCGACGCCCGTGCTCGACTCGATCGCCGAGAACCTCGCCGGCACCACCTTCTCGGTGGTGCTCGCCGATCGGGACGCCCGGATCGTCGACCGCAGGGTCGGGCAGTCGGGCATCGCCGACTTCTTCGACGCGCTCGGCATCACGCTCGGGCGCCAGTTCACCGAGGACCAGACCGGCACCAATGCGATCGCCACCGTGCACGAGCTGCGCCACGGCGTCACCGTCTACGGCGATGAGCACTACGCCGACGTGCTCAAGGGGTTCTCCTGCTACGGGCACCCGATCTTCCATCCGGCCACCGGCCGCCTGGACGGGATCCTCGACATCACCTGCCCCGTCGACCAGGCCACCGAGCTGCTGGCCCCGTTCCTGACCCGCGGCGTCCGCGACATCGAGCGGATGCTGCTCGAGGGGGCCAGGGAGGCCGAGCAGCGGCTGATGCACGCGTTCCAGATCGAGTCGGCGCGCCGGCGCGCGCCGGTGCTGGTGCTGGGCGAGGACGTGGTGCTCGCCAACCCGGGAGCGATGGAGCTGCTCGACGCCGCCGACCACGCCGCGTTGCGGGGAATCGCCACCGACCTGCCGCAGGGGTCGCTCACCCACCGCCTGACGCTGTCATCCGGGCGTGCCGCCACCGTGCGGATCGAGCCGGTCGCGGGCACCGGGGGCGTGCTGTTCGCGTTCGAGCCCGCGGCCGAGCGTCGCGTGGTGCCCCGCGGCGCCCCCGACGACACCGGCACCCGCATGCGCCGGACGTTCGCCGAGCAGCGCACCCGCCGTGAGCGCGTGCTGATCAGCGGCGAGCCCGGCACCGGGCGCAGCACGGCAGCGCGCGAGCTCGCCGGCGGCGCGCCGGTCGCGGTGCTCGACGCCGCCACCGTCGAACGCACCGGGCCGATGGCGTTCGAGTCGGCGCTGGCCGAACTGCTCGCCACGCACACCGGGTTGCTGATCCTCGAGGACGTCCACCGGCTGCCGGCCACCGTTGCCGGCCGCGTGATGCGCGCGGTGGCCGAGACCACCTGCTGGATCGCGGCCACGTGCGACCCGCCCGCCCACCTGCCCGCCGAGCACGCGTCGCTGCTGGCCTGCTTCCCAGCGCGGGTCGAGCTGCCGGCGCTGCGGTCCCGTCGCGAGGAGCTGCCGGCGCTCATCAGCGCGATGGTCACCCACATCGACCCGGACGCGGCGGTCCGCTGCACCCCGCGCGCGCTGCAGGTGCTGGCGGCGCACCCGTGGCCGGGCAACCTGCACGAGCTGCACCTCGTCGTCGAGGCGCTGCTGGACCGGCGCTCGGCGGGCGACATCACCCCTGAGGACATCCCGGCCGCCTACCGGGGCAGCACCGCGGCCAGGCGCTTGGCCCCGATCGAGCAGATCGAGCACGACGCGATCGCGCGGGCACTGCTGGCGTGCGGCGGCAACAAGGTGCAGGCGGCCGAGCAGCTCGGGATGAGCCGCTCCACGTTCTACCGGCGGCTCCGGACGCTGGGCGTCACGGAGTAGCCGCTCAGATGAGCCCGCGCTCGCGTCCGACGTAGACGGCGCCGGCCCGGCGTGAGACCCCCAGCTTGCGCATCACGTTGCCCAGATAGGACTTCACGGTGGTGCACGAGAGCTCCAACCGAGCGGCGATCTCCGGCGTGCTCATGCCCTCACCGGCGAGTCGCAGCACCTCCAGCTCGCGCGGGGTGAGCCGGTCGTCACGCACCTCCTGCACGGCCAGCGCCCGGCGCACCGCCGCGGCGGCGGCCGCGTCGAACGCCGTGCGCCCGCGGGCGACGGCACGCACGGCGGCCGGGTAAGCGGCCGAGCCTGCGGTGGTGCGCAGGTATCCCCGGGCGCCGGCGCGCACCGACCCGACCACGGCGACGTCGTCGTCGGGCGGGCCGAGCACGACGGTGCGGCAGCGCGGGAAGCGCTCGACCAACGACCGGCACAGGGACAGGCCCCCGGTGTGCAGCTCCACGATCGCGACGTCGGGCCGGTAGCGGGCGACCACGTCGTACAGCTCGGCAGGGGACCCGATCTCGGCGACGACCGAGATGCCGGGATCGGCGTGCAGCGCGGCGCGCACCCCGGCGCGGTAGACGGGCCGGGAGTCGACCACCACCACCCGCACCACGGTACTGGGCAGGCGGGTCGGTTGGCGGTACTGGCGCGACACTGCGGGCAGGACGTTGACCGTCACCGCGTGAGCATCGGCGCCCGCCACCCCCGCCAACTGTGCCAAGTTGGCACAGAGTTTCGGCACGCCCGTCCCAACTCGCAGGCACATCCGTCCCAACTCGCGGGCACATCCGTCCCAACTCGCGGGCAGGGCTGGTCCCGCTCACGCGCGAGTTGCGGTGGAACGTCCCGCGAGTTGGGGTGGAACGTCCCGCGAGTTGGGGTGGAACGTCCCGCGAGTTGGGGTGGAACGTCCCGCGAGTTGCGGTGGAACGTCCCGCGACGTGGGGTGAAAGGGCCGTCTGCGCTAGAGCCAGCGGGGTGGGGTCGGGACCTCGACGCTCGCGCCTGCCGAGCTCGTGGCGGTGAGCCCGACCGGGCCGGTACGTCCGACCAGCCACGACAGGAGGTCGGCACCGGCGCCGCGGACCCGGACGGGTTCGGCATCGGAGCCGAGCACCCACGTCTCATCGCGGTCGGTGGCCTCGAGCACCGCAGCCACGCAGCCGTCCTTGGTGGAGAGGGTGCGTGCGGCGTCGGCGATCACCGCGTCGACGACGTCGGCGGGGATGTCGGCGACCGTGGCACCGGTGCCGAGGTCGACCGTGTGCAGCCAGACCTCGCGGGTGCGCATCCAGGGCACCTCGAGCGCGGGCATCGGGCGGCCCTGCGCGCTGCGCAGCGTGGCGTTCCAGGTGGTGTCGTCGAGCGCGCCGAGTGCCGCGGTGAGGGTCTCCGCCGTGCTCACGAGCTCGCCGCGCAGGGTGGTGGCGGAGCCGGTCGCGGTGGCCTCGATGTCGGCGTTGCGCTGCTCGGGTCCCGAGTACATCGGCGTCTCGACGCCGGTGCGGGCCCAGTTCGCCAGCCGGGTGAGCGCCTCGGCGTTGCGCGCCATGTGCGCGACGACGTGCGCCCGGCTCCACCCGTCGAGCGCGCTGGCCGCGCGCAACTCGTCGTCGGAGAGAGCGTCGACGGCCGCGGTGAAGAACGCCGTGCCCGCCGTCATCCACGCCGTTGTGACCACTGTGTCCCGAGGATTCGTTCCCTGATCCGCCACGGGACGAGCCTAGCTCCGCACCCTGCGGCTGCTCTCCACGAGTGCGAGGCCCGCGCGCAGCGCGCTGGCCGCGTCGAGGGTGGCGTCGCGGGCCTTCGCGCTGACGGCGGTGAAGCTGGCGTATCCGTGCACGAGCCCGTTGAACCGGCGGGCCACCACCGGCACACCCTCGGCGCGCAGCCGGGCTGCGAGCTCCTCGCCCTCGTCGCGCAGCGGGTCGAAACCGGCAGTGGCGAGGTAGACCGGGGGCATGGCCGACAGGTCGGCGGCGCGCAGGATCGCACCGCGAACGTCGTCGACCGGCACGCCGTCGGGCAGGTAGAAGCGCTCGAGCTCGGCGAGATCGGCCGCGGTGAGCCCGAACCCGGTGGCGAACAGCTCCCGCGAGCCGCCGACGCGCTCGACGTCGGTGACCGGGTACAGCGCGAGGACGAAGGCGGGCACCGGGTCACCGAGCTCGGCGGCCTGGTGCGCCACGACGAGGGCGAGGTTGGCACCCGCGGAGTCACCGCCGACGGCGACGAGCCCGGGGTCGGCCCCGAACTCGGCGGCACGGGCCGCCGCGGCGCGGTAGGCCGCGATCGAGTCGTCGAGCCCGGCCGGGTAGGGGTGCTCCGGGGCCAGCCGGTAGTCCACCGACAGCACCCGGACTCCACTCTGCGCGGCGATCAGCCGGCACAGCGGGTCGGACGAGGTGAGGCTGCCCAGCACGAACCCGCCACCGTGGAAGAACACCAGCAGTGCGGAGCGCTCCGGCGCCGACGGCGGGACGTAGAGCCGGGCGGGCACCGGTCCGGCGGCACCCGGCAGCTCCAGATCGCGGGTCTCGACGTCGGCCAGGCCCGGTTCCGCGGTGACCTCGGCCGCGGTGTCGGCCTGCCGCCGCTGCTCCGCGAGGGCGGCCAGCCGCATGTCGTCCGCGTCGGGTCCGCCTGCGCCTCCGCCCGGGCTCGGCATGGCGGCAGCCAGCCTGCCGAGCAGCTGCAGGTCGAGGTCGAGCACCTGGCCGTCCCGCTCGATGGGACGGCCTGCCAGTTGTCGTTTGAGTGCCCTGGGGAGTCCGAAGAGAGCACGAAGGAACCATCGCATCGCCCGCAGGCGCAGCCACGCGCCGATCATGCTTCGACGTTACGCCGCGTAACGCCGCTGACGTGGGCTTTCCGTGGTGAGCGCCATAGCGATCAGCCGGTCGCGCGGCACGCCCGACCGACCGCTTCGGGCGAAAAGCAACCCGACTTCCCCAAATGGCCTAATCTTGATACTCTCAGCAACAGGTCAGTAACTTTCCGTCACAGAGCGCGTGTCGCAGTCCTCGGCCAAAAGGGGTTGCCATGACCAGTTCCGAGAGTGCCCTCGCAGATTTCGACTTCACTCTGCAGCCGATCGGCTTTGCGCTGGCACAGGAGTTCCTGGCCACGCCGGACGAGCGGGCCCAGTCGGTGGTGGTGCGGCTGTCGATGTCGCCCGCCGACCCGGCGTCCCCGATCGACTGGTTCGCGCCTGCCGAGCCGGTTGCCGAGATCGACGAGCCCGAGGCGGAGATCCTCAGGGCGAGCTGACGGCGACCCGCGCCACCGGTCGCAGCGGCACCCTTGCCAGCAGGGCTGCCGACCGGCCGGCGATGACGGGCTGCCCGAGAACCAGCACCGCGAACCCGACGCTGACGGCTCCGAGCAGGACGACCTGCCCGCCCGCGACCCCGCGCACGAGCAGTGCTGCCGACCACTCGTCGGCGCCGATCGGCACGATCACCATGATCAGTAGTGCGGTGCCGAGCAGATGTGCCAGCCACCGCGCTCCGGCGTGCCGGGTGGCAGCGGCCACGAGCGCGCTCGGGAGTGCGGCACAGGCGAACGTGACGGCGATGAAGAGCGATCCGGTCCAGGAGAATCCCGGAGCGGCGTCGCTCACGAGCGCGAAGAGGCGCATACCGCCCCTGGCCAGCGCCCCGCTGACAGCACCGACGACCGTGGCGGCCGCCAGCCCGCACAGCAGCACGCGCAGCACGCGGACCAGAACGTTCATGAGCCACCTCGCCAGGGATCGGATCGACCCACCCACCGTCGCGTCGACACGTTCCCGGGCGCCAGGGAACGCCGGCCCGATCCGCGGGAACCGGTCCCGGCCTACGGCGACGGGCGACCCAACCCCGCTGCCCTCGCCTGCGCGGCTGCGGCGGCGCGGTCAGGCACCCCGAGCTTGGTGAGCACCAGCGAGACGGTGTTGGCGACGGTTTTCGGACTCAGTCCCAGCACGGCGCCGATGGACGCGTTGGCCAGTCCCGCGGCGACCCGGTCGAGCACCTCCCGCTCACGCCCGCTGAGCTGCGGGAACGGTGGCGGTTGCCGCACCGGTGGCGCCTGCAGCAACGCGAGCACGGCCGCGGCCACGCCGGGCCCGAACACGGCCTGCCCGGCGGTGACGGCATGGATCGCGGCCACGACGTCGGCGCCGTCGGCCTCCTTGAGCAGGTACCCGCGAGCGCCGGCCCGCACCGCCGCCAGCAACGACGCGTCATCGTCCGACATGGTCAGCACGATCACCGCAGGCGGGTCCGTTGCGGCGACGATCCGCCGGGTGGCCTCGATGCCGTCCATGCGGGGCATCGCCAGATCCATCAGCACGGCCTGGGGGCGGCAGTCCCTGGCCACATGCACCGCCTCGACGCCGTCGGCGGCGACGCCCACCACCTCGATGTCGGGTCTCGTGGCGAGGAGTGCTCGCAGCCCGTCGCGGACCACGGCGTGATCGTCGACCAGCAGCACCCGGACGGGCCCGGTCACGGCGGGCCCGCCGGGAGGTGCGCATGCACGCGGGTGCCGCCGAGCTCCGACGCGGCCACGTCGCACCAGCCGCCGAGCTCCGCCGCACGCTCGGCCATCGACGTCCGTCCGAAACCCGCTGCGGCCCCCGCCGTCCCGATCCCGTCGTCGTCGACCTGCACGTCGAGGCCCCCGAACCGGCGGGTCAGCGTGATCGTGCAGCGGGAGGCCGCCGAGTGGCGGGCCACGTTGGTCAGCGCCTCCGCGACGATCGCGTGCGCCGCACCCTCGCGCGCGGCGTCGAGCTCCCCGAGATCACCGGCGTCGACCCGCACGGCCAGCCCCGGGCCGTCGTGGCGGGCCGCCAGCTCGCGCAGTGCCCCCACCAGCCCGAACGGCTCGACGGGGGCCGGTCGCAACGTGCTGGCCACCCGGCGGACCAGCTGCACCGCCTCCCGGACCTGCGCCCGCGCCTGCGCGATCACGTCGGTGTCACCCGCCGCGGCCCCCACCGCGTCGAGGGTGAACCCCAGTCCGGACAGGACCGGACCGACGCCGTCGTGCAGGTCACGGGCGATCCGGCGCCGCTCCTGCTCCCGCGCCGCCAGCAGCTCGGTGTGGGCGGCCAGCAGCTGCGACGCACGGTGGGCGGCCGCCACCGCGGCACCGGCACTCGCGGCGAGGTCGGTCAGCAGCGACCGATCCCCCGCGTCGAGAACGCCACGCGCGGCCACCTCGATGCTGCCCAGCACGGCGCCCTGGAACTGCAGTGCCACCCGCTCGGTGGTCGTACCCCCGGCGGCACCGGCGATCGCATGGCGCAGCGGCGTGCCCGCGGACGCGAGCTCGACCCGGACGGAGGTGACCGGGAGCGCCGCGTGCACGACGGTGGCCACGGCGGCCAGCACGTCGTCGGGTCCGGACGCGCCGGCCAGCCGGTGCGCGAGCCCGGCCAGCGCCTGGGCCGGGCTGCCGCGCCGTCCGTGCAGCAGCCTGCTGACCCGGCCGCCCAGCCACCGGTGCACCAGCGGCGTGAGCAGTCCCAGCCCCACCGCGACGGCGACGGTCGGCACCGGACCGGTACCGAGCAGTGCGCGCAGCCCGAGCACCGCAGCCGTCAGCGCCGTCGCGAGCACGACCGCGGACAGCAACCGCCGCAGCAGCCCGTCGAGCGCGAGGAGGTCGTGGCGCAGGATCGCGATGCTGCAGGCCAGCGGCAACGCCAGCGATGCCCCGAACCCGACCACGGTGGCGGCCGCTGCCGGCAGCCACGGCTCCACGATGCGCCCGATCGCGAAGATCCACATCCCGAGCGCGACCCACGCCACCTGGGCCCGCTGCTGCCCGCCGGCCAGCACGAACCGGTGTACCAGGCTCAGCAGAGCCACCGCACAGCAGACCACCCAGGCGACCGCGGCGACGTCGCTCCAGCCCGTGACCGGGCCCAGCGCCGCCACCGCCGCGATGTTCGGCGGCTCACCCGGAGCAGCCGGGGCCAGCGCCACCGCGACCGGGAGCGCGACCACCACGACCGCGACCAGCCACGCGATCGGCCGCCACCCCGGATGCGGCAACCGGCCGTCGGGCAGCACCATCGGGAGCAGCGTCAGCACCGGGGCCAGCCCCACGAGCCAGATCCAGCGGGTGGCCCACAGCGCCCACTCGGCGCCCGGCAACCCGGCCGAACCGGCCAGCAACGCGTAGTTGCCGCAGACGGCCGAGACAGCGATCAGCGCGGGTGTGAGGCACAGCAGTCCCGCACGATTGCCCGGTTGGCGTGCGAGCACGAGCGCGCCGAGGCCGGTGAAGCCGAGCACGAACACGGCATCGCCTGCCAGGTAGTCGCTGCGGCCGGTGAGGTCGGTGACGCCGAGCCCGGTGAACGCCCCGACCACGACCCAGGCGCAGCAGGCGCCGAACACCGCCCAGCCCGCAACCCCGCGGATCCGGCGGCGGGCGGTGGTGGCCACCGGAACATGGTGCCGCCCGACGGGTCCCGGTGTCCCGGGAAAGTGCTCCCGATCCGTCGGGATCAGCGCGATCGGACCACGGCGTCGTCCTCGAACATTTCGAGGTCCAGCAGGCTCCGCAGCCCCGCGGCCCCGGCTTCGGTGAGCCGGACCGCCCGCCCGTCACCGCGCCGCCGGGTCCAGCCGCGTTCCTGCAGCACCGTGCGGATGTGCGCGCCGGCCTGACCACCGAGATGGGTGCGCCGCTCGGTCCAGTCCAGACAGTCACGTGCCACCGGTCGCCGCGACCGCGCCGGCTCGAACCCCAGCTCGGAGCGCATCCAGGCGAGCCCGGCGGCGCTGAGGGCGAACCCGCCGTCACGCACCAGCAGCCTGCGGTCGACGAGCGCGTCGGTGATCCCGACGCCGAGCCGCCCGGCGAGGTGGTCGTAACACGTACGGCCGCCGGCGAGCGCGGCCGACGCATGCACCGCGCGCAGTCCGACCGGCCGCTCCGCCTGCGGAGCCGCGTGCGCGGCGAGCGCCTCGACGAGGTGCGCCACCTCCGCGGAGGCGAGCCGGACGTAGCGGTGCCTGCCCTGCCGCTCCTCGGCCAGCAACCCGCCGGCCACGAGCTTGCCGAGGTGCTCGCTCGCGGTGGGGGGCCGCACCCCGGCCAGGTCGGCGAGCTCCCCCGCCGTCCACGCGCGGCCGTCGAGCAGGGCGAGGCAGAACCGGGCCCGCGTGCGGTCGGCGAGCAGCGACGCGAGGTCCGCGAGTGCAGTGGCTGCGCTCATGTCCCCCATCGTGGCACCGGGACGGTTCGGTGCCCACCGAACCGACACCGCCCTACCGTCGCAACATGGATCCCACCATCACCGGCTGCGCGGTGCCGGCCGCGCTCGACTCCCCCGTCCCGGCCGTGCCGGCCGCGACCGCGGGCGTCGCCTGGCTGCGCGCGCACGTCGCCCGGTTCAGCAGCGGTGCCACCCACCGGCGGCGGCGCGAACTGGTTGCCGCCCTGCTCGCCGACATCGACCCGGCCGGGCTGCAGCAGCGGGCGGCCCGCGACGGCGGCCATCCCGCGGCGGTGCTGGCTGCGGCGCTGGGCGTGCCCGCCGCGGTGGCCGACATCCGTGCCGTCGCGGCCTGCTACCAGCCGCACGTCCGCACCACCCCCACGGCCGACGCGGCGCTGGCCCGGCTCGTCGACGCCTGCGGTGGTCGCTGGGACGAACCGACCGCGGCCCGCATCGGCCTGCTGGTGCAGGCCTGCGACGCCACCGCGACGCTGGTCCGGACGGCCCGCGAGCGCGGTGTCGGCGCCGCCACCGTGCTGCGTGACGACCCGCCGGTGCGCTTGACCCGGCGCGTGGGCATGCTGGTCGACCTCGCCTCGGCCGGGCTGCCGTTCGGGGCCGGACCCCACGGATGTCCCGGACGCGAGCACGCACTCGCTCTGGCCGACGCTCTGATCGGGAGGACCGACGCATGACGCCCTACCGCACCTTCGCCGCCCTGCATGCCGCCGCCGAGCCCCTGCTGCTGCCCAACGCCTGGGACGTCGCTTCCGCGCTCGCGCTCAGCGAGGCCGGCTTCCCCGCCATCGGGACGACGAGCCTCGGCGTCGCCGCCGCAGCCGGCGTGCCCGACGCCGCCGGGCTGGCGCGCGACGCCACCGCGGCGCTCGGCCGGACACTGGCCAGGTTGCCGGTGCCGATCACGGTCGACATCGAGTCGGGGTTCAGCACCGATCCCGGCGCGGTCGTGGCGCTGGCCGTCGAGCTGGCCGAGCACGGGGTGGCGGGTGTCAACCTGGAGGACTCCCCCGGCGGCGCGCTCGCCGACGTCGGCGAGCGCGCCCGCCTGGTGCGCGCGATCAAGGACGCCGTTCCGGAGCTGTTCCTCAACGCGCGCACAGACACGCACTGGCTGGACGCGACCGCTCCCGTCGCCGACGCGGTCGCACGGATCCGGGCCTACGCCGACGCCGGCGCCGACGGGGTGTTCGTGCCCGCGATCGCGGAACCGGCGGATGTCGAGGCCGTGGTCGGCGCCGTCGACGTGCCGGTCAACGTGCTGTTCCTACCCGGCCGCACCACGGTCGCCGGGCTGGCCGAGCTCGGCGTGCGGCGGATCAGCACCGGCTCCTACCTGTTCCGCGCGACGCTGGGTGCACTGCTCCACACGGCCGCAGCCGTCCGCTCCGGCACACCGTTGCCCGCCGAGGTGCCGCCATACGCCGAGATCGAGCGGCGGACGGCCACCCTCGACGCCTGACGGCCAGTAGAGTTCGCCGTCCGCCGTCGGCCTGGCCCGTGGAGGGACCGTGGACGTCACCGAGATCAATCCGAGCATCATCGAGCAGTTCCGTGCCGGAGGCGAGATCGACGGCATGCACCGGGAACGGCTGCTGCTGCTCACCACCGTCGGGCGGCGCAGTGGCCGTTCCGTCACCACGCCGATGATGTTCCACCGCGACGGGGAGCGGCTGCTCGTCATCGCCTCCAACATGGGGGCACCGCGCGATCCGGACTGGTACCGCAACCTCGTCGCCGACCCGAACGTCACGGTGGAGGTGGGCGACGAGTCCTACGCAGCGGCCGCCAGCACCGTCGAGGGGGCCGACCGCGACGCCATGTGGACCATGCTCAAGCAGCACTACCCGTTCTTCGCCGACCACGAGCGGGCCACCGAGCGCACGATCCCCGTGGTCGCGCTCAGCCGGAGCTGATCGCCCGGCATCACGGCCGCAGGTACCAGGCGAAGAAGTCGCGGCTCGACGGCGCGAAGTAGTGGTCCGGCGGCACCTTCTCGGCCGGGAAGAGCCGGAAACCCTGCGGGGTGCCGTGCTCGGCCCCGGTGAAGTAGGCGCCGCTGACCCAGTCCGGGTTGATGTCGAGCTCCATGCCGCGCGTCACGCCCGCGTCCCGCAGCACGGCGCCCAGGCTGCACACCGACAGTGCCGGTCCTCCGACGTACACGAGCAGCCCACCTGCGGTGATCCCGAACGCGGAGCGCTGGATGAACGCCGCCTGCCCCAGCGTGTTGCCCCACTGGGCCTGCCCGCCGGTGGCGCAGCTCGGGGCGACCTGCCCGCCGTCGACGAGCAGCTGCAGGTTCTGCCGAACGCTCGCGACCTGCGGGGTCATCCGCACCTCCCGGCCCCACGAACCCACGTCGGCCCGGCCGTCGGTGTAGATCACCAGGCTGGCCGCGCCCGGGACGAGCGGTGCCACCGTGCGGCCCTCGCTGAGGTAGCCGTTGTGGCTGGGGTCGTTGAGCCGGAAGCCGCCGTTGAACACCGCCGCGAGGTTCGTGCCCGCGGCCCCGGCCAGCGACGTGGCCGCCTGCCACGTGCCACCGGGATCGCGGGTGCCGGGATGCAGTTCTCCGCGGACCAGTGCAGGGTCCATCCGCATGACGCCCACGACGAAGGACGTGTGCTGCGGATCGGGGCGCAGCTCTGCCACCTGGACGGCGGGCTTGCCACCGGCGGCCACCACGGTCGTCCAGACGCCCTCGCCGGGCAGCCGCGGACCGTCGGCGAGCGGGACCAGCGGTTCGGGCAGGCGCTCCAGTGCCGAGTCGCCGGGCCGGGTGGCAGGAACGGCGCCGGCAGCGAGCGGGATGCCGCCTGCCGGGACTCCGCCGAGCCGGGGCGGATCGCGGTCGTACTGCAGCGCCTCGAGCCAGCTGACCAGCCCGTTCATGCCGTGGTCGCGACCCCACTCCGCGAGCTTCGCCGCGGAGCTGTCGGACCCGGGCACGCCGAGTGCGTCGGCCGTGGCGGCGGCAACCACGATCTGGAGCACCACCGCGAGCGCGAGGACGACCGCACGCCGATCGACGCGTGCCAGATCCCGCTCGCTCCGCTTCACCCCATCGTTGGTACAGCATCGGCGAAACGCGGTGCCGGGTGCCTGTCGATCCGGCCCGATCCCGTTCGTGTGGAGCGTGGAAGGTCGATCGGTCCGCAAGGAGGAAGCCATGAAGTACTACCTGCTCAGCATCTACCAGCCCGACACCGAACCCCCGGCGCCCGAGGTGCTGGACCCGATCATGCGTGATCTCGACGCCCTGAACGGCGAGATGCGCGACGCCGGCGTCTGGGTGTTCGCGGGCGGCCTGTTCCCGCCGAGCACCGCCACCGTCCTGCAGCCGCGGGCCGGCGAGGTGATCACCACGGACGGGCCCTTCACCGAGGGCAAGGAACACCTCGGTGGCTTCACCGTGATCAAGGTCGAGGACCTCGACGAGGCACTCCGCTGGGGCCGGAAGCTGACGGCGGTGCTCGGCGGGCTCACCGTCGAGGTCCGGCCGTTCGCGGGTGTCGTCGACTGATGCCCGTCTCCCCGGCCGATATCGATCGGGTGTTCCGCCAGGAGCACGGGCGGGCGGTCGCGGTGCTGGTGCGCGTCTTCGGTGACATCGACATCGCCGAGGACGCGGTCCAGGAGGCGTTCGTGGCTGCCGTGCAGCGGTGGCCGTCCGACGAGCTGCCGCCCAGCCCGGCCGGCTGGATCATCACGACGGCCCGCAACCGGGCGATCGACCGGCTGCGCCGGGAGAGCACCCGCGACCACCGGCAGGTCCAGGCCGCGCTGCTGCATGCGCACGACGACGAGATCGACCCAGCGGAGGAGAGCGCCGTGCAGGACGACCGGCTGCGCCTGATCTTCACCTGCTGTCACCCCGCACTGGCCGACAGCGCCCGGGTCGCACTGACGCTGCGGCTGCTCGGCGGGCTGACCACCACCGAGATCGCCCACGCGTTCCTCGTACCGGAGCCGACGATGGCGCAACGGCTCGTACGGGCGAAGGGCAAGATCCGCGACGCCGGCATCCCGTACCGCGTGCCGTACGAGGCCGATCTCCCGGAGCGGCTGCGCGCCGTGCTCGCCGTCGTCTACCTGATCTTCAACGAGGGCTACACGGCGAGCTCGGGCGAGCGGCTCGGCCGCGAGGACCTGTGCCGCGAGGCCATCCGCCTCGGCAGGCTGCTCGCCGAGCTGATGCCCGACGAACCCGAGGTCTGGGGCCTGCTGGCACTGATGCTGCTCATCGAGTCCCGGCGACCCGCGCGCACCGCGGCCGGCGGCGAGATCGTGCTGCTGGCCGACCAGGACCGCGCTCGCTGGGACCGCGCCATGATCGCGGAAGGGCAGGCCGTGGTGCGCGCCTGCCTGCGCCGCAACATGCCGGGTCCCTACCAGATCCAGGCCGCGATCAACGCGGTGCACAGCGATGCGACCAGCACCGCCACCACGGACTGGCGGCAGATCGTGGCGCTCTACGACCAGCTCATGGCGGTGGCCCCGACACCGGTCGCGGCGCTCAACCGGGCGGTCGCGGTGGCCGAGGTGGACGGTCCGGAGGTCGCGCTGGAACTCGTGGACGCGCTGCGCGTCGACCTGGATCGCCTCCACGTCCTGCACGCGGTCCGCGCCGACCTGCTGCGCCGGGTGGGGCGCCGTGCCGAGGCGTCCGACGCCTATGCAGCGGCCGAAACCCGCACGGCGAACGAGACCGAGCAGGCGTTCCTGCGGCGCAGGCGGGCGGAGCTGGACGCCTGACGCTCACCCCGCGCCCGCCCGGCGCGGTGGCCATCGGGTTGGCGCGGTGCGTTGCCGTCACTACCCGCGCAGGAAGGCCGCCAGGTGCGGCTGCACCGCGTCGGCATGGGTGAGGCTGAGGAAGTGGGCGCCGCCGTCGATGGCCACGTACTGGCCCTTCGGGACTCCCGCCGCCAGCTCCTGGCCGCGCTCGACGGGGTAGGCCGCGTCCGCGGTGCCGTGCAGCACCAGCACCGGGCACGTCACCTCACCGAGCCGCTCGAGCACGCTGTCGCGCTCGACCAGCGCCGTGAGCGTGCGGTCGAAGCGGTCGCCGTCGACGGTGCGCCACTTGGCCTTCCAGTCGGTGGCGTCGTAGTCACCCAGGCAGATCGCGGCCACGGTGTCGACGAGCTGGTCGGCCGGACCGTTGGCCACCCAGGCCTCGGCGAGCTGCCGGTAGGCGGCCGCGACCTGCGGATCCTCGGCGGCGGCCGACGTGCCCAGCGCGACGATGCCGGTGACCCGGTCCGGGTCGGTGAGCGCCATTCGCAGCGCGACGAACCCGCCCTGGCTGGTGCCGATGACCGTGGCGCGGTCGATGCGGAGGTGATCGAGCAGGCCGAGCACGTCGCGGGCGACGTCCCAGTAGTCGAACGGCGCGGTGGCGGGGGTGCCGCCGTGGCCGCGCTCGTCGACGGCGATGAGCCGGTGGTCCGCGCCGAACGCCGCCACCTGCGGGGCGAACATCTCGACGTCCATCAGGAAGCTGTGCAGCAGCACCACGACCGGCCCGTCGCCACCGTGGTCGGTGTAGCTCAGCTGCTGCCCGCCGTTGACCGTCGTCATTGCCGATCCCATGACCGCTCCCGTTCCCGAGTGAGACACCAAAGGAATTTGTCTCACAGATCGGCGTCGTTGACAATGAGCGGGTGAGTCCCACCGCCGACGACGTCGTGCGTGCCGCCACCCGGCACTACCTCGCCGGCACGGCCATCGACATGTCGTCGCTGGCCGCCGAGCTCGGGCTCGGCCGCGCCACGCTGTACCGGCGCGTCGGCAACCGCGAGCAGCTCATCTCCCGGGTGCTGGCCGAGCGGACGGCCCACACCTTCGGCGAGGTCGACCGGAGGGTCGGCGGGGCCGGGCTGCCACGCATCCTCGCCGTGCTCGAACAGTTCATGAACGCGGTGATCGCCGCCAGGCCGCTGCGGACGCTCACCGCGCGGGATCCGCTGCTGTTCATCGGCGTCGTCATGGCGCCCGGGCCGGTGGAGGCGTGCGCCACCGACCTGATCACGGGCCTGTTGGACGAGCAGGTGCGGGCCGGAGCGCTGACGTTGCGGATCGCGAGCGACGTGCTCGCGCAGGCAGTGGTCCGCATCGCCGACTCCTACATGTACTCGCACCTGCTCGGCGGCCGGGAACCCGAGCTCCACAAGGCACTGGCCGTGATCACGCTGATGCTGGAGTCGGCGCAGGAGCGCTGACCACCCGTGCGGGACGGTCGGCCGGAAGTACGAGGCGGGCCGGCCGGCTTCTGACCTGCGGGGGAGGTCCAGCTGGGCGGTGCGGGCGATCGTTGCGGCATGGACTTCCCCTCCCCGCCGTCGCGGTGCTCCGCATGATCGGCCCCGCGGCATCGGCTCTGCTCGCCGAGACCCGGCGCCGGCCCGGCCGGCTGTTCCTGACCGGGCTGGCGATCCTGGTGGCGACGACCTTCGCGGCCGGGACGCTGCTGCTCAATGACAGCCTGCGCGGGTTCGTCGGCGCGAGCACCCAGGAAACCCCCGGCGGCGCCGCTGCCGTGGTGCGCACCGACCTGCTGCCCACACCGCCGGTCGACCCCGCCCGGCTGGTCGCGACCGTCGCCGCCGCGCCGGGGGCCGCGGGTGCCGTCGGGTTCTGGACGGCGGCGCTGCCGGTCAGCGGTGCGGGCCCGACCACCGAGTGGGAGGTGTCCTCGGATCCGATGACCGGCCCACTGACCCGGCTGACCGCGCCGCCGGTGACCGGCACCCTCCCCACCGAGCCGGACCAGGTGGTGGTCGGCAAGGCGACGGCGGGACGGGCGGGACTCGCCCCCGGCTCGATGCTCACGGTCGCGTCGAGCACCGGGACACCACGCACGGTCGTCGTCACCGCCGTCGTGGACGTCGCGATCGACGGTGTCAACACCTTCCTCGGCTTCCCCGCCACCATCGCGGCACTGGGAGCGGGCCTGGAGCAGATCGACGTGGCCCCGGCACCGGGCATCGACGACACCACGCTGGTCGAGCGCATCGGGTCCGCGATCCACGCCCCCGCCGCGGTCCGCACCGCGTCGGACCAGCGCGTGACCGAGGCGCAGCAGGCATCGAGCGCCGCCACCGCAGTGCTCGTCGGGGTCGGGGCGTTCGCGGGGCTCGCCGTGGTCGCGGCAGCGGTCGTCGTCGCGTCGACGTTCCGGATCGTGCTCGCCCAGCGCCGCACCCAGCTCGCGCTGCTGCGCTGCGTCGGCGCCCGGCGGCGGCAGGTGATCGGGGCGGTGCTCGCGGAGGCGGTGGTGTCGGGCCTGGTCGCGGGCGTGATCGGGGTGGCGGTCGCCGTGCTCGGCGGGTACGGGCTGGTGGGCGGCGCGCACGCGCTGGGCATCGACGCGGTGCCTGCGCTCGTGGTGTCGTGGCCCGGCATGGCCGGCTGCCTGCTCGGTGCGGTGCTCGCGACGGTGCTCGCCGCGCTGGCGCCCGCGCTGGCGGCGTCACGGATCCCGCCGGTCGCGGCGCTGAGCGCCGCCGCGGCGGGTGAGTCCGGCTCACCACCGCCCGGTCGGCGACTGCTGGCGGCGGGCGCGCCGGCCGCCGTGGCCATCGCGGGCGCCGTGGCCGCGCTGGGGATCGGGCGGGGGCCCGACACGATGGTCGTCGCCACCATCACGCTCGCCGCCTCCGGGATGACGGCCTTCGCCGCGCTCGTCGCGGCCGGTCCGGTGCTGGTACGCGCGCTCGCGGCCACGCTGGGCCGGGCGGTGGCGGCCGTCGGTCGCGGCCCCGGCAGGCTCGCCGTCGCCAACGCGACGCAGGTGCCCCGCCGCACCGCGGCGACCATCGCGGTGCTCGCGCTCGGGGTCGGGCTGACCTCGGCGCTGCTCGTGGCGCTCGCCTCGGCCGAGGCGGCGTCGGAGCGCAGCGTCGCCGCGCTGTTCCCCGGCGACATCGCGATCAGCGCCACCGACCTGCCGGGGATGGCGCAACGCCTGGCCGCCGACCCCGCGCTGGTGGTCGTGACGACCGACGGCCAATCGGTCTACGTGGACCCGGCCGCAGGCGTGGACGGTGCCGCGGCCCGGCACGCCGTGGAGACGGCCGTGACCGGGCGGCCCGGCGTGATCGTGCAGTACGCCGCGGACGTGCGTTCCGAGGTGGAGACGGCGATCCTGACGATGCGGCTGATCGGGCTCGCGCTCGTCGGGATGACGATGCTGGTGGCGGTGGTGGGGGTCGCGGTCACGCTGATGCTCTCGGTCACCGAGCGCACCCGCGAGACGGGGCTGCTGCGCGCCGTCGGGCTCTCCCGGCCGGGGGTGCGGGCGATGGTGGCGTGGGAGGCCGCGCTGAGCGGGCTGGGCGCCGCGGCGGTCGGCGCCGTGCTCGGCGCGGGGTACGGCGTCATGGGCACCCGGGTGCTCGGTGTCGGCGACGGCTTCGACGTCGCGGCATTGCCGTCGCTCGGCGGGCTGGTGCTGGGTGTCGTGCTGCTGGCGGTACTGGCGGCAGCGGTCCCGGCGGCACGGGCCGGCCGCGTCCCCCCGATCCGGGCACTGCAGGACTAGCCGGACCTGACGCACATCGTGAGGGGCCGGCGCACACCGTTGACGGTGTGCGCGAGCCCCTGGCGGTGTGCGTCAGCTGCCTTGACGGTCAGGCCCCACAGGGTTCGGTCTGGCCGGGCTTCGTGGACCGGCCGCAGTAGGTGTCGCCGTCGGACGGCGGCGTGCCGGGCGGGGGTTCAAGCCGGCCCAGCGGCGTCACCACCAGCCGGCCGCCGGCGTCGACGATGGCCGTGGCCTGCTCGCCCGCGAGCGGGAAGTACGGATCCAGCTGGGTGTGGTCGGCGGCGGAGAGCTGCATCACCGCGTCGTTGTCCCCGAGGTAGGAGACCCGGACGTAGGTGATCAGCACGGTGTCGGGTCCCGTGCCCGGCACCACCTTCAGATCCGACTGGAACGCGCAGTCCGGCGACGTGCCACACGGGGTGTAGGTGCGTTGCGTGGCGTGGCCCGTGCCGTCGGCCCTGATCACGAACGCCGTGACGTGCCGCGTCCAGTTGTCGACGAACGCCGCCGGGACACCCGCGGGCGCCTGCGCCTTCGAGGTGACCGGGGCGACGACCGTGGTCGACACCGCGGCACCGGTTGTCGGCACCGTCGTGGCGGTCGGATCGACCGGGCCGCCGTGCCCGGCGATGCCGCTGCCGCATCCGGCGACCGTTGCGGCGAGCACCACCGCACAGCACACCCGCATGACGGTTCGCACGGGGCGCCCTCAGATGTTGGTGCTGTTGGGGATGAGCGAGGGCTGCAGGTAGTTGTAGGACCGCGAGCGGCGCTTGTTGCGGGCCACGATCTCCTCCTCGACGGCGCCCAGCTCGGTACGGAACCGGCGCGCCGGGGCCGCCACCGCGCTGGACCGGAAGTCGTCACCGTAGTCACCGAGCACGGTGTGGTGCACCGATCCGAGGAAGTTCATCACGCAGGACTGCTGCACGGCGACGTCCAACGGTGGCAGGTTCGCCAGCCAGTCCCGCTCGGTGTGGCCCATGCCCTTGGGCTCCTCGGTGAACCCGGCGAGCGGGTTGGCCGGCAGGAACGCCATGTGGTCCTTCTGCGCGAAGTTGACCGCGGCGTGCTGCGGTCCGGCCGTCCAGACGACCATCGTGAGGATCTCGACGAGGTCCTGGCGATCGCCGATCTGGCCGGGGGTGGCACCGAAGTCGCGGATCTGCCCGCCGTCGGCCGCACCGACCTCCGCGGCCCATGACTGCAGCTCGTGGTCGGTGAGCACGTCGACGTCGGAGCGGTAGTAACCGCCGACGAAGTCGGTGACCCAGCTGTGGATGGCGTTCCAGATCAGCATGCCGTCATCGCGGTAGGGGTGGTGCGGCAGCAGGCTGACGCTGTCGGTGCGGGTGGCCGCGAGCCGCGTGGGCAGGTAGTTGTCGCGGAACGAGTGCTGGCTGCGGTGCTTGGCGAGCCAGGGGTAGGTGCTCTTCAGGTCGGAGCCGATCAGGTACTCCACCGCCCGGCCGGGCTGGATCAGCAGCTCCACCGCGAGCTTGTTGATCGACATCGTGCCTTCGAAGTGGCGCCGCAGCAGCACGGCGACCGGATGGTTGACCGCGAGGTTGCGCACGGCTGCGATGAGCACCGGCTCGCTCATCAGGTGCGTGAACCCCAGGTGGGTGAGCACCTCGTGGTAGGTGTTGTGGGCGGCGAGCACGCAGTTGCGCGCCAGCCGCCACGAGTAGCCGTCGGCGGGCGAGTAGATGTCGCGGCCTGCGGGGTCCTGCCCGCACTGGATGGCGAACGGCCGCAGCGGCCCGCCGCCGCGCGGCACGCAGAACGCGGCCATCGGGGCGTACATGAACTTCGGCGACTGCGGATGGGTGCCGTTGTCGAGCTCCGACATGTCGACGTAGTCGACCCAGTACACGCGCCCGGCCGCGAGGGCCTGGTCGAGATCCTCACCGAGGTGCCGGGACGTGATCGGGAACTTCGCGGGCACGTGATCCATCCGCACGAGTCGCGTGGGGTCGGGTCCGGCCACCATCATCTCGGCGAAGTACTCGTCGGACTCGAAGTCCGCCGTGGCCGGAGGCTGCTCGTGCAGGGCGAACACGTCCTGGAACGCCTTGATCGTCTTGTCCGGGTGATCACCGGTGACGCCGCCGGGCAGGGGCATGAAGTACTCGACGATGCCACCCATGTCGCCGTCCCGGACGAGCTTGGCCAGCCGGTGCGGTGCCAGCGGCTGCACGTCGTTGACGAAGTTCCACCTGCCATGGCGCTTGAGCCGCAGCAGGTTCAGCCGCGTCTCCTCCTGCTTGGCGAGCGCCTTGACCTGCCAGCCCAGCACCGGCTCATCGGCATCGCCCATGGCCGCGGACACCGGGAACCCGAAGTCCATGTTGTACCGGTACTCGCCGCGCAGTTCGGCGAGCTGCTCGCCGCGCTCACCGCGGGGATCGTTCTGGGAGATCAGGTATTCCGGCACGGCGGGCTCCCTCGGCTGGGCCGCCGGAGCGGCCGTTCAGGCACGAACGGCCGCTCCCCAGGGACCGCCCCGCCGGCCACCGTTCTCGATCAACTCTACGCAGCGGGATTGCCGCTTCACTACTTCTGCAGCGCCCAGATGTCGCACCCGTCATCGGTGGCGGAGCGCACCTGCTGCGCGTTGGTGTCGAGCCAGTCCGCGAGCTCGCTCCCGGCCGGCACGAGCAGCGGTGCGTAGACGACGAAGTACTTCGCACCCTGCTTCGTGTAGGACTCGAGGTAGGACGGCTGGTGCTGGTCGGCGGCCAGGCTCCAGCCCTTCCGGTCGGCCAGGTAGAAGATCGTCGGTTCCTGGAAGTTGTTGGCCGTGCCCCGGTCTACGGCGTTGCTGGTGGTGCTGATCACCACGAGGTCGGACGGTGTCGAGACCTGCGCCAGCTCCGCGGAGCACACCCCGTACACGCCGCTGTGGTCCTGGAACGACTGCACAAAAATGATCATGCTCTGGGCGAAGAGCAACGCGACGGTGACGACGGCGAGCCCGCCTCGGACCAGTCCGGGCACCCGACCGTGCAGCCACTGCGCGATGCCCGCGACCCCGATACCCACCAGTATCGCGGCGAACGGGAGCGAGAAGATGTGGTACTGCGGTCCCAGTTCCGAGCTGTAGCGGGCCACCGCGAAGTAGAAGACGATCAGCGCCGGGAACCCGGCAGCGAGGATCACCGGACCGCGACCGCGCCATGCCAGCCAGGCACCCACCGCGGCCAGCGGGACGCCAACGATGCCGTAGACGAGCGTGGCCTCGATGGACACGTTGCCGGTGTAGAACAGCGACGACGTCCAGATGGCGAGGTTGCCGAACTTGCTGTCGCCTCCGGAGATCACCCCGAACGTGTTGCCGTACTGCACGTAGAGCTCATGGGCATGCCACAGCCACAGAGCGGGCGCGATCAGGGCGACGGCCCCGGCGACGTAGAGCGACGGCCTGCGCAGCCGCGGTCGCGCGGAGATCAGCAGCCAGATCAGCAGGATCAGGAAGACGTGCAGCGACGTCGGCTTGGCCAGCGCCGCGATCGACGCGGCCACCGCGGTGGCCACCAGCCAGATCCCGCGGTCGTCGGTGAGCCACTTGTGGAAGAACAGCAGCGTCAGCAGGTAGAAGGCGAGCACCGTCGGGTCAGGCATGAAGGCGTTGCCGTACGTCATCACCATGGGCGAGACCACGAACGCGATGAGCGCCCAGCGGGCCGCCGCACCCGGCAGCAGCCGCCGTGCCAGCACCCAGAACGTGCCCGTCCCGATGGCCATGAACGCGAGTGACACCAGCCGGCCGACCCACGCGTGCTCCCCGAACACGTGGTACAGCACCGCGGACAGCCACGGCAGCAGTTGCAGCTCGGACTCGACGTAACCCGGACCCGCGCCACCCCAGTCGATCTGCGGGTCGAACAGGTGCATGCCGCCGACGAAGAAGTTGTGCGCGATCGACGCCGTGTCGGCTGGGCGCCAGATGTCGCCGAGGAACTCCATCGGGAGGAAGGCGCGCACCACCGAGAGCACCGCGACGATCCCGACGACGACCAGCGCGAAGCGGCCCAGCCGATCGCCACGCAGCGGCATCGAGGGCTCCATCGGTGGCGGACCCACCTTCTCCAGGGTGCCCGTTCCGGGGCCGTCCGAACTCAACATCAACAACACGCTCCAGCACAGAGGACGAAAGCGCTCCACACACGAGCGCTCACGCGTGACAGGGGACCTCGGGGCGGTGTGACCACCCACCAGCGAACCTCTCGACGATCGAGAGACCTCGTTCGGTCTACGTCCGCATCACGCAGAGGACGTGGGGGGCCGGCCCGATGTCGCTGATGACGGGCAACACCGGGAGGAGCACGACATCACCAGCAGCCGTGCGGTCCACGGAGGTGGCGATGTCCAGACCCGGCTCCGCAACGGGCGCAGGCGCGATGCCGATGTGCTGCGGGGGCGAGTCGCAGTCGGCGTCGCGGTCGGAGGTGCTGTCACCGGCGGCGCTCACCGCCACCCCGTCCGGGTGCTCGACGGTGGCGGTCGATGCGAGGTGGTGCCCACCGGACGCGGACCCCTCGAGGCAGCAGCAGACCGCGAAGACCGAGAACAGCAGCGCGGAGATCACGACGACCGCCCACGTCGCCCGACCCGGCAGCTGCCGGGTGCGGCGCAGTGCGGCTGTCATCCCGCCGGCTCCTTCGATCTCGTGTCCTCCCACGCTCGGCCGAAGCAATCGTCCGAGTACGGATCGACCATAGGACGGGCCCGCTGAACGGACGCTGAGGATCGGCCGCCCTGTGATCGAGGGGGCCCGTAGACTCCCGGTATGGGCGTCCCCGGACGCGACGCGGTGACGGCATCGGTCGCCGAGCTGGTCGGCATGCTCTCGCTCGCCGCCGATCTCGGGCTCGGCCAGCCGATGGAGCACCTCACCCGGTCCAGCCTGATCGCGGTCCGCCTCGCCGAGCGGATGCAGCTGACCGCGTCCGACCGGGAGACCGTGTACTACCTGGCACTGCTGGCGTGGATCGGCTGCACCGCCGACTCCCACGAGAGCGCCGAGCGCTTCGGCGACGACATCACACTGCGGGCCGGGATGTACGACGTGGAGATCGGCAGCCCACCGATGCTGCGCTACCTCGTGCGCCGGGCCGGCACCCACGGGTCGGTGCTGCACCGGGCCCGCACCGTCGCCGGACTGGTGGGCACGACCGGACGCACGGTGCAGGCGTCACTGGTGGCGCACTGCCAGGTCACGGGGTTGCTGGCCACGCGACTCGGCCTCGGCGCCCGGCTGCTGCACTGCCTGGCGCAGACGTTCACGCGGTGGGATGGACGCGGTACGCCCGCCGGGGTGCGGGGCACCGACATCGATGTCGCGACGCGGGTCGTGCACGTCGCCGACCTCGCAGAGGTGCACCACCGCCGCGGCGGGACGGCCGCCGCACTGGAGGTGATCCGGCGCCGCAGCGGCACCGCGCTGGACCCAGCGGTCGTCGCCGCGTTCGACCGCCACGGAGCCGCGGTGCTCGAGAGCCTGCCGGTGGAGTCCAGCTGGCCGGAGCTGATCGCCGCCGATCCCGCGGCGCAGACGTTGACCGGGCCGGCGCTCGATGCCGGGCTCGAGGCGCTGGCCGACTTCGTCGATCTCAAGTCACCCTGGTTCGCAGGCCACTCCCGCGGCGTCGCCGATCTGGCGGCTGCCGCCGCTGCGCACGTCGGGCTGCCGGCGGCCGAGGTGCTCGTGGTCCGCCGCGCCGGGCTGCTGCACGACCTCGGTCGCGCCGGTGTCCCCAACACGATCTGGGACAAGGCGGCTGCGCTGACGGCCGTGGAGCGGGAGCGGGTCGAGCTGCACGCCTACTACACCGACCGGATGCTGCGGCGCGTCCCGACACTGGGCGATGCGGCGTCGATCGCGGCGCTCGCGTACGAACGACTCGACGGCTCGGGGTACCACCGCGGGCTCGGCGCGGCCGCACTCCCGGCGACCGCCCGGCTGCTCGCCGCTGCCGACTGCTACCACGCGATGACCGAGCCGCGCCCGCACCGCGATGCCCATGCGCCCGCCGCGGCCGCGGCCGAGCTGCGGTCCCAGGCCAGGGCCGGGCGGCTGGAGCCGGCGGCCGTCGAGGCCGTGCTGGGCTGCGCGGGGCACCGGACGCGGCGCGCGGCAGGTGGACCGGCCGGTCTCACGGTCCGCGAGGTCGAGGTGCTGGTGCTGCTGGCCAGGGCCGCGTCCACCCGCCAGATCGCGACCCGGCTCGGCATCGCGCCGAAGACCGCAGGCAACCACATCGAGCGCATCTACCTCAAGATCGGCGCGAGCACGCGTGCCGCGGCGGCGCTGTTCGCGATGCAGCACGGCCTGCTCCGGAGCCTGGAGCCGCTCGAGACATGAGGAGAACTCCTCACGACACGGCCACCCGGCGTTCCTAGCGTGGGTTCACCCCGGCCACCAGGGCCGGTGGGTGCACCTGGAGGAACCGTGAACGGCAAAGCAGTCATCAACCTGGCGACCGGCCTGGAGGACCCCGAGCGCGTGACGGTGGCGTTCCTGACCGGCGTCGCCGCAGCCGAACAGGGCCGTCCGACGGTGATGTTCCTCAGCAAGGAGGCCGTGCGGCTGGTGGTGCCGGGCGCGGCGGTGGCCACGGCATGTGAGGGCTGCCCACCGCTGGCCGACCTGCTGGAGCGCTACCGGAAGGCGGGCGGGCGCTACTTCGCCTGCCCCATCTGCGTCAACGCCAAGAAGCTCGACGCCGGCGCGCTCGTCGACGGCGCCGAGGTGGCCGGCACGGTGCCGCTGTGGGAGTGGATCGGTGACGAGGGTGCCACCACCTTCAGCTTCTGACCGGGCCTCTGACACACCGAAATGCGCGCGACGGCCGTCCGGAACCGGGCTACCGTCTCGCACCATGCGAAACGCTGCGATCACGACGACGCCGGAGAACATCCCGGCCATGTGAGCGCGCGCCAGCGAAGCCCCGGGGTGACCGACCCCGGGGCTTTGTCATGGGTCGTTCCCCGGCACCACTGAAGGGAACACCGATGAACAGCAGCAACGACCTCGGCGCACCGATCGGGCACAGCAGCCTCGGTCGCGAGCTCGACCTCTTCGGCTCCGACCCGCTCATCGGCGCCGGACTGCCCTACTGGCTGCCCGCTGGAGCCGCGATCCGGTCGAGTGTCGAGGACTACGTGCGCGGACTCGAACACCGTGCCGGCTACTCCCGCGTCTACTCCCCCGTGCTGGCCAAGCGGGGCCTCTTCGAGATCTCCGGGCACCTGGAGCACTACCGCGAGGACATGTTCGCCCCCATCCCGGACGGCGAGGCCGAGCTCATCCTGCGCCCCAGCCTCTGCCCCGGGCACGCCCTGATCTACCGGTCCCGGTCCCGCAGCCATCGCGACCTGCCGTTGCGGCTGGCCGAGCTCGGACCGATGTTCCGCCACGAGCCGTCCGGCGTGCTGCTGGGGCTGAGCCGGGTGCGATCGCCCCAGCTCAACGACGCCCACATCTTCGCCCGGCCCGACCAGGTGGCCGCCGAGGTCGACGCCGTGCTCGACCTCATCGAGCGCGCCTACCGCGACCTGGGCATCAGCGGTCACCGCTACCGCCTCTCGCTGCGCGGCGAGTCCGACAAGTACGTCGACGACGCCGCCATGTGGGACCGGGGCGAGCAGGCGCTGGCCGCCGTGCTGGACCGGCGCGGCCTCGAGTACGAGTCCGCGTCGGGTGAGGGCGCCTTCTACGGACCCAAGATCGACGTGCAGATCGTGGACCCGGCCGGGCGCGAGTCCACCCTGTCGACCGTCCAGCTCGACTACTTCCAACCGCGCCGCTTCGACCTGGCCTACCTCGACGCCGAGCAGCACCGGAAGCAGCCGGTGATGATCCATCGCAGCATCGTCGGCAGCATGGAACGCCTCGTCGCCCACCTCATCGACATCCACCAGGGCGCCTTCCCGGCGTGGCTCGCACCGGTCCAGGTCGTGGTGATGCCGATCGGCGACGATCAGCTCCCGGCCGCCGGAGCCCTGCTCGACCGGCTGCTCGATGCCGACCTGCGCGCCGAGATCGCGGGACCGGACCGCGGCTCGCTCGGCGCCCGGATCCGATCCCATCGCCGCGTGCCGTACCTGGCCGTGATCGGCGGCAGGGAGGCCGCCGACGGGCTGGTCTCGCTGCGGTCACGCGGCAGCGGGGAGCACGAGCCACTTCCGGTGGCCGTCGCCGTCGACCGGGTCGTGCACACCGTCCGGTCCCGCGCCCGGATGTCTCCAGCATCCGGGTGATGTCGGTATCGTCGGGCACCGAGACGATGTGGGGAGTCGCCATGGTCCGGCTGAACCGGGCGCAGCAGCAGCAACGCACCCGGGCCGCGGTGCGCGCCGCGGCCCACGCGGAGTTCGCCGAGCACGGCTACACCGAGGCCCGGGTCGACCGGATCGCCGAGCGCGCCGAGCTGACCCGAGGTGCGGTCTACTCGAACTTCCCGAGCAAGCGGGCCCTCTACCTGGCCGTGCTGCTCGACATCGTGGAACGGGACGGACCCGAGCAGCGCGCAGCGGAACAGGCGCCGGCGGGGGTGACGGAGCCGGCGGCCGCACTGGGTGCGTTCGCGCGGGTCTGGCTGGAACGGCTGCCCCTGTTCGGCGACACCCCCGCACACGGGCACCTGCAACTGCGCTCGCTGACCGGCGTCCTCGACGACGAACCGGCCCGCACGGCGCTCGCGCAGCTCACCCGGCTGGAGTCGCTGCTGTTCGCGCTCGCGCTCGAGTCCTGCGCGCGCACGCGCAGCCGGGTGGAACGCCGGGTGCGGCTGGCCGAGCTCGTGCTGACGCTGCTCGACGGCGTGGGCCACCTCGCCGAGTCCGCAGCAGCCTTCGGCGATCCCTTCGACGTGGCGGCCGCGTGCGAGCACCTGGACGGTCTCGATCTCCCCGACATCTGGGACCCGCCGTACCTGCCGTTCGTCACGCCCGCCGAACCGTGCCGCGACGCCTGGACCCCGCCACCGGACGTGTCGGACCAGATCAGCGGGCGTCCGATCGGTCTCGGCAGCGACGGGGTGCTCGCCGTGCTCGGCACCCAGCGGCTGGCGGCCGCCGAGGAGGCCGTGCGGGCCGCGCGCCCCGGCGACCGCGTCACGGTGGTCGTGGTCACCGCCGATCACGCCGAGGTCGGACGGCTCGTGCGGCTGCGCCTCACCGACATCGCGGGCAGCCTGCGTCGGGTGTTCGCCCCGATCGACCAGCCGCGCCTGCGCGTCGTCGTCGATGACGGCGGGTTGATCGCCGCCGCCGCGGACGTCCCGGACCCCGACGACGCGACGGAGGCTGCGGTCCGCATCAAGGACGGTGCGATCATCGCCAGGGCCCAGGGCCGCGGTGCCGCCCACGCGGCGGCCACCGCAGCGGCGGGTGGCGGTACTCAGGCAGGAACCTGACCACCGGCTCGGCCGTCAGGCCGGCGCTGCGGCGAGCCGGCCCGGCCGCGGAACGCGGACAGCACGGCGGCAAGCGCCATCACGCCCATCATGGTGAAGAAGGCGGTGCTGAGACCGTCGGTGAACGCGACGGCGAGCGGCCCGTCCAGGGTGGTGCTGCCGACGAAGATGGCGAACGCCGTGCTGCGCGGAACGGAGTCGGCCGCCACCAGGATGGCGGTGGTGAACGAGAACACCATGCCGATGCTGGCGAACGTCCTGAGCACGCCGGACGCGATCCCGAGCCGGCCCGGCGGCGACGCCTTCATCACCGCGGAGCTGTTGGCCGGGTAGAAGAGGCTGCCGCCGATCATGATCACCACGTTGCCGATGGCGGGCAGCCACAGGCTGCTGGTGGTGGTCATCAGGGCGAAGACGACGAGCGCGACGGCCGAGACGGCCAGCCCGGCGGTGGCCGGGAGCACCGGCCCCCACCGGTCGGCGAGGCGCCCCGCGAACGGGCCCACCGCGGCACCGACCACGTAGCCGGGCAGCATCAGCAACGACGCGTCGATCGGACTGAGCCCGCGCGGCCCCTGCAGGTACATGATCACCAGGAACAGCACGGCGAAGCTGGCCAGGCCCTGCAGCAGCGAGGCCAGCAGCGAGGGTGTCACCGCGGGGATGCGGAACAGGGAGAGGTCGAGCGTCGGCTCGGCCTGGCGCCGCTCGATGAGCACGAACGCCACGAGCATTGCCGCGCCGCCGAGCAGGAAGGCGAGCTGGGTGCCACCCCACGGCTGCGCGGCCAGCCCCGTCATCGCCCACAGCACTCCGAACAGGCCCAGCCCCAACGTGATCATGCCGACCGGGTCGAGCCGCCTGCGGACCCGCTCGCCACGGTCGCGCAGCACCCGCACCGCGAGCACCAGCGCGAGCGCGCCGATCGGCAGGTTGATCCAGAAGATCCACCGCCACGAGACGTAGGTGACGATCACCCCGCCGAGCAGCACGCCGAGCACCGATCCCACCGACCAACCGAACGCGTTGAACCCGTACGCGCGGCCGCGCTCGGCAGGCGGGTACAGCTCGGAGATGATCGCGCCGCTGTTGGCGGCGATCAGGGCCGCACCGACCCCCTCGACGATGCGGAAGGCGATGATGGCCGCCGCGTTCCAGGCCAGCGCGCACAGCAGCGACCCGATCACGAAGACCAGGAACCCGGCCTGGTACATCCGGACCCTGCCGTACATGTCGCCGAGCCTGCCCACCTGGGTGGCGAGCACGGTCACGACCAGCAGGTAGCTCACGACCACCCAGGTGACGGACGACAGCGACATGGCCAGGTCGTCCTGGATCGCGGGGAGCGCGAGCACCACGATCGTGCCGTCGACCGCCGAGATGAGCACCCCGATCATCACGACGAACATGCCCAGACCGCGCCGCGCCGCGACTCCCGGCGCGGCGGCCCCCTCGAGCGCCATCGCGACGCTCAGTCCTTGCCGGGAGCCTGCAGGCTCCACAGCCGCCCGTCGGGATCGCGGACGGTCATCTCCCGCGTCCCGTAGTGGGTGTCCTCGAACGGCGTGACCACCTCGACGCCGGGACCGGCACGGAACGCGTCGGCGTCGGCGACCTTCAGGACGATCTGCGACTGCGGCTCCTGGGTCTCGGGGACCTCGGAGAGCACGAGGTAGGGGCCGCTGCCGTTGCGGAGCAGGCCCGAGCCGTCGTCGGTCGAGAACTCCACCTCGTATCCCATTGACTGGAAGAACTTCGCGGACCGGCCCCAGTTGTGGGTCGTCAGGAAGACGGCCTCGATCCCTGCTGTCGACATCTCAGTTCCCCTTCTCCAGCGATGACTCGTCCTGCCCGTGGGTGTCGTCGAGGTAGGCCCGCAGCGCCGCGGCGACCAGCGCCGAGAGGGACAGGCCCTCCTCGATGGCGTGGTGCTTGAGCTGCTTGATCAGCCCCACCGGCAGGTACACGTTGAACTGTTTGACGTCCTCGTCAGGCACTTTAGGATGCTAGCATTCTAATCAGCTAGCGTCGAGAAGGGCAGGCACGAGCCCCGCCACATCCGCGGGGATCGCTACGGAGCGAGCACCTCGCCGGCCTCGGCGATGTCGGCCACCGAGGGTGTCGCCCCACTCCGCAGGAGCTCGGCGGCCGCCGCCACGATCGCGGCGCGCGTGCGCCGTCGCTGGCGAAACCGGCCCGTCTCGTCCTCCGGTCTCATCCTTCGCTGCCGACGGCCTCGCTCGCCGCGTTCCGGGCCGCCCACCTGGGCGCGGAGTTCCGTCGCGTCGTCACCCTCCCCGGACTCGAGGAGTTCCCGAGCAGCCCTGACCTCTACGAGGTCGTGGTCAGCGCGATCCATGATCAGTCACGCACGATCAGGTCACGAGGCGCGCCCGCATCCGACGCGACGGCCTGCAACGCGTCGTGATCATCACCGGCGCTGGGCGAGGTTGTCGACGAGCAGGCCGAGGGTGAAGTCGAACCGCTCATGCCCCGTACCGGAGGTCAACTCGGCCGCATAGCGTCTGATCTGGGGGAACCGGTCGGCGGGCAGCGCGGTGAGCCGGCTGATCAACTCGTCGCGGCCGATGACTCGGTCGTCATCCTCCTGGCCCGGCCGCTGGGTGACCAGCGACCTCTCCAGCGCGTATGCGCTGACGTAGAGCCAGAGCGCGTCGATCGCCCAGGCCGCCGTCTGCGGTTCGATGCCACCGGCGAGGACGATGGCCAGCATGCCTTCGTTGACGCGCAGCACGTCGAGGTGGGTGGAGACCATGGCGAGCGCGGCGCGGGAGATGCCGGGATAGGCCAGGAACCGATCGCGGATCTGGGCGCACACGTCGACGATCTGCGCGCGCCATGTTGCGGGATCGGGCTCGGGCAGGACGAGCTGGGCGCAGAGCCATCCGACGATCAGCTCATCGATGTCGGCCTTGTTGACGACGTGCGCGTACAGCGAGGCAGGCCCGGTGTCGAGCGCACCGGCGACGCTGCGCATCGTCAGAGCGTCGTAGCCCGAGGAGGCCACGACCTCGAGCGCGGCGTCGATGATCCGGTCGACGGTGATCGGCGGCTTGCGGCGCGCCTGCCGCGGGGCAGCGGTGGCCGGCTGGGCGTGCCGGGCGGCGCGACGTTGCCTCGGATCAACAGCCATGCCGACGAGAGTACCCAGTGACGAACGACGTTCCAGAACGAGAACTTAGTTCGCGAACCGGATCCCGGATTCGTGGAGACTTCGCCGATGAGTTCCGCATCGGATCTCGGTCTCCCTGTCGACGGTTTCGACGAGCAGGCGAGGACGAGCGACATGACTACATCGACCAGGATCGGCGACACGGCGGGGACGGGCCAGTACGCCGAGGTCAACGGCCTGAACATGTACTTCGAGACGCACGGGAGCGGGCGGCCGATGATCCTGCTGCACGGCGGCCTGGGATCGGGTGAGATGTTCGGACCGAACCTGGACCTGTTCGCCAAGGACCACCAGGTGATCCTTCCCGACCTGCAGGGACACGGACGCACCGCCGACATCGACCGCCCCCTCGACGTCCGGCTGATGGCCGACGACATCGGCGCGCTGATCGAGCACCTCGGGCTGGACCGGCCCGACGTCGTGGGCTTCTCACTCGGCGGCGGCGTCGCCCTGCAGACCGCGGTGCGACACCCGGCGGCCGTCCGCAGGCTGGTCGCGGTGTCGGCCAACACCCGGTCGGACGCCATCTACCCGGAGATGCGCGCCCAGCAGGGCCAGGTGAACGCGGCAGCGGCCGAGTTCATGAAGCAGACCCCGATGTACGAGCTCTACCAGCGCGTGGCGCCGCACCCGGAGAACTTCGGGAAGCTGCTGGACAAGGCAGGCGAGTCGATGGCGCAGGACTTCGACTTCGACGACGACGTCCGCGGCCTCCAGGTCCCCACGCTGATCATGGCCGCCGATGCCGACATGGCACCGCCGAGCCACTACGTCGAGGTCTTCGGTCTGCTCGACGGCGGCCTCCGCGACGGTGGCTGGACCGGTGACGGCCGCCCGAAGGGTGGCCACGCGCTCTCGATCCTGCCCGGGACCACCCACTACGACATCGTGGACTCACCGCTGTTCCCCGCGACCGCGATCGCGTTCCTCGACGCCGAGTAGGTACCGGGTGCCGTCGCCCCCGAACGTCGAGCGGCCCGAAAACGGGTGGCGGGGCAGGGGGCCCGCGCTGATACCTTGCGGGCGATCGCGACCCGGCCGGTGGAGGTGAGACCCATGCTCGTTGAACGCACGTGGGTGCTCCCCTCTCCGTCACGATCGGGCGATTGACTCGAAGGTCGCCAGGAGCGCCTCCCACCAGGCACTCCTGAGAGGCGAAACCTATGGAATCCGTGCAGTTCAGCGCGGGCGCACCCCCCACCGTCGGCAGGCACGCGGTGATCACCCGGGTGGACGACCTGCGGTGGCGGGCGGCGGCGGACGGCGTGGCGATCGGCCACGGCGAGGCCGCCCGTCGGCCCGACGGGCGGGTCTTCCTCAGCATCGACACGTGGCACGGACCGGTCTTCGACCGGCTCGTGACCGCGATGCTGGCAGACCTGCCGAGCCCGCTGTACACGTTGGTCGACGAGGCCGACCACGATCTGACGGCCCGCTGGGCGCGGGCCGGGCTCACGGTCCGGCGCCGGGAACGCGAGTACCTCCTCGCCACCGACCCGACGGCCACCGGGCTCGACACCACCGCGGCGCCGCGGGGGGTGACGATCCTGGGCCTCGGAGCGGCGCGGGAGCCCGCGCTGCGCGAGGTGTACGAGGCGGTCCGCGCGGAGGTCGATGCTCGGGCAGGTTGGGACTCGATGCCCGCCGAGGTACTGGTTCGGCCGCACGGGGCTCCGCTGGACCCGTCGAAGTACGTGGTGGCCGAGGCCGCCGATCGGTACGTGGGGCTGGTCCGGGTCGTGGCGCGCCGCCGGCACGCGCGGATCGGATTGGTCGCGGTCCGAGAGGATCGACGCGGCCGCGGCATCGCCCGGGCGATGCTGGCCGAGGTGCTGGGTGCGCTGCACCGCGGCGGGGTCGAGACGGCGTCGGCAGAGGTGGACGAGCGCAACACCGCCGCGTCGGCGCTGTTCGAGGGCATCGGCGCGCAGCACGTGAGCAGCGCTGTGGAAATGATGCGTGGCGCATGACGAAGACAGCAGGAGCCATCGAGGTCGAGGGCACGGTCGTCGACTGCCTGCCCAACGCCACCTTCAGGGTGGAGCTCGAGAACGGGCACAAGGTGCTCGCGCACATCAGCGGGAAGATCCGGAAGCACTACATCAAGATCGTGCTTCTCGACCGGGTGCTCGTCGAGCTCAGCCCGTACGACCTGGACCGGGGCCGGATCCTGTTCCGGTACCGGACGTAGTGGCCTGACCGGGTGCGGTACCGGCGGCCGGGCGGCTGCCGGTACCGCTCGTTCCCCGGGCGCCCAGCACGGTGCCCCCCTGTGGCACCCTCCGGGAGCAGGCTTCGAAGCGCGTGACCGAAGGGATCGATGCAGGGATGACGGGATGACGGCAGGGCGACAGATACCCACCCAGGACGACGTGCGTGGGTACTTCGACACGCTGTCGAACTGGGGACGGTGGGGCGACGACGACGAGCTCGGCACGCTGAACCACATCACCGACGACGTTCGGCTGGCCGCGGCGCGGGTCGTGCGCCACGGCAGGAGCGTGTCGTGCGCGTGGGAGATCGCCGTGCCCGGCGACATGGAGCGGTCGACGACGACCTGCCCGTGCGCCGCCGACATGCCGGGCGCCGAGAACATGCCGGGGCCCTTCCACGCCGACCGGCAGTGGGGCTTCTCGTCCGAGAAGCTCGGCATCTCGTTCCACGGCAACACGATCACCCACGTCGACTCGCCGTGCCACATCTTCTGGGACGGCACGATGTACAACGGGCGCTCGCATTCCCTGGTCGACCCCGAAACGGGATCGGCGTGGGCGGCCGTCACGGCAGCGGCGAACGGGATCACCACCCGTGGTGTCCTGCTGGACATCGCGAAGGTCCGCGATGTGCCGTGGCTGGAACCAGGACAGGGCGTGTTTCCCGAGGATCTCGAGGAGGCCGAGCGTCGACAGGGCGTTCGGGTGCGCTCCGGTGATGCGGTACTCCTGCGCACCGGCTACGGCCGCTTCCGGCACGAGTCAGGTGCGGCGTACAGCGTCACGCAGGCCGGCTGGCACGCGTCCTGCCTGCCGTGGCTGCACGAGCGGGGGGTCGCCCTGATCGGCGCCGACACCCCCCAGGACGTCCAGCCGTCGGGGTTCGCGGACCTGTTGATGCCGGTTCACGCCGTGAGCCTCGTCGCGATGGGTCTGTGGCTGCTCGACAACTGCGATCTGGAGGCCTGCGCCGCGGCGGCTGCCGAGCTCGACCAGTGGGACTTCCACCTCACCGTTGCACCGATCCGCCTCGCCGGCACGTCCGGGAGCCCGGTCAACCCGATCGCCACCTTCTGAGCGCCGGACCCCGAGGCGCTATTCGTGCTCGGGACCCAGCAGCCCATCGAGCACGAGCCCGAACACGCGGACGAGCCGGTCGTCGGCGGACTCCTCCGGCGTGGCACCCGAGCTGGGCACTGGTCGACACCGGTTTCGTCGGCCACGCCGACCAGACCTGCGACTGGGCCCGAGCACAAGCGGGTGGGCGCATCGAGATGGTCGTCAACACCCACTGGCACGCCGACCACGTCGGCGGCAACGCCGCCCTGCAGGCCACCGTCGACCAGGCCCTCGACGACCAGCAGCGCCTGCAGCTGGGCGAGGCCGAGTGGCAGGTCGTGGCCACCCCCGGCCACACCCCTGGTCAGCTGTGCCTGTGGCAGCCCGACGAACGGCTCCTCGCCGTCGGGGACGCCCTGTCGGACTACGACGTCGGCCGGGTCGCCACCGCCACCGCCGTCGCCTCCCTGGAACGCCTCGACGCGCTGCATCCACGGGTGCTGATCCCCGCACACGGGCCGATCCCCGCCGACCACGTCGGCGCACTCGCCCAAGCCCGCCGCCGCGCCCAACGGCTGGTCGATGACCCCGACGGCGCCGTCTGGTACGGCGCCCGCCGCATCTTCGCCTACGCCCTGATGATCCGCGGCGGAATCCCTGTCGACGCCGTCGAGGACTACCTCCTCGACCGCGCGTGGCTCACCGACGCAGCCCGCCTGCTCCGCCGCTCCGCACCCGAACTGGTCGCCGAACTCGTCGACACCATGCGGCGCAGCGGCGCCGTCGTCGAGCCGGACCGGCGGCTGCACGCCGCCGCCGAGCACGCCCCGGTCGAGGCGGCCACGCTCGACCTGCCATGGCCCCGGGACCGGCCATCGACCGAAGGGAACTCGCCACGATGAGCTGGACCATCGACCGCCACGGCCGCACCGCCGTGGTCACCATGACCACCAACCCGGTCAACGCCCGGAACCGCACGTCTTCACCGACCTCCACGACGCCTTCGACAGGCTCGAGTCCGACCATCCCCGGCAGCCCCATCGTCCTGACGGGGCACCGCCGACGCTTCTCCGCGGGCCTCGACCTCGACGAACACTTCCGGCTGTTCGCAGGCCCGCGCGAGCCCGTCGCCGACTGGTTCAGCGACTACCGTCGCCGCGGTCAACGGGCACGCGTTCGCCGGCGGCCTGATCACCTCAGCGGTCTGCGACCGCCGCATCGCCGTCGCCACCAAACGCGCCGCACAGGCGCCGCGCTGCGCGACATCGCCGACCTGGCCGACCCGCTGGACCAGGAACTCCCCACCTGGATGACGTCCGCGGACGCCCAGCACGCCCACCGCCGCTACTGGAAGCAGCTAAAGGCACCGAGCCCGACTGGTAGCCGCCAAGAGCGCCCGCCCGACCTCCGGCGACGCACCCTCACCCGCCAACCGCAACGACGCCGGATGGGGTCCGAGGCGAAGCCCTCGGACGCACACACTCAGCCCCCGACCCCCGACCCCGGCGGATGGGGGTCCGGGGGGCACCCCGGCCGGGGTTGTGGGGGCTCGGCCCCCACAAAAGGACGATGACCGATGCCGGTCGATGCATTCCGTCGACACAGCTCGGCCATCGGTCGAGTGCGCCCGAAGGGATTCGAACCCCTAACCTTCTGATTCGTAGTCAGCAAGTTGGCACCCACATGGCCGGGTTGCTGGGTACTGCTGCGGACCCGGGGTACGGAAACGGGCATCACCGGCAGGCCCGCACAGCAGTTCGTGGATCAGTTCGTGGATCGAGATCGACTCTATCCAGGGAACGTGCCCAGCATCGACCGGCCAAAGCCGCGAGGCGTCTACGTCCGTGCCGGGCTGGCCCGGCAACGGCGTTCGTGTCCCGAGGCGTGTTCTACCGTGTCTACGCGGATGGATTTATGCGACGGCGGGGGCAGATCGTCAGCCGGCGTACCGACGGCCCCGGCGCCGATGACGTCGCCCGGCAGCAGAGTGGTGCCGCACGAGGCATAGGCGATGAGGTCAGGGAAGGGCCAATACAGCGACGACCAGTTGCCGCTGATGTATTGCGTGCCGTTCACGCTTGCGGTCATCGACAGGTCGAACCTGTCGCCTGGCGCGTGGGGTGCGAGCTCGTCCACCCGGTGCGCCGCCCGTCCGGGGCGAGTAGCCAGCCCATCGTTTACGGAGTCAGTTCTCCCTGCCGACGAGGCGAAGGACAGGTCGCTGGTCGGCGTCGCCGAGCAAGTCACGCACCTGCGCGGGGCTGAGCCTCAGCGCCTCGGCGAGAACGGGCACCCCGGCGCCGTGGTCACCCGCGAGGTCCGCTGCCTTCTTCAGCAACGACGGCATTTCCCCCGGAAACGCGCTTGTCGGGTCGGCCAGCGGGTCGTCGGTCATGGCCAGGCGCTGGTAGGCACGCCTGGCCGAAGACTCGGTAGTGCGCCCACGCTCGACCATCCGCCGGACAAGGGACTTCGGTGAGACGCCCCACGTCCGCCCGATCCGGTCCAGGGCCGCCAGGTCGAGCCGCTGCGGCAGTGCCGCATCCATGGCGGCTGCAGGCGTCAGGAACGCGGCGGCGAACTCGTCGGCCTCCTTCTCGACCGCGGCGCTGTGCTCACCGGAGTCGCCGTGCAACAACAGATGTCCGATCTCGTGCGCGGTCGAGAACCTGTGCCTGAAGACGTTCTCACTGCGGCGGGGCGTAGTGATGATGACCGGACGGTCGACGATCACGACAGAGAAGGCGTCGACAGCCTCGATCTCGCGAAGGGGGCGCACTGCGACAACGATGCCGCGGGACTCGGCCGTGGCCACCAGGTGCCTGACCGGACCGTCGGGCAGTCCCCAGTGCCTGCGGAGCGCGGCGGCGGCCTCGGGCGGCGTCGCGCCGGCGGGGAGGACAGGGAGATCCACCTCCGGCAGCTTGACGTACCGCTCGAGCGTGAAGGTCAGCTCCCACACCAGCGACGCCGTGGCCAGTGCCTTCTGGCGGTCGCTGACGCGGGCCGAGCGAAGGCTGCGGAAGTGCGCGTTCACCGTGTCGATGCGCGCGAGTGGCCGGCCGACGCCGAAGAATCCCGGGCGGACATTCAAGGCCGTCGCCAGCCGGTCCAGCACCTCGGGCCGCGGGGAGTTCACGCCCGCCTCGTACTGTCCGATCGCCGCGGCCGAGACACCGACCTCACCAGCCAGGTCGGTCTTGCTCATGCCGAGGCGAGCTCGGGCCTGGGTCAGCCGTGCCGGCTCGAACCGCCCGCTCCCACCGACCGGGAGCTCGAACAGACCTGGGCCGTCCTCAGGCATCCGGCCCGGGGCCTTCCTTCACGCGCGGCTCGACCTTCGGCGAGACAGGCACACCGCTGTCGAACGACGCGACACCCGATGTGTCGCCGTCGGCGACCGGCTCCGGCACCCAGATGGCCTCCCGCCCGCGCAGCTCGACCTTGCCTCCACCGTCGAGTACGGCGACGGCCCACTCGATCGACTGCAGCTGCCGCGGCACCGACTCGACCATGACGAGCACCAGAGGCATGTTGTCCCCGACCTCCTTCAGCACAGGGCCCAGCTCGCCCTCCCCCGGGGCGTCGTCAGTCGCCTCCTGCTCCTCCACCAGGCTCGGTTCCCACAGCACCGGGTCGAGCGGCGGGGTTGTGAACCCGTTCTTGCGGGTCGGGCTCGACGCGAACTCGCTCACCGCGTCCGGGTGGTTCGGGACTCGCCAGACATACACCATGCAGTCGTTGACGACCGGGATCTCATGGCCGCCGGGAGCCAACTTGCAGGACCGGAAGCCCCGTTCCCGCAGGGCGTCGCACATGTCGTCCAACAGGTCTCGCCATTGGGTACCGAAGCCCATCGCATACCGGGACGCGGAGAGCAGGTGCGCCTCAGCCGCACGATCGTGCCGCGCCCGTACGATCTTGACGATCAGGTCGCGGAGCACGGGGGCCTGAGCGCCGAGAGCGTCGGCGGGCGAATCCAGAACCACGGGTGAACCTCCTGAAGCCCGTCCGAGTCGCCTGCCGGCGTCACGTGACTTTAGTATGGCACGCGATTCGCGCGCCTCCGCTTCAGGCGTGCCCTTGCGGGCGGGACTCGTGCGCTACCGATCTTGCTTCACGGTCCGTGCGTTCCTGGAGTACTCGATCACCACGTAGCGCCACCTGGCGTACCGACCCTTGGGCGCCCTCACCCACGACTCGGCCCCGTTGGACTTCGCGCCGAACACGGGTGCTCGTTCAAAGGTCTTCGTCGGTGAACGCCTCGCGTAGTGCCAGGCCGAGGAGCTCGGTCACGGGCGGGGTGACGGCGTTGCCGCACTGGCGGGCCTGGATGCGTTTGTTGCCGAGCACGACGTAGTCGGGGCCGGTATGCCATCCCGAGTCCGATCTCGGCCGGCTCCGGCATCCGCAGGGTGCAGTCGTCGATGTCGAACCCGTCCGGCCCGCCCAGCAGCGCGTCACCGCGCCCGCGATCTGCGCCGACAACGGCGTGCCGAGCGAGCGGACCCGGCCGGTGTCATAGGCGAACAGCTGCTCATCGGTCCACTCGAGGACGGATTGGTGCCGGCGCAACCGAACGTCGAGTGCTGGTGTTCCGCATCGTGCGGGCTGAGTATCTCGACCGAGGGGCTGTGAGATGAGCGAGAACGACACGGGCATCACCGACTCGATGTTCGGAAAACGCGAGACGGGAGGACCGTTCACCTGTCACTGCCGCGTGGGAATTCGTCAACGCAACAACGGAATCAGCGTCTCACCGGTCCGACGCGGCGGCAGTCCCCGGGAAGCGTTGACTCATTTCATGCGTGCCTTTCAAACAGTAGAGCGGAGACTGGATCCGCTCGCACATCTTCATTGGCGGCTGAGTCTTCATCGCGACGCTCGTCTCTATCAATTATGCGACGATTCGAACACTTTCACCGATCGCGGCCAGTCGCGCGAGCGGGCGATCTCAGCGTCTCCCGTGTGGTCACGCCGATGAGCGGTAACCGTATGGAGTCCGGATGGTCAGATGACTTATTCGGCATGTCGAACCAACCCATACTCGAACAACTCGCCGAGTTGTCCGCCATTCCACCCATTCCCAATACGTCGTGGCGAGGCGCGACACTGGTCCTGTTTGCAGCCAACCCGATCGGAATCACGACGGGATACCTTCAGGTCGTCAAGGACATCTCCTGGCAGGTTCCCGACGCCGCAATGCTACGCCTGGCGATCGACCTGCTGCAGCACCGGCATGACGGCACGACTCCGCACTCCGGTCACCCTCTTTAAGTATCGAGAGTTCGCGCTGACCGGATCGGTTCCACCCCTAGGAGATTTAGAAGCCCTCACCGGAGCCGCACGACCACAATGTTGACGCAGCGTGGGGTCGGAACTCATCGACGGTGAGCCGTGACGTCAGTCGCCCCGAAGCCGTGTATGACCTCGAGGGCTGCGCGCGTCACGATGCCGATTCGGTCGAACCTGTGACCGTAGGCGACATAGGATACTATTTCGGCATCAATGAGGGCCCCGACTGGGCCGAGTAGAGGTAGCCGGGTTCTTGCGGCGGCGGCAAGTTCGCCGTCGGAGTGGAGGTCGTTGTCGAGGCGACTCCAACGCCGTGCGCGTAAGGGTGTTGGGTAGGGCGATATTGGCTGTGTGGGCAGTATGCGTGCGCCGGCGGGAAGAGTCATGATCTGCTCGACGACGCGCATGATCAGGCTGCTGAAATCCAGGTGCTCTTGAGGGCGGTCCAGCTGCTGAGAATCTCGTCGTGGACGAGATAGGCGATCGCTTCCGGGTAGGCCAGCATCACCCGATGTGCGGCTGCGAGTACGACCCGGTGGGCCGTCGTGGTGTCGAGTGTCCATCCCGGAAGGCGATCGATGTTCATCTGCTCCTCCAGGCCGCAGCTGTGCGTGGCTCGCATCGGTGAGGCGCGCCGCCGCGGTGACGATGTGAAGTTCGGGGCTCAAATGGCGTGTGGGAGCCGACGAGGTTGTCCACCGGCCGCCTCGAGGTCCAGCAGTGCCTGCTTGGCCGCCAGGCCGCCGGCGTAGCCGGTCAGCTTGCCGTTGGCGCCGAGCACCCGGTGGCAGGGCACGAGGATCAACACGGGGTTTCGTGCCATGGCGACGCCGACGCGGCGAGGCCCGTCGGCGGTGAGCCCGACCTGTTTCGCGAGTGCCCCGTAGGTGGTGGTCTCGCCGTACTCGATGGCGCGCACGGCGTCGAGGACGGTGCGATGTTCGGCGTCGAGACGGTTCAGGTCGACCGGGACCGTGAACCGGGTGAGAGTTCCCTCGAAGTAGGCGTCGAGCTCGAACTTGCCGTGGACGGTCTTCATCCACGCCGCCTGGAACGACATGTGATCGTCGGGGTTCGAGAGAGGGCGCCGTGACCGGAAGCGCAGGTGTGTGACGCCGTTCTCCGTCGCGGTGATGGTCACGGGGCCGATGGGGGTGGGGTGCGTGGTCGTCCAGCTCATCGTCGAGTGCATCGCTGGCAGCTCCTGTGAGCGTGGGTTGAGGACAGAGGTCGAACCCCGCCTGGAGGGCATCGGTTGCACGCGAGGCTGCAGCGATCGGTGCCGATCGGTGCCGGTGGGGTGGCGATGGGCTGTGGCGGTGGCCGGCTCAGCAGCGCTGTCCCGGTCATCGGGCTGTCGGGCGGGTTCCGCCCAGGCACAGAGGTGTATCGGCTGGGCGTACGGGGCAGCTCACGCGGATGAGCGACCCGGCCCAGCTCGTGCGGGTTCCGGGGAACACCCTGCCGAACAGCTCCGCCAGCGCGTGCGTCTGGGTGGTCAGCTCGGCACGCAGGTCGTCGAGGCCGTTCTCGGCCGCGACCGCGCCCAGCGCAGCCAGTAACGCTGCGCCGATCCCGTGGCGCTGCCAACGATCAACCACCGTGCCAGGACAGGCCCGAGTGGTTCATCGAACGCGAACGCGCGAATCCGAGACGGGATCTGATCCCCAGGTGCGCCGCGATTCGATAGAGCAGGCAGTGGTCGGGGAAGGTCCCCGCGTCGTTCTCGGGAAGCCCGGAGGTGGGGCACGTTGACTCCTGTCGCGCGCGTGATGGATGGGGACCGGCGCGAGACATCCGGGTCGCTGGACCGGCAAGCGCCCACAGAGAACACCGACCGGCCCAGTGCCGTTGCGCCTGGCTTTCCACCGAACGTTCGGACGGCCTCAGATCCACATCGCAACCGGTGCTGGCTTGTGGCGGCCTGTCGGTGTTCCATGCCGAGGCTTCTTGAAGCGGATCACGTAGCCACCCAGCAACGCAGCCACCAAGCCACCGCTGCGATGAGACGACGTGGCCTGTTGGTCATCGCTTCTGGCGTAGCGTGGCGCCCGGATGCAACCGCAGCCCACCGATCGGTGTTCTTACTGGCATGAACGACAGCCGCCCCGAGGGGCTCGTGACGGGGATCGTCTGTGACCCCACCGAGCAGCGGCTGCGCCACGCCTTGATCAACGATCTCGACGCGGGTTTCGCGGACATGATGCACCAGTACGGCGCCGTCCTGTACTCGGTGGCTCGCGGCCTCACGGTGAACCCTGCCGATGCCGAGGATCTGGTCGCGGAGTCGTTCTTGCGGGCCTATCGGGCGCTCGCCGGCTACGGAGAGGACCGGATCGCGGCGCTGACGCTGCGGCCGTGGCTGGTCACGATCCTGCGCAACATCGCCCGCAACGCCGCCCGCGACGCCAGCAGGCGGCCCGCTGGGCCACCTCGCCATGACCCGACCGAACGCGACCTCGCTCCGGGCGCAACAGCCCCCACCGATCCCGCCGGGCAAGCCGAACAGCGCGAGGTCCAACACAGCCTGGCGGCGCTACTGGCACAGCTGCCGGAGGTCGAACGGACTGCCGTGCTGTTGCGCCACGCCTTGGACATGCCGATAACCGAGATCGCACAGATCCTGAAAGTGAAGGATGGAACGGCGAAGTCCCATATTTCCCGAGGACTACAACACCTACGCGTCCTGGTCACCGACACGGCCTTCGTGAGCTCAACCCTGCTCCTCGTCAGCGATGACACCGCCAGGGCTGATGCCGATCACGAGGACATCCCTGGCGGGCATCAGGTGCTGACGGTGGGGAGGAGACGTCGATGACAACCGACAGCAGCAAGGGCACGACGAACGGCACACCGACCGACACCCTGCTCACGACCCTGCTCGGCGGGCTCGTCGCCGCGCCACCGGCAGGACTTACCGACTCGCTGATGGACGACGTGTTCGCCCGCTGGGTCACCGCATCGAGCGACATCGGCACGGTCTGCGTGGCGTTCACCCCAGCCGGGGTGCAGTTCCTCCGGCCGGGTGCCGACGAGGATCAGCGAGCGGAGTTCACCCGGACCTACCGATCACGATTCGGGCGACCGTTGATCGCCGCCGCGAAGCCACCAGCCGGAGTGCTCCCCGCGTTGCGGGGACGACCGACCCGCACGTTGCAGCTCGATCTCTCCGCGCTCAGCGCCTTCGAGCGGGCGGTCCTGACGGTGACGCGGCGGATCCCGGCCGGACAGGCGCGGCCCTACAGCTGGGTTGCCCGAGAGGCCGGCAATGCTGGTGCGGTCCGCGCCGTCGGATCGGTACTGGCGCGCAACCCGCTGCCATTGATCATCCCTTGCCATCGCGTCGTGCGCGCCGATGGCACCCTCGGTCAGTACCTCTTCGGTTCCGACTGCAAGGAGCAGCTGCTGCGGTTCGAAGGGGCCAACCTCGACGAGGTCAGCGACCTGGCCCAGCACGGTGTGCACTACCTGGCCAGCGCCACCACGAAAATCGTGTGCTTCCCCACCTGCCGCGACGCCCGCCGCATCAGCCTGCGTCACCGACACGGGTTCAGCACCCTGTCCGCAGCTCTCGCGGCCGGATACCGACCCTGCCAGCACTGCCGACCAGCTGCGGCAGCGTGAGCACGGCAGCACGGGGCGATGGTCGCCGAGCCACCGATGCCGAGCCGTCGGTGACGTCGGTGACGTCGAGGCGCCGATGACGCTGGAGCTGCGTCCCCACGACCGTCGCGTGGTCGCCGATGGTGTCGTCCACATCCCTGGCTGGCTCGGGATCGCCCAACAGCGCTTCCTCGCCTACTCCCCATACGAAGCCGTCATCAGCTACTACAGCGACAATGCGTGCCTCGGTTCGCGTCGCGACACCGGCCAGCGTGCGCCGGAACCTGTCGTGCATGTCTCGCTCGGTGCTCCCAGCGTGGTCCGCCTGCGCGACCCCTCGCCGACGTGGGCGGCCGGGGTTCGACCTCACGCTGCGCTCCGGTGACCTGATCGTCGTCAGTGACAGCTATCGCCACGCGCAGCTCGAAGTACGCACGATTCTCGTCGATGAACGCTGTCCACTCGTGAATGTCGGCCTCGGGCGGAGCCGCATCGACATCACCCTGTGGGTCACGAGGTTCGCCGAGTCAACCTTTGATACCTGCAGCGCCGACTGACGTTCGGACCGTTAACCGCGTGCACCTCGCGACACCTGCGCCGCGCACTGGTCGCAATCAACATCCATTGCTCCACGCGGACTCGCTGCCCAGCGCTGCAACCGCCGGCGCAAGGTTGGTGTTCTGATGTCGTGGATTCCACGACCGGCCGATCCATCGGGAGCTCCCCACCGCGGCGACGCCGTGGTCGAACGTTCGCCCCGACCCGAATCACCTGTCGATCCGCAGGAACAAATGCCCGCCCATTCGGCGGGCGGGCATCGGTACCGGAGCAACCACGACGGGTTGCCCACCACATTTGAGAGGAACTCTTCATGTCCACTGAAGACAACAAGACGATCGTGGGCCGCTGGTTCACCGAGTTCTGGGGCAAGGAGTTCAACCCGGCGATCATCGACGAGCTCGCCGCCCCCGACATCAGGTTCGAGTACTCGCTGCACGCACCCTGCCAGGGGCGCGAGCAGGTGCGGGCCTTCGCGACGACGTTCCGCGCCGCGTTCCCGGACCTGAACTTCTGGGGCACCGCGGATCTGATCGCCGAGGGCGACTATGTGGTCGGACAATGGGAAGGCGGCGGCACCCAGACCGGCGATGCCTTCGACGACATGCCGGTGGGCTCACTGCCCGCAGCAACCGGCAGGGAAATGCACTTCACCGGCATCACGATCCTGAAGGTCGAGAACGGCCTCATCACCGAAGAACGCGGACTCGACGACGGCGTCACAGTCCTCCAGCAGCTCGCTCTCATCAAGCCCGCCACCGACTGATCTCCCGCTGGCCTGACCACCAGGCCAGCACCCGCCTGTCCGGCATCAACGCTACCTGCATCAACCCCGTTCTGTCTCAACGCTGTCCGCCGCCCGACGAGCCGATATGGCTGCTCGGGCGGCGGGCCAGCCACCGGAGGACTGCATGAGCTCACTCGAGGACGTCTACGCCGGCCTGACCCGGGCTGCCGATGCGCTCGGCGTCACGAGCGTCGCGGCCGGGCCCGACGACGCCGACAGCCACAGCACGGAATTCGAGCGCACGGCCCTCCACCGGCTCGCTCTCGCCGGGGCTGTCTCCGGCGCAGCCGAAGCGTTGATCATGGTTCAGACGTCGGCGCTGATCAACCGCGACGACGCCACCCCGGCCACCGATCATGGATACGACGATGTCGAACTGGCAGCCCTCGTTGATCGCGTGGCCTTCCGCGCAGCCGGCATGACCGGCAGCGACGCCGCCACCACGCACGGCCTGTGGCTCCTCTGGTGGATCCGACGCCTGCAGATCCACAACGGTGAGTTGCGCCGCTGGAACACCGCCCACGACCTACGGGTCGTGGAAGGCCTTCTCTGCGCGCTGCACGACCTGCTGTCCGGATTCGTCCACGGCGATCAGGGGAACATCATCGGACAACGGAAATGTCGGACCACAGCCCACGGGCACCTCGCTTCCGCTTTGGAGACCTTCCGACAACGCACGTCAGAGACCAATCTCTGACCCATGCGCAACTTGAATACCAGTCTGACCTCGCGAGAAATCGAGCCGAACATGCGCGGTTCTCATGGCGAGCCTCACAGGCTGGACCCAGGACGCTTCGGTCCTGCCACGCGATGGCGACGTCGTTACGCGGCATACCGATACCTCAATCTAATCCCTGTTCGGGGACCTCGCCATGACGGAGCGCGAATGTCGAGCACACCGAGTCATCATTCGACGTGGACGAAATGCGGATATATCGCCGCACCGTTGCCGACAGTATGGCAGCTTCTCAAGGAGATCGACGCGTGGCCGAAATGGAATGGAGATGTCGTAGCGGTCGCCATCGATCAGCCAGTAGCGGCTCGCTCATTGTTCTCAGTCACGAGCTCAACCGGTAGTTGGCGCGGACGCATCCTCGCCGTGATCGACAATGAACAACTGTTCTGGGGCAATGTTACCGACGAGGGCGCCCGCTGGCTGCAGAACTGGGAACTCAACGAGACCATGACCGGTACTCAAATCACCGTCATCACCACCGTCCTCGGCCAGAGTCCTCCCAGCTGCTGCCAGCTCTCCGGCAACCTGCAGCGCACCAGTCTGCGCTGGCTCGAGCAGCTCAAGATCGCCGCCGAACGATCGACGCTCAACCGGTAACCCGCGCGCCGGTCAACGGAGTAGACGCCACGGTCGGCACAACACGCCGTCGCCTACGGGCACGACACGCAGCCAACCGCCGACGTGATACCAGGTGCCGGCGCCGTTGACCCCCACACCCCGAAGCCCCTCGGTAGCAGCGAATCCTGCCAAGCGAGGCAGGATCGGGTCATCCAGTCCAGGAAAGGCAACGGTTCGATCGGCCCGCCACCGGTCCCGCTCCGCCAAGCGCGGCCCGATCCCCGACCAGCCAGCCGCGAAGCCGGCCACCACCCATGTATCGGCACCGCTGCTGAGGCGCCGAGCCTGCCGCAGCCAGATGCGGCGACTTCCGGCCAGGACACCACCTCGCCAACGACGCCCCCACCATGAAGCCATGCCTGCACGAACCGTCTTGATCACAGGCATCAGTGCGCCGATTGTCGTGGCTGCCGCAGCGTCGGCTGACCCCACCCATGCCGCATAGTGGCGGAGCGTCGTCGCCGTGGCCGAGCCGGCCGGCAACGGTCCTGAGATCCAGGCCGGCTGTGAGCAGCTCGGTCGCCGAGTAGTGCCGGAGTTCCTTGAGGACGGTGCGGATCCCTAGCTTGGCCACCAGCCTCCCGTAACGGCGAGTCAGTGACGCGGGGTCACGCGGCCGGCTGAAGTCGGGTTCGGCGGATAAGAGCCACGTGTCGCCGGTCAACGGAACACCGAGCAGCGCAAGCTGCTGGATGCACGCCACCTGACGCTGCCGGAGCAGCTCGACGGTCGGGAGATCGATGGAAACCCGACGCACCTGGTGGGTCTTCGTGTCCTTGAGCACCATGCCGTCAGCCGTCCGCACGTAGTTGCGCCGCCTCCCGGACGAACAAACCGAGCGGGACACGTCACCGAACTTCGGGACGATGTAGAGGCGGATCTGAGCGTCGTAGGTCATCCGAGTCGTCTGGTCGATCTCGTGTTGCGCCATCCACCGCTCCAGCAGCGCTCCTACGGTCGCGCGAGTGCGGGCGACCTTCAGGTCGTTCGCGTCGGACAGGAGCTTCGTACGGAGCTTCTCCGCCGCCTTCATGGCGTCACGCTCAGCGCGTGCTTTTCCTGGGATCTCGATCGGCACGCTGTCAGTGAGGATGATCCGCTCGCCCGTGCTCGGGTCCTCGCCGGCCGACACCCGGACCTGCACGTCGTCACGCATACGGCGGATGTTGCCGCGCGATCGTGGCTTCGCCGGCTCCGACGGCGGTCATGAGGGCGGACGCTAGCAACGTTCGTGGATCGGACCGTGGATCGTGATCGACTACGCGGGCCTGAAAAAGATCTAGCCCTGACCGTTGTCGCTGGTCAGGGCTAGATCGATCTTGTGCGCCCGAAGGGATTCGAACCCCTAACCTTCTGATCCGTAGTCAGATGCTCTATCCGTTGAGCTACGGGCGCTTGCGGTGTTCAGTTGTCGTACTCCGGTGCAGCCGATCGTACCCGGCCACGCCAGCGCGGAGGCTCCGGGATTTGAACCCGGGATGGGGGGTAACCCCAAACCGCATTAGCAGTGCGGCGCCATAGACCAGACTAGGCGAAGCCTCCCGGGACCTCTCGGCCTCCAGCGACCCCAAGATTACACAACCCTGTCGAGGGCTTTCACCGCCCCCCACCGGTGAGGGTGATGAAGGGGTCGAGTGACTCCGGGTTCTGCAGCGCGTCGCGGCTCACGGCCTTGTCAGGGGCCACGCCCGCCAGGATCTTCTTGACGGGGACCTCGCACTTCTTGCCGCTCAGGGTGCGGGGCACGGCGTCGATCAGGATGAACCGGTCGGGCACGTGGCGGGGTGACAGCTCGGTGCGCAGCGCCCGGCGCAGTGCCGGTTCGAGCTCTTCGAGTGACGCGCCGGGGGCGAGCACCAGGAAGCACAGCAGCGCGCCCTCGTCCTTGGCTCCCAGCTCGGTGGTGTCGATCACGAGCGAGTCGGCGACGCCGTCGGCCGCCTCCACCACCGCGTAGAAGTCGGCGGTGCCCATGCGGACCCCGCCGCGGTTGAGGGTGGAGTCGCTGCGGCCGTAGATCACGTAGGAGTTGCGCGGGGTGCGGCGCACCCAGTCGCCGTGGCGCCACCGGCCGGGGAAGTCCTCGAAGTAGGCCGCCCGCAGCCGTGACCCGTCGGGGTCGTTCCAGAACGACACCGGCATCGACGGCATCGGCTGCGTGATCACGAGCTCGCCGACCTCGTCGACGACCTCCTTGCCCGACTCGTCGAACGCGACGACGGCAGCGCCCAGCGCCGCGCACGAGATCTCGCCCAGCCACACCGGCACGGTGGGGGCGGAGCCGACGAATCCCGCGCACACGTCGGTGCCGCCCGACATCGACGAGATCTGGATGGTCTCGCCGACGGCGTCGGCGACCCAGCGGAAGCCGTCCTCCGACAGCGGTGCACCGGTCGAGCCGATGACGCGCAGGCTGGACAGGTCGAACTCGTCGCGTGGGCGCAGCCCGGCCTTGAGGCTCGCCTGGATGAACGGCGCGGACACGCCGAAGGACCGGATCCGGTGCCGCTCGGCCAGCTTCCAGAGCGCGCCGAGGTCGGGGTGGCCGGGGTTGCCGTCGTACAGGGCGATGGTGGCGCCGACGAGCAGGCCGCCGATGAGGAAGTTCCACATCATCCAGCCGGTGGTGGTGAACCAGAAGAACCGCTCGCCGGGCTCCAGTTCCATCTGCAGCCGCAGCGCCTTGACGTGCTCCAGGACGATCCCGCCGTGCCCGTGCACGATGCCCTTGGGCAGCCCTGTCGTACCCGACGAGTACAGCACCCACAGCGGGTGGTCGAAGGGCACCGGCTCGAACGCCAACGGTTCGCGTACCTCGGTGAACTCGGCCCACGGCACGGTCCCTTCGAGGGTGGCCGCCTCGTCAAGGTACGGCACGAGCACGGTGGCCCGTAGCGTCGGCAGCTGGCCCTGCAGCGCGGTGATGGTGGGCCGGATGTCGTAGCGCTTGCCACCGTAGACGTAGCCGTCGACGGCGAGCAGCACCGTGGGCTCGATCTGGGCGAAGCGGTCGTGCACGGCGCGCGCACCGAAGTCCGGCGAGCAGGACGACCAGATCGCGCCGAGGCTGGCGGCCGCGAGGAACGTCACGAGCGTCTCGACGGAGTTCGGGGCGAGTGCGACGACCCGGTCACCGCGGCCGACGCCGGCCCGCACCAGTCCGGCGCGGGCGCGGCCGGCGAGATCACGCAGCTCGGCGTGGGTGACGATGCGCTCGAGCCCGTCCTCACGGTTGAACAGCACGGCGACGTCGTCGTCCTGGCGGCCCGGCGCGGCGGTGAGCGCGTGTTCGGCGTAGTTCAGCGTGGCGCCGGGGAACCACTCGGTGCCGGGCATCTCCCGCGATCCCAGCACCGCGCGGAACGGGGTGTGGAACCGCACGCCCGTGAACTCCGCGACGGCCGACCAGAACCCCTCGAGGTCGCTGACCGACCACGCGTGCAGCGCGTCGTAGTCGGGTGCGTCGACGCCGCGGTGCTCGCGCACCCACGCCGTGAAGTCGGCCAGCGGTCCGGTGCGACCGGGTGCGGGGGCCCAGAGGACCTCGGGAGCCGACTCATCGACGAGTGGTGACGCAGCCATGCGCGTCAGCATGCAAGCCGCCGCCGACGGGCGCCAGCGGTGAGGCGCAGCTCACGCGCGGGTGTCAGCGCAGGTGCGAGTCGAACCAGTTGAGGGTGCGCTGCCAGGCGTCGGCGGCGGAGTCGAGGTCGTCGTCGAAGCGGTGGCCCGAGTGCGGGTACACCACGACGTCCGATGCCACCTCCGACAGGGCGGCGGCCTCCCGCAGCTGCCCGATCTCCGGGCTGGTCTCGCCGTCGGCCGTCTCGCCGTAGACACCCAGCCACGGGCAGGTCAGCCCCGACGCGGCGGCGATGAGCGACGGGAGGCCCGATGACATCGGTGTGCCGCCGGTGCCGGCGACCGTGACCGCGGCGCCCAGCGTGCGTTTCGCCGCCACCAGCAGCGCCACCGAGCCGCCGAGGTCGAACCCGATGACGCCCATCCGGTCGGCTTCGATGTCGTGCCCGGCGAGCCACCCGAACGCCGTGTCCGTGTCGGCCATCACCTCGTCGCGATCGAGGCGGTCGACCTGGGCCTGCACCTGCTGCGCGTCGTCGCCGTCGAGCTCGTCGGCGCCGTCGCGGTGGTAGAGGTGGGGAGCGACGGCGAGCCAGCCGTCCCCGGCGAGACCGTGCACGAGACCGCGAACGGCGTCGGTGACGCCTCGCGCCTCGTGCAGCACCACGATCCCCCCGCGGATCGAGCCGACCGGTTCGGCGACGGTCAGTCGCAGCGCGCTGCCGTCGACCAGTGGGACGGTCTCCGTGCGGATGTCGGTCATGCGCAACAGACTCGCACGGGAACGTGGTCGGGACAGGATCGGCATGCATAGGGTGAGGCGCATGACGCTGATCCGCGCCGACCTCGACGCCCTGCCCGCGTACGCCCCCGGCCGCGTGGTCCCCGGAGCGATCAAGCTGGCCAGCAACGAGGTGGCGCTGCCGCCGCCCGCCGCCGTTCTCGCCGCCATCACCGAGGCCGCGCTCGGCAGCAACCGCTATCCCGACCAGGGCGTCGCCGACCTGGCCACCCGGCTGGGCCTGCAGCACGGCGTGGACCCGGCGCGCATCGTCACCGGCTGCGGATCGGTGAGCATCTGCCAGCAGCTCATCCAGGCCACCTGCTTCGAGCCCACCGACGAGGTGGTGTTCGCCTGGCGCTCCTTCGAGGCCTACCCCATCGTCACGCAGATCGCCGGGGCCACGGTCGTCAAGGTGCCGCTGGACGCCGAGTTCCGCCACGATCTCGACGCGATGGCCGCCGCTGTCACACCCAACACGCGGCTCGTCATCCTCTGCAGCCCGAACAACCCCATCGGCACCGCGCTGAGCCGCACCGAGGTGGAGCGCTTCCTCACCACCGTCGGCCCGGACGTGCTCGTGGCGCTCGACGAGGCCTACCACGAGTTCCTCACCGACCCCGACGCCGTCGACGGCATGGATCTCCTCGACGCCCACCCGAACCTCGTGGTGCTGCGCACCTTCTCCAAGGCGTGGCGGCTCGCCTCGCTGCGCGTCGGGTACGCGGTGGCGACGCCCGCGGTGGCCGAGGCGCTGCGCAAGGTCCGCACGCCCTTCAGCGTCAGCACGGTGGCGCAGGCCGCCGCCGTCGCCGCACTCGATTGCGCCGAGGAGCTGCTGGCCACCTGCGTCGAGGTGGCGAGCGAGCGGGTCCGGGTGCGCGACGCGCTGCTCGAGGCCGGCTACACCGTGCCGCCGACGCAGGCCAACTTCGTCTGGCTGGCACTCGGCGACCGCACCAATGCCTTCTCGGAGCACTGCCTCGACCACAAGGTGGTGGTGCGCCCGTTCCACCCGGAGGGCGCCCGGGTCACCGTCTCGACGCCGGAGGAGAACGACGCGTTCATCGCCGCGGCGCGCAGTTTCGCCCGGTAGGGGCGCGCCACGCACACCCCGGGGGCGGTTCAATGCCGTATGACCTATCCGTCACCGGGCTACAGCGGAGCTGTCATCCCACTGCCCGAAGAACGCAACTGGGCCGTCGCCGCCCACATCGGCAGCATCATCACGGCCTGGTTCGCGCTGGGGTTGATCGCACCCCTGATCGTCATGCTCGTGAAGGGCCCAGAGTCGGTCTACATCAGGCGGCACGCGGTGGAGTCGCTGAACTTCCAGATCAACGCGCTGGTCTGGACGGTGATCTTCAGCCTGCTGCTGTTCCTGCTCATCGGATTCGTCCTGCTGCCGCTCTACGGCGCGTTCTACCTGGTCTGCGTGATCCTCGGGACGATCCGGGCCGCGCAGGGGCAGGATTTCCGCTATCCGCTGACCGTGCGGGTCGTCACCTGAGCGTCGCGAACGACGAAGGCGATGCATGAACGAGGCCCGGCCCCGGAGATCCGGGACCGGGCCTTGTCGTCAGTGGCGACCGTCAGGTCAGCTTCTGACCCCGCGCCGACCCCAGATCCCGGCGACAGCGATCACGCCGATGACGGCGACGACCACCTGCAGGATGAGCTCGATCCAGTCGATGCCCGGCGTGTTGTTGACGTGGATCAGCTTCGCGATGAACGTGCCGATGAACGCAGCCACGATGCCGACGACGATCGTGAGCCAGATCGGGATGTTCTGCTTTCCGGGCGCCAGCAGCCTGCCGACGATGCCCAGGATCGCACCGATGACGATGGCCGAGATGATGCCGCCTACTGTCATTATCAACTCCCGACGTGTGTGGTCGCACCACAACGCGACCTTGTGGGGACTGAGTAGCACGCTGTGACCTGGGCCGCACGCCATGACAGGCCTTGACACCCGAAGAGTTATCGGACAGACGTCCCCCGTTCAGCCGAACGAGCGAAAACGGCCGAGAAACCTCAGGCCTCGAGGACGTAGCCCTCGCCGCGCACGGTGCGGATCCGCTCCGGACCGATCTTGCGGCGCAGGTAGGAGATGTAGACCTGCACGAGGTTGGCCGACGCCGGCTCGGACCACACGTCCTTGGCGAGGCGATCGGGAGCCACGACCTCGCCCGCGGTCGCGAGCAGCGCCAGCAGCAGCGCGTACTCGGTGGGCGAGAGCGACACCTGCCGGCCGTCGACGGAGACCTCGCCGAACTCCGTGTCGACCATCAACTCGCCCTGGCGCAGCACCGTGTTCTCCACGGGTGCACCGAGCCGCAGGCGCAGTCGGATGCGGGCCGCGAGCTCGTCGACGGCGAACGGGCGCAGGAGGTAGTCGTCGCGGTCGCCGCGCAACAGCCCCAGCAGGCCGGCCCGCCGTTCCCGCGGCGTGACGGCGATGACCGACACGTTCGGCGCCTCGGACTGGACGGCAGCGAGCACGGCGGACTGATCGGGCCCGGGCAGCTCGACGTCGAGCACCAGGAGGGCGGGACCTCGGGCGCGTACGGCGTCGAGGACACCGATGCCATCGCTCACGGGGCTCACGGAGACCCCCTCGGCGCGAAGGCTGCGCAGGACGGAAGCCGACGCGGCCGTAGGAGGCAGCGCCAGCAGGACATGATCATTCGGGGGCACGGACGCACGTGGGGCCGGAACGAGTTCCGGTGCGGACGAGGACGCACCCCCCGGGGGAGCAGCAGGGAGCATCGCGGGCAACCCTCTCGCATGCGCGATGCGATAACAATCCTCTAACGGGACGACTTCACCCGGTCGAGTGGTGTCGTTTCACAGAGAGCTGAGAGTCTCGCTGGGCCGAACGGAGTACAAAACGGGTCCTTCAGGGCCGATCGAGTGCGTTCTGGCGCGCGTGAGCGACCTGTGGGCGCCCACGAGCAACCTGAGTTCTCAGGTTCGGTGATCACGGGGTGTCACCTTCCCTAGTCTCTTGGCCTATGCGACGGAATTCCTCCGCTGCGATGGATCGCCCGGAATCCCCGACCGAGCTGATCGCACGTATCTCAGCGGAGCACGACTCCCAGTTCGAGGCCACGGGACGGCACCGGCTCCCCGCTGCCGTCGTCACCAGAGATGCTCCAACCAAGCAGCGCACGTCGGTCAGGCGGCTCGCACCGCTGGCCGTCGGAGCTGCCGTGATGCTGGTGGCCACCGTGGTGATCACGGTCGTGAAGCCCACCGACGACGTCGTCGCATCCCCCGAGCTCAGCACCGCGCTCGCGCACAACACCCCGGCGACGACGGAGCCGCCGACCACGTCCGCGACCCCGCCGCCGCCCACCAGCGCTCCCCCGGTCGCCACCAGCGCGCCCAAGCCGGTCGTGCCGCCGAAGGTCAACGCGAACGCCCCCGCCGCCCCACCCAAGCCCGCCGCACCACCTGTGGGCGGCAGCGGCGGCAACGGCACCCAGGCCGCCACCGCCAAGGGCTGGACGCTCGTCGACAGCGACGAGTTCAACGGCTCGTCCCTCAGCGGCAAGTGGGGTCCCTACGACGGCGCGGGCCACAACGGCAACGGCAGGCGCACCCGGGATTCGATCTCCGTCGGCGGCGGGCTGTTGACGATCAACGGCGACGCCGGCGGCAACACCGGCGGCATGGCCTGGAACGACAACCAGACCTACGGCAAGTGGGAGGTCCGCGCCAAGTTCCCGAAGGGCGACGGCAACTACCACCCCGTGCTCCTGCTGTGGCCGCAGGACGGGTGGCCGCCGGAGGTCGACTTCGCCGAGACCACCAGCGATTCGAGCGACGTCGGGTTCTACCTGCACTACAGCTCCAGCAACCAGCAGGTGAGCGCCTCGAAGCAGCTCGACCTCACCCAGTGGCACAACTACGCCGTGGAGTGGGTCGACGGCCGGGTCACCGGCTACATCGACGGGGTGCAGTGGTTCCAGAGCACCGACGGCAAGACCGTTCCGAGCCAGCCCATGCACCTCGCGATCCAGCTGGACAACTTCGGCGGGGTCAAGCAGCAGACGCAGATGCTGGTCGACTACGTCCGGATCTACAAGTAGGCCGGCACCCCCCAACGACTCCCCCTCCGGTAGTCCCCCGTCCCGCCCGGCGCTCCCCACCGGGCGGGACGGGTCGTTTCCGGGACGGCTCAGGCCAGCAGCGGCACCAGCCGGTCCGCGTGCTCACGCAGGAGCCGCACGAGCTCGTCGTTGGGCTCGGCGACCCGCGCCGCCGGTCCGCAGAGCGCCAGCCCGGCCACCAGCGTCCCGGAGGCCGGATCGCGCACCGCGACGGCGAGGCAACCCCGGTCGGGCCGCACCTCACCGCACTGGCGGGCCAGTCCCGTGCGCTCGACGACCAGCAGGTGCCCGTCGAGCGCGGCGGGATCGGTGACGGTGTGCTCGGTCAGTGGTCGCAGGTCCCTTGCGACCGCTCGCCATTCGGGCTGGTCGGCCAGCAGCAGCCGGCCCAGCGCCGACGCGTGCGGGTTGCGGGCGAGCAGCACGTCCTCGCTGGGCGGGTGGTCTGGATCGCGGTCGACGAGCATCACCTGGCCGGTGCGGAACGAGGCCAGGTGCACTCCCCAGCGCACCATCCCGCGCAGGTGCTCGACCACCGCTCGCGCGGCGGCGGGCGGGGTGGCGACCACGGGCAGGGCGAGCCGCGCGGCCCGGCGGCCGAGCGCGAACCCGCGCAGGTCCGGCAGCCGCACCAGGTACTCCTCGCCGACCAGCAGGTTCAGCAGCCGGTACGTGGTGGCCTGCGGGAGCTTCAGCGCCGCCGAGATCTCCTTCGCCGTGACGCCGGGCCCCGCCGCCACCACCTCCTCGATCACCGCCAGCGCGCTGCGCACGGCGCGTGGCTGGCGGCCCGACAGCGGGATCGGGTCGAGAGAGGTCACGACGCGCCGTCCAGGACGTCCGCCGCGACCGTCTCGTCGTAGACGCCGATGGCGGCCAGCCGCTCGGGCCTGCGGATGCGCAGCCACGTCCACCAGGCGAGGCCGGCCACGGCGATGACGCCCATCACGATCGGGATCACGCCACCCCACGCCGAGGCGACGAACGCGACGAGCGCCACCAGCAGCACCGGCACCAGCACGGCGGCGACGATCACCGGCAACGGGGTGAGCTCGCCGATGCGCCGCAGGAACAGCGGCGCGGCGAGGCTGACGAGCAGGTAGGCGACGAGGTAGCCGACGGTCGCCACGGTCAGGACCGTCGCGAGCACGTCCGCGCCGGGGATCCCGGCGGCGATGAGCGCGACCGGCACGGCCGTGATGATCGGGAGCACCGCGGCGATCGCGACGTGCGGGATGCGCCTCGTGCGGTGGGTGACGCCCAACGCGGCAGGCGCGATCCCATCGCGCGCCATCGAGAACACGACCCGCACCAGCGCGTTGAGCGTGGCCAGCGTGCAGGCCGTGAACGACATCGTGATGCCGATGTCGAGCACCACCGCCAGCCACGGCTGCCCGATGGCGATGGCCAGTGCCGGCACGGGCTCCGACCCCGCGGCCCACGCGTTGCTCACCTGCTGCGTGTAGGTGGCGAACAGCAGCAGCACGCCGGCGCCGGAGGCCGTCCACATCACGACGCGCGGGATCGTGCGGAACGGCCTGCGCGCCTCCACCCCGAGCGCGGTGGCGGCCTCGAACCCGATGAACGCGCTCAGCGCGGGAAGGACACCGGCGGCGATCCCGAGCAGGTGCGGCTCCGGCAGCGCGACCGGCTGGGCGGCGGGCGGCGCCTCCGTCACGGCACTGGCGCCCAGCAGCACGACGAACACCACCACCATCAGGCTGATCGAGAGCGCCTCGACGAGCAGCACCACGCGCGCCGAGAGCCGAACCCTGGCCAGCACCCCGGCCGTCGCGAGCAGGCCCAGCACGACCACTGCCACGAGCAGGGTCGGGCGCGAACCCGCCGCGGTCAGGCCGATCCGGGCGAGCAGGGCCCCCAGGTAGGTGGCGGCCCCGGTGAGTGCGCCCATCGCGAGCACGCCGTACCCCACCAGCAGGGCGACGCCGGAGGTGAAGGCGGCCGCCGGGCCCAACCCCTTCGCCGTGAGGCTGTAGAGCGAGCCCGCCACCGCCATCCGCCGCGTGAACTGGCCGACAGAGCTGCCGATCAGCAGCGACACGACGGTCGCGACCACGAACGACCACAGGGTGCCGCTGCCCGCGGTGCTGGCCGCGATCACCGGTGCCGCCGCCATCGCCGCGGCGGGCGCCGCACTGGAGACCGACTGGGCCAGTACCTCGGCCGGGCCGAGGTTGCGCCGGTCCAGGCCGTGCACCGGCGAGCGGTGCCGGAGCCCGGCGAGCCCGGTCTGCCGCATCAACGGGTCCTCTCCATCGCAGGTCAGCGAGCCTAAGCGGCGCACGCTAACGTGGCGATACGGCGGATGCCGAGCCGGTGCATCTCGAATGAGAAAACCCCGCCCGCCGATTCCCGCGTTGTGAGAGCCGTCACGTGCGCCTTCGCGCGCCGCCGCACCACGCGTTGACGCTGCCGCCGCAGGCGGGCGACCGTCGCCCCTGCTCACGCCCCATTCCCCCGTTACGGGAGGTCCGCATGACCGACCGCACGCACACGCTGAGCGGTTCGCTCGGCGTCGGTTCCATCGTCTTCATGGTGGTCGCGGCCGCGGCCCCGCTCACCGTCATCGCCGGCACCGTGCCGCTGGGCATCGCGATCGGCAACGGCGCCGCCTTCCCCGCCACGTTCGCCCTCTGCGCCGCCGTGCTGATGCTGTTCGCCGTCGGGTTCTGCGCGATGAGCCCACACGTCCCCAACGCCGGGGCGTTCTACACCTACGTCGAACGCGGGCTGGGCCGGATCGCGGGTCTCGGCACGGCGTTCCTCGCCCTGGCGACCTACACGGCCGTCCAGCTCGCCGTGTACGGCTACATCGGCGCCGTCATCGACGGGCTCGTGCAGCACTACGGCGGCCCGGCCCTGCCGTGGTGGCTGTGGTCGGTGCTCGTGCTGGCCGTCGTCGCGGTGCTCGGCTATCGCCGCATCGAGCTCTCGAGCCGCGTGCTCGGGGTGCTGCTGGTGTGCGAGGTCGCGATCGTCCTCGTCTTCGACGTCGTCGTCGCCGGGAGCGGCGGTGCCGAGGGTCCGTCGACGGCGCTGCTCGTGCCGTCCCAGATCGGGTCGGGCTCGCTCGGCATCGCGCTGATGTTCGCCGTGGCCAGCTTCATCGGGTTCGAGGCCACCGCGGTGTTCCGCGACGAGGCGCGCGACCCCGGCCGGACGATCCCGCGGGCCACCTACCTCGCGCTGCTGCTCATCGGTGCCTTCTACACGCTGTCGGGCTGGGCCGTCGTGACGGCGTGGGGCGACGCGGGCGCGGTCACGGCGGCCGGCGCCGACCCGGGCGGGATGCTGCTGACCACCATCGCCAACTACCTCGGCGCCGCCGGTGGTGACATCGCGCAGGTGCTGCTGGTGACCAGCATGTTCGCCGCGATCCTGTCGTTCCACAACGTGCTGTCGCGCTACATCTTCGCGCTCGGCGGCAGCGGTGCGCTTCCCGCGGCCTGCGGGCGCAGCCACGTGCGCCACGGCTCCCCGCACATCGGGTCGTTCGCGCAGTCGGTGAGCGCGCTGGTGCTCATCGCGGTGTTCGCGCTCGCCGGGATGGACCCCGTCGCGCAGGTCTTCGCCTGGATGGCCGGCACCGCGACGCTCGGGGTGCTGGCGCTGATGGCGCTGACCTGCCTGGCGGTCGTCGTGTTCTTCCGCCGCTCCCGGGTCGATGCGCGCCCGTGGCAGACGCAGATCGCGCCGGGACTCGGGCTCGTCGGGCTGCTGGTGTTCCTCTGGCTGACGATCACGAACTTCCCGACACTGATCGGTGGCTCCACCGGGCTCGCGATCGGCATCGGCGCCGTGCTCGTCGTCTTCTTCGTCGCCGGCGCGCTGTGGGCGCGCCTGCGCCGCGACGCCGTCGTCCCCGTGCCGCCCGCCGCCACTACCGCAGCCTGAGCTTCGAGGAGGAGCACCCATGACCATCGCCGAGGCCCGACCGGGCATCGCCGTCGAGCACCCGCTCGGCATGACCACCGCAGCCGAGGTCGACGCCGTGCGCGCCGCGCTCGTGACGGCCGGACTGCTCACCGAGACCGTCCGGTTCGCGTTCTTCGCCCCGGAGGAGCCCGTCAAGTCCGCGGTGCTCGAGCACCACGACGGTGACGCGGTCGACCGCCGCTTCCGGGCCGTGCTGCTGGACCTCGCGAGCGGCCGCTCGTGGGACACCGTCGTGTCCGCCACCAGCGGCGACGTCGTGTCGTCCCGCGAGCTGGACCCGCCGGTCGACGGCCAGCCGCCGATCATCGACACCGAGTTCGAGCTGATCGAGGACATCCTCAACGCCGAGCCGGCGTGGCTCGCGGCGCTGGAGAAGCGGGGTATCGCACCGGCGTCGGTGCGGGCCGTGCCGCTGTCGGCAGGTGTCTACGACTACCCCGGGGAGGCCGGCCGTCGCATCGTCCGCGCGTTCGGCTTCCAGCAGGACCACGAGCGCGACCACCCGTGGGCGCACCCGATCGACGGGCTCGTCGCCTACGTCGACCTGACGGCGCGCAGCGTCGACCGGGTGATCGACGAGGCCGTCCTGCCGGTGCCGTCGACCTCGGGCAACTTCGACGACCCGGAGTTCGTCGGGCCGGCGCGGGAGACGCTGCGCCCGATCGAGATCACGCAGCCGGAAGGCCCGTCGTTCTCCGTGGAGGGCAACCGGATCCGGTGGGAGAAGTGGGACCTGCGCGTCGGGTTCAACGAGCGTGAGGGCCTGACCCTGCACCAGATCAGCTTCGACGGGCGGCCGATCGTCTACCGGGCGTCGGTGGCGGAGATGGTGGTGCCCTACGCCGACCCGTCGCCGGTGCGGTTCTGGCAGAACTACTTCGACTGCGGCGAGTACATGTTCGCCCGCTACGCCGACTCGCTGCAGCTGGGCTGCGACTGCCTCGGTGAGATCCACTACCTCGACGCGGTGATCGCCGACGATCTGGGCAACCCGAAGACGATCACCAACGCGATCTGCATGCACGAGGAGGACCACGGCATCCTGTGGAAGCACTCGGACATGTTCACCGGCAGCGCCGAGACCCGGCGGCAGCGGCGGATGGTGTTCTCGTTCTTCACGCCGATCGGCAACTACGACTACGGCTTCTACTGGTACCTCTACCTCGACGGCACCATCCAACTCGAGGTCAAGGCCACCGGCATCGTGTTCACGGCGGCCTACCCCGCAGGCGGCAACGACTACTCCACCGAGGTCGCGCCCGGCCTGGGCGCGCCGTACCACCAGCACCTGTTCTCCGCGCGGCTGGACATGACCGTCGACGGCGTCCGCAACGCGGTGGAGGAGGTGGAGGCCGAGCGCGTGCCGATCGGCCCGGACAACCCGTACGGCAACGCGTTCCGCCAGCGCCGTACGCGCCTGACCAGCGAGTCACAGGCGCAACGCAGCGCCGACGGCTCCATCACGCGGGCCTGGCACATCGTCAACCCCGAGAAGCAGAACGCGATGGGCCAGAACGTGGGCTACGTCCTGCTGCCGGAGAACAAGGCCACGATGCTGGCCGACGACGCCTCGTCGATCCACGCGCGCGCCACGTTCGCCACCAAGCACCTGTGGGTCACGCGCTACGACGCCGCCGAGCGCTACCCGGCCGGTGACTTCGTCAACCAGAACGCCGGCGGGGCGGGCCTGCCCGCCTGGGTGGCGGCCGACCGTCCGCTCGACGGGGAGGACGTCGTCGTCTGGCACACGTTCGGCACCACGCACTTCCCGCGTCCGGAGGACTGGCCGGTGATGCCGGTGGACTACACGGGCTTCACCCTCAAGCCGGCGGGCTTCTTCGACCGCAACCCCGCGCTCGACGTGCCGGGGGCGGCGAAGAGCTGCCACTGAGCCGGTGACCGGACTTGCAGGAAAGCCACTTTGCCGCAACGTCGTTGCGGGAAAGTGGCTTTCCTGCAACCGGTGTGACGCGGCTCATATCCGGCGTACCGTGAGGGGTGCCCGGGCGGGCCGTGATCCGTACCGGGCACGGGGAGTTCGCCATGTTCACGGCCATCCTGGATATCGCACTCGGCCTGATCGGTGTCGGGGGCGTGTGGTTCGCCTCTGGGTTCAAGGTCGTCCGGCAGTACGAGCGCGGCGTCGTGTTCCGCTTCGGCAGGGTGCAGGAGGTCGTGCGCGAGCCGGGCCTCGTCCGCATCAACTCGGGCATCGACAAGATCCGCAAGGTCAACATGCAGATCGTGACGATGCCCGTGCCCGCGCAGGACGGCATCACGCGCGACAACGTCACCGTGCGGGTCGACGCGGTCGTCTACTTCAAGGTGATCGACCCGGTGCGGGCGATCGTCGACGTCGAGAACTACACGTCCGCGATCGGCCAGGTCGCCCAGACGTCGCTGCGCTCGATCATCGGCAAGAGCGACCTCGACGACCTGCTGTCCAACCGCGAGCGTCTCAACGAGGGCCTGGAGCTGCTGATCGACAGTCCCGCGCTGGGTTGGGGCGTGCACATCGACCGCGTCGAGATCAAGGACGTGGCGCTGCCGGAGTCGATGAAGCGGTCGATGTCACGGCAGGCCGAGGCCGAGCGGGAACGGCGGGCCCGCGTGATCAGCGCCGATGGCGAGCTGCAGGCGTCGGAGAAGCTCACGATGGCCGCCGCGGCCATGGAGCAGCACCCGGCCGCGATGCAGCTGCGGCTGCTGGAGACGGTGGTGCAGGTGGCGTCGGAGAAGAACTCCACGCTCATCCTGCCGTTCCCGGTGGAGCTGCTGCGGTTCCTGGAGGCAGCCACCGACCGGGCCAAGCAGGACACGGCCCCACCTGCTCCCGCGCCGGTACCGGTCCCGGCTCCCATGCCGTCGCCCGAGAACGGGCAGGCGCACCCGTTTCCCCAGGTCGGCTGACCCAGAACCGGAAGTAGATCGTCCGCAATCGGCTCTAGCGTGGCGCCATGGCTATCGCACGCTTCCCGAGCATCGTCCTCGACTGCCCCGACGCCGGCGCCCTCGCGGAGTTCTACGGAACCCTGCTGGACTGGAAGGTCGACGCCTCCGCCGACTGGGCCGACATCCGCGCCGACAACGGCCAGTGCTTCTCCTTCCAGCAGGTGGAGCACTTCAACCGGCCCGTGTGGCCGGGCCAGGACGTGCCCCAGCAGATGCACATCGACGTGATCGTCGATGACCTGGATGCGGGCGAGGCCGCGGTACTGGAGCTCGGCGCCACCAAGCACGAGCACCAGCCCGGCACCTCGTTCCGGGTGTTCCTCGACCCGGCAGGGCACCCGTTCTGCCTGTGCGTGAGCTGATCCGTCCCGGCGCTCAGGGCCGCGGTTCTGCCGGGAACCCCGACCAGCGCAGGTCCGGCGGCAGGTGGCCCATGTCGTTGAACATCACGATCATCGGCGACAGGCCGTCGCGGTAGTCGATCACGGTCAGACCGGTGTTGGCGCTGTTGAGGCCCATCCACCGCGACGCAGGCGCGTCGAGGGCGTGACGCACCAGCCACGCCACCTGGAACGCGTGCGTCACGAGGACCTCGTGCCGGCACCCCGGATCGGCGGCACGGGCGAACCGGGCGACCAGCGCTTCGGCGAGCTGCTCGCCGGACGCCAGTTCGGCATCGGCGTAGCCGTCGAACAAGCCGGCCCAGGCCGGGGGGATCTCGGCCGGGACGTGGGGCACGTGGTCGACCAGCTCGGCGGCCTCTGCCACCGGGACGTCAGGGAGATGGCGGGCGAGTTCCCGGGCGCTCGCCGCGGCGCGCGGGAGCGGCGAGTGCCACACGGCGTCGACATGCAGCCCGGCCAGCCGCGCTCCCAGCAGGCTCGCCTGCCGGCGCCCGTGCTCGGTGAGCTCCCCGAACTCGTCGGCGTCGCCGTGGCGCACCACGTAGAGCCGTCGCGTCGCCATCGGAGCAACCTAGCCGGGTTGCCGCTCCGCGCCGCGCGCGATGCCCAGCGTCGCGAGCAGATCCTCGTGGAGCTCCATCCAGACGGTGTGGCACGACGCGATGCCGACGCCCGTCACCCACCGCGTCTCGCCCGACCGGGCACGTGCCAGTGCACCGGAGAACCGCTGGTCGTAGCCGCCGAACCGCGCCAGTCCAGCGGCCAGGGCGGCAACCAACCGCTCGAGTTCGGCGGCGAGCGCCGCGAGCTCGTGGAGCACGCGCGCATCCCACGCCGCGTCGCCGTGGTCGTTGGCCGCGAGCCGGTCGCGTTCGTCGGGCCGCAGCTGCCAGTCGGTGCAGGCCCGCACCAGGCGCGCGTTCAACGGCACGAACGCCGCGTGCGCGGCGGCGACGGCGGCCCGGACCCCGGCCCCGTCCAGCTCCTCGGCGAGCCGCCTCGTGTCCTCCACCCGGCCCCGCTCGGTGAGCGTCCACCCGCTGGTACCGGCGAACGCGACGCGGCTGACCCAGCCGAACGCCTCACCGTCCTGCAGCAGTTCGGAAGCCTCGGCCAGGCCGATCCCGGTCCGCCGGGCCACCGCGCCGTCGTCGGCCACGCCGCTCACGCGCACGGCGTGCAGCACCAGCAGATCCGGGGTCGAGTACCGCCCCGGCGGCGCGGACGGCGTCATGCGCTCGAGTCTCGGCCGCGGGTCCACCCACGTCAACGGGCCAGGTCAGCGCACCAGCTCGGCCACGGTCACCCCGGCCGCCGCCGGGACCGGGTCGTTCATCGCCATCAGTGCGGCGGGCACGCCGTCGAGCGCGATCGTGGCGCCCACCATGCGGTCGAGGTCCAGGCCCGCACCTGCGACGAACCGCAGCATCGCGGGGTACTCGTGCGCCTGCAGGCCGTGGGTGCCCACGATGCGCAGCTCGTTGCCGATCACCCGGTGCATCGGGATCGGGGGCACACCCTGGACGGGTGGCATCAGCCCGACCTGCACGTGGGTGCCGCGCTTGCGCAGCGACGACACCGACGCGGCGCAGGTGGCAGGCAACCCGACGCAGTCGAGCGACAGGTGCGCTCCCCCACCGGTGATCGCGGTGACGGCAGCGGCGGTGTCGGCCGTCACACGGCCGTCGACCGTGGCCACCGCGCCCAGCTCCCGGGCCAGCACCAGCGCCGCGGGAGCGAGGTCCACGGCCACCACCTGGGCGCCTGCCGCGGCCGCGAGCATCACGGCGGAGATCCCGGCCCCGCCGCAGCCGTGCACCGCCACCCACTGCCCGGGGCGCACGTCGCCCTGGCGCAGCACCGCACGGAACGCCGTGGCGAACCGGCAGCCCAGCGCCGCAGCCGTGACGGAGCTCAGCGCGTCCGGGATGCGCACGAGGTTGACCTCGGCGTTGTCGATCGCCACGTGCTCCGCGAACGAGCCCCAGTGCGTGGCACCGGGCTGGAACTGCCGGTCACAGATCTGCTGGTTGCCCGATGCGCATTGCTCGCAGCGGCCGCACGCGCAGACGAAGGGCACCGTGACGCGTTCACCGACGCGCCATCCCCGCACGTCCGGGCCCATCGCGGCGATCCGGCCCGCCAGCTCGTGCCCGGCCACGTGCGGCAGCCGGACGTCCGCGTCGTGCCCCTGCAGGGTGTGCCAGTCGCTGCGGCAGACGCCGGTGGCCTCGACGGTGATCACCACTCCGCCCGCGGCCGGGGCCGGGTCGGGCACCACCTGGACCGTCGGCAGCTCTCCGAACGTCTCGATCACCACAGCGCGCACGGGAGCGAGTCTCGCCTATGCGAGCAGGCGTGCCAGCCGCGCGTCCGACTCCCACAGCGCGGCGCGGTCGAACGTGGACGTGGACGCCAGCAGCTCGTCGGCTCCGGTGCGGGCGAACAGGTCGTCCAGCTGCGCCGACACCGTGGCCGCCGAGCCGGCGACCGTACGGCCGACCGCGTCCTCGACCAGGGTGCGCTGCCGGGACGAGAGCGGACGCTCGAGATCCACCGGTTCGAGCGCCGGGAACTGCCCGGTGGTGCGCGCCGCCGCGAGCGCCCAGGCCTCCGGGAGCGCGAGCTCGCGGGCCGCCGCGTCGGAGTCGGCCACGAGCACGTCCAGCGAGACGATCACGTACGGCCGCGCACCCGCGGCGAGGGCCCGGGCGCGGTAGTCGGCGAGCGCCTCGACGATCCCGGCGCCGTCGAGCACCGGCCCGCCGACGACGACGGGCAGGCCCGCAGCACCGGCCACCGCGAGGCCGCGGCCGGTGGCCAGCACGTACACCGGCACCGCGTGGTCGAGCTGCGGGCGGGCGGTGACCGCGGCCCGGCCGTCGAGGTAGGCGCGCAGCTCGGCGAGGTCGGCGGCGAACGTGTCGGGTGCATCGACGTCGCGGCGCAGCGCCGCACGCACCGGCGACGTGAAACCCAGCGAGCGCCCGACCCCGAGATCGATCCGGCCCGGGTACAGGGCCTCCAGCATCGCGAACTGCTCGGCGACGACCAGCGGCTGGTGGTTGGGCAGCATCACGCCGCCCGAGCCCACCCGGATCCGGCCGGTGCGCCCGGCGACCGCCGCGATCAGGACGGCGGGACTGCCGCTCGCGATACCCGGGACGCCATGGTGCTCGGCCACCCAGAACCGGTGGTGGCCGAGTTCCTCCGCATGGATCGCCCGCTCGACGGTGTGCTGCAGCGCGGCCGCATCCGGTTCACCGAGCCGGGTGCGGGAGCGGTCGAGCAGCGACAGTCGGACGGGCGGGATCATCGCCTGTGCAACGCGGCCCCGCCGGGCCGAATTCCGATCAGATCGGACGCTTGCTGTGGCTGCGCGGACCGCGCCCACCCGGCTTGATGTTGGCGCCGCGCGGCCCGACGTGCGACGGGTCGTTGAGCTTCGCCTTCGCGCGGCGGTCGGCGCGGTTGAGCGGCGCCTCCTCCTCGACCTCGGCGTCGTCGGCGACGGGCTGGGCCTCCAGCTCGGCGGACTCGGGCTGATCGGGTGCGGACGGAACGGGCTGGGACACGGAGACCTCCGAGATGTGGTGGCGAGCGGACGAGGGGGAACTCAGAGGTTCATCCGGTCAGCGTATCCGGGGGCCCGCGGACCCGGCTCGGCAGTTTCCCCTGTTCGGGGCGAGCGGATCAGGAGGCTCGCCGCCACGTCGCCCTCCGGGGTCGCGGCGTAGAGGTGGGGAACGTCAGCGGGCCACGCGATGTGCTCCCCCGGCCCGGCCCGCAGCGGCGCGTCCACGGGACCGGCCAGCAGCGCGCCGGAGAACACCGTGATGTGCTCGGTGACCCCCGGATGGTGCGCGGGCGAGCGCTGCGTGGCTCCGGCGGGGATCCGGATCCGGCACAGCTCGTAGGTGACCGGTCCGTCGTCGAAGACGTGCAGCACCACGGTCTCGGTCGCGGATCCGCGCACCGTCGACGGCCCGCCGCCCGCGGGGGTCCCGACGATCGCGGTGATCGGCACCCCGAGTGCGGCCGCCACCGAGTACAGGGTGTCGAGCGTGGGATTGCGGGATCCGTTCTCGAGCCCCGACAGCGTGGCCTTGCCGATCGATGCGCGCCGGGCCAGTGCCGAGAGCGAGAGGCCGCGCTCGCCGCGCAGTGCCGTGACGCGCGCCCCGACGTCGGCCGCGCCGTCGAGCATCGCCGGTCTTTCGCTCGCGCCTGCCGCCGTCATGTTGCTATCGTCGCTCCCAGATCGTTCCGTTTGCGGAACGATACGTGATGTGAGGGGACCCCTGTCGTGGGACGTGTTCTTCAGCCTGTCCTCGCCGGGGTCGTCACGGCGGTCATCGGCTTCGGCGGCGCCTTCCCGGTGGTCCTCTCCGGCCTGCGCGCCGTGGGCGCCGACGAGCACCAGGCCGCATCCGGGCTGCTGGTGGTCAGCGTCGCCTCGGGACTGGTGGCGATCGTGCTGGGCCTGCGGACGAGGATGCCGATCAGCATCGCCTGGTCGACGCCCGGCGCCGCGCTGCTGCTGTCGGCGGGTGCGCAGCCCGGCGGCTTCCCGGCAGCGGTCGGGGCGTTCCTGCTGTGCGGGGTCCTGATCGTCGTCTCCGGGCTGGTGCCGGCGCTGGCCCGGCTGGTGGCCGCGATCCCGGCCCACCTCGCGGGCGCGATGCTGGCCGGAGTGCTGCTGCCGCTGTGCATCGCGCCGGTGCATGCCGTGGCCGAGATCCCGCTGCTGGCCGCGCCCGTCGTGATCGTCTGGGCGGTGCTGGCCAGGTTCGCGCGCCGGTGGGCGGTGCCCGCCGCGCTCGTGGTGGCGGTGGTCCTGATCGCCGTCACCGGGCCGGGCCTGTCCGGCATCGACCTGGCTCCGGTGCTGGTCTGGACACCGCCGAGCTTCGACGTGGCCACGCTGGTCGGCGTCGGGCTGCCGCTGTTCCTCGTGACGATGGCGTCCCAGAACGTCACCGGCATGGCGGTGCTGGCGCAGTTCGGCTACCGGCCGAAACTCGGCCCGATCCTCGGCGCGACGGGGGTCGGCACGCTGCTCGGTGCCCCGTTCGGCGGGCACGCGGTCAACCTGGCAGCGATCAGCGCCGCGCTGGCGGCAGGCCCCGACGCCGGTCCTCCCGAGCGGCGCTGGATCGCGTCGGTCACCGCAGGCGCCGGCATGATCGTGCTCGGGCTCGGCGCCGGTGCCGCCACGGCGGTGATCCTGCTGTCGCCGCCGGTGCTGGTGTCGGCCGTCGCGGGCCTCGCGCTGCTCGGCGCGCTCACCTCATCGGTCGCTGCGGCGCTCGCCGACGAGCAGGGCCGGGAAGCCGCGATCGTCACCTTCGTCGTGACGGCGGCGGGCGTCGGGTTCCTCGGGATCGGCGGCGCGTTCTGGGGCCTGCTCGCCGGCGGCGCGATGGCGCTGCTGCACCGCAGGCGAGCACGCCCCGATGCGGATCAGCCGGCCAGCCCCCGCCTCGCGAGCAGCGGCGCGATCTCCGGGTCGCGGCCGCGGAAGGCCCGGTAGGCCGCCATCGGATCCACCGCGCCACCACGGGAGAGCAGCTCGCGGCGGAACGTGTCGCCGTTCTCCCGGCGTAGCCCGCCGTTCTCCTCGAACCACTCCACGGTGTCGGCGTCGAGCACCTCGCTCCAGATGTAGGAGTAGTAGGCGGCGCTGTAGCCGCCGCCGAAGACGTGGTTGAAGTAGGTGCTGCGGTACCGCGTGGGCGCCGAGGGCACCACCAGCCCGGCGGCGGCCAGCGCGTCGGCCTCGAACTGGAGCACGTCGTCGACGGCAGCGCCCGGCGCGAGCCGGTGCCATGCCTGGTCCAGCAACGCGGCGGCCAGGTACGACGTGGTGGCGTAGCCCTCGCCGAACGTCCGGGACTCCGCGAGGCGCTCCACGAGCTCGGCGGGCAACGGCTCGCCGGTGACGTGGTGCCTCGCGTAGTTGCGCAGGATCTCCGGGTGGTCCAGCCACATCTCGTTGACCTGCGACGGGTACTCGACGAAGTCACGCGGCACGCTCGTGCCGGAGAACCGCGGATAGGTCACATCGGAGAACAGGCCGTGCAGGGCATGGCCGAACTCGTGGAACATCGTGCGGACGTTGTCGATCGTGAGCAGCGTCGGCTCGCCGTCGGCGGGCTTGGGGATGTTGAGCGTGTTGGTGACCACGGCCTGCGTGCCGTGCAGCCGCGACTGCTCCACGAAGGACGTCATCCACGCGCCGCCGCGCTTGGAGTCGCGGGCGTAGAAGTCGGCCACGAACAGGCCGAGCTGCCCCGAATCGTCGTGAACATCGAAGATCCGCACGTCGGGGTGGTGGCGCGGGAGGTCGTGGCGCTCGGCGAACCGCAGCCCGTAGAGCAGCCCGGCGGCGTGGAAGACACCGTCGTGCAGCACGCGGTCCAGCTCGAAGTACGGGCGCAGCGCGTCGGCGTCGATCGCGAAGCGCTCGCGGCGCACCCGCTCCTCGTGGAACGCGCGGTCCCAGGCCTCGATGGTGTGCCCGGCGTCGGTGCCCAGGTCCGCAGCCTCGGCGCGGGCGTTGACGGCGGCGATCGGCGCCAGCTTGCCCAGCATCGCGTCGATCGCCTCGACGGTGCCCGCGGTGGCGTTGTCCACCACCCACGACGCGTGGTGCGGGTGGCCGAGCAGCTGGGCGCGCTCGGCGCGCAGCGTGGTGATCCGGGCGACGATGGCGCGCGTGTCGTGCTCGTTGCCGCGCGAGCCGCGGGCGACGGACGCGGCGTGCACGCGCTCGCGCAGCCCGCGATCGGTGAGGGAGGCGAGCACGGGCTGGTCCGTGGGCAGCACGAGCGTGATCAGGTGGCCACCCAGCCCGCGGGACTCGGCGGCCCGCGCCGCGGCCGACACCGCATCGGGCGCCAGGCCGTCCAACTGCGCCGGGTCGGAGACGTGCACCGCGGAGTCGTTGGCCTCCGCGAGCAGCTTGGCGCCGAAGTCGGTGGCCAGCGCCGACAGCTCGGCGTTGATGACCCGCAGCCGATCCTGCTCGACGGCGCCGAGGCGGGCGCCCGCCCGGACCGCGTCGCGGTGGTAGCGCTCCAGCAGCCGCAGCGACTCGGCGTCGAGGCCCAGCTCGGCGCGAATCGTGAAGAGCTCGTCGATGCGGGCGAACAGTGCCGGGTCGAGCGTGATCGCGTCGGCGTGCGCGGCGAGCTGCGGCGCCAGCTCCGCCTCGATCGCGCGGATGCCGGGCGTGCTGCAGGACGACACCAGCGAGTAGAAGACCGTCGCGACCCGGTTCAGCGTCTGACCGGAACGCTCGAGCGCGACGATCGTGTTCTCGAACGTCGCGGGCTGCGGGTCGGCCGTGATCGCGGCGACCTCGGCGCGCTCCTGCTCCATCCCCGCGGTGAACGCCGGCGTGAAGTGCTCCTCGGAGATCGCGTCGAAATCCGGGAACTGGAACGGCAACGGGCTCGGGGCGAGGAACGGGTTCACTGTCACCCCGGCGAGGATAGGCCGGTGACACAGGTTCGGGTGGGAGTCGGGGCGGTCGTGCGGGACGGCGATCGGCTGCTCGTGCTGCGCCGCGCCGGAGCGCACGGCGCCGGCACCTGGGGGCTGCCCGGCGGGCACCAGGAGTTCGGCGAGTCCCCCGAGCAGACGGCCGTGCGCGAGGTGGCCGAGGAGACCGGGCTGACGGTCGTCGCCACCGCCCGTCTCGGTTTCACCGACGACCCGATGCTCGCCATCGGCCGCCACTACGTGACGTTGTTCGTCGCGTGCGCGCGTCGGGGCGGGGAGGCGCGGATCATGGAACCGGAGAAGGCGACGGACCTCGCCTGGCTCACCCCCGACGAGCTGCGCGCACGGCGCGGGGAGCTGTTCGGGCCGCTGGCGCAGTACCTCGACCAGCTCGAACCGCACGTCAGCCGCTGATTTCGCCGATCCAACACGCCGATGTCGCCGTTTCAGCACGGTGATTCGCCGTCTCAGCACGTGTCGGGCCGCGAAGGTGTGTCGAGATCGCCCACTCGGCGTGTCGGAACGGCCGAATCAGCGTGTTCGAATGGCGACATCGGCGTGTCAGGATGGCGAAATCGGCGGTCTGGGCAGCGGGGTTGACCTGCACCCGGGTTCAGCAGGCAGGCTCACCGGCATGGACGTCGACGCCTACCTCGCCCGGATCGGCGCATCCCGGACCGCCACGCTCGCCGAGCTCCACGAGGCGCACGTGCGCAACGTCCCGTTCGAGGACTACGACATCCACCTGCGGGTTCCGCTGTCGCTGGACGTCGACGACCTGTACGCCAAGATCGTGCAGCGCCGTCGCGGCGGTTTCTGCTACGAGCTCAACGGGCTGTTCGCGGCGCTCCTGCGCGAGCTGGGCCACGAGGTCACGCTGGTCTCGGCCTTCACGGTCGGCGCGGACGGGGTCCGGGGCGCCGACTTCGATCACCTGCGGCTGCTGGTCGGCACGCCGTCGGGGCGGGTGCTCGTCGACGTCGGCAACGGGTCGGGGCAGTTGCGTCCCGTGCCGCTGATTCCGGGCGAGCACGGCGACGTCCAGGTCCATCGCGACGGCGAGCTGTGGTGGACGGCCGAGCGGCACTCCGACGGCCGCTGGGAGCGTGGCTGGAGCTGGACGGCGCAGCCGCGCGAGCTGGTCGACTTCACCGGCAGGTGCCACTACCAGCAGCACGACCCGGATTCGCACTTCGTCGCCCGCCGCCTCGCCTCCCTGCCCACCCCCGGCGGCCGGATCTCCCTGCTCAACGGCGCGTTCGCCGAGGTCGACGACGCCGGCCGCACGGAACGGACGCTCGACGCCGAGCAGGAGCGCGCCGTGCTGGCGCAGCGGTTCGGGATCGTGGTGGCCGGCACCTGGGAGGAACCGGCGCCGCTGCCGTCCTGAGCGGGAGCCTCAGACTCCCCGCGCGCGCAGCACGAAGCGCTGCACCTTGCCGCTCGGCGTCCTGGGCAGTGCGTCCACCACATGGACCGCGCGTGGATAGGCGTGGGCGGCGAACCGGGTCTTGACCAGCTCCGTCAGCTCGTCGACCAGCCGGACGCCCGGCTGGGCGCCCGGGCGCAGCACCACGAACGCCTCCAGCACCTCGCCGCGCAGCGCGTCCGGCATCCCGACGACCGCCGCCTCGGCGACCGCGTCGTGCTGCACCAGCACGCTCTCGACCTCGAACGGGCCGATCCGGTAGCCGGCCATGATGATCACGTCGTCGTCGCGGGAGGAGAAGTAGTACCGGCCCTCGTCGTCGACGGTGCCGGCATCCCCGGTGAGGTACCAGCGCGCGTCGTCGGTGAAGCGCTGCGCGGTGCGCCCCGGGTCGTCGACGTAGCCGGTGAACCAGCCCAGCGGGCTCCCGCCCACGTCGATCGCCACCCGGCCCGGCGTCCCCGGCGGTGCCGGTTCGGCCGTGTCGTCGCGCAGCACGGCACAGCTCCAGCCCGGCAGTGGTCGGCCCATCGACCCCGGCTGCGGCGTCTCGCGCACCGAGTCGGCCCACCCGTTGACGATCACCATGCCGTGCTCGGTCTGGCCGTAGTGATCGCGCACCTCGACGCCCAGCGCGCCCGTGGACCACGCGACGACGTCCGGGGTCAGCGGCTCCCCCGCACTCGACGCGCGCCGCAGCGCGAGGCCGGGGGGTGCCGGGGTGCCCGCGAGCGCCCGGTAGACGGTGGGCGCCGCGGCGAGGTTGGTGACGCCGTGGTGCTGCAGCAACTGCCAGGTCAGCGGCGCGGAGAAGCCCGCATGCAGCAACAGGCTGCGCCGCCCGGCGGCCAGCGGGGCGAGGATCGCGTAGTAGAGCCCGTAGGCCCAGCCGGGATCTGCCGCGTTCCAGTAGACGTCGTCCTCGGTGACGTCGAGCCCCAGTTCCAGGTAGGCGACGAACGACGCCAGCGCGCGCAGCGGCACGGGCACGCCCTTGGGGGTACCCGTGGTGCCGGAGGTGAACAGCTGCACGAGCACGCCGTCGCCGCCGACGACCGCGGCGGTCTCCCCGTCCCGTGGCGTCGAGACGGCCATCAGCGCGTCGAAGGAGTACTCGCCGCGACCCGGCTCGGCACCCACGACGACCACGCGCCACGGCGGGCTGGCCGGCATGTCCTCGCCGGGTGCGAGCTTCGCTCGCTGGTCGGAGTCGGTGATCACCAGGCGGGCGTTCGCCGCGGTCAGCCGCAGCGCCACCGCCGGGCGCGCGAACGCGGTGAAGAGCGGGACATGGACGGCGCCGCGCCGCCAGATCCCCATCAGCGCGACGACCAGCGCCACCGACTTGCCCATCAGCACGCCCACGGCGTCGCCGGGCCCGATGCCGAGGTCGGCCAGCGCCGCGGCGAAGCGCGCGGACTCGCGGCTCAGCTCGCCGTAGGTGACGTCGCGGGCGCTCATGTCGGCCTCGACGACCGTGAACGCGATCGCGTGCGCCGGGTGGCCGTCGCACAGCAGCTCGGCCGCCGAGGCATCGGACGCACCGAACCGGGCGAGCAGTTCAGCAATCCGGTCGCTCATGGGCCCATCCTGCCGTCGAGAACGCACTTATGAAGATCAACGGGGCTTTTGGATCACCACAACTTCGTTCTCGACGGTGGTGGCGGCCTTCTCGCCGATCGCCACGGCCGTTGCCGCGGGGCCACGCCGGGGGACGGTCGGCAGCACCGACACGTCGACGACGCGCAGGCCGTCGAGCCCCCGCACGCGCAGGTCCGGGTCCACGACCGGGCCCATCGCGGCGCTCCCGCACAGGTGCGCCGCCGTGGTGAGGTGGGCGGCGATCCAGCCGTCGAGCCGGCGGTCGTTGCCCAGCACGTCGCCGGGCGGGTCGACGCGCGAGCCCAACCCGGCGCGCAGCAGCTCGGCAGCAGTGCGGATGGCGTGCCGCAGCCGACGCCGGTCGTGCTCGGTGCGCAGGTAGTGGTGCTCGATCACCGGCTCTCCGGCGGCGTCCAGGGTGATGGTGCCCCGGCTGTCGGGCTGTTGCAGCAGGCACATCGCGTGCAGCGGTCCGCCCACCACGAACGGGCGGACGAACAGCAGCACCTCGGCGTCACCGGGCGGGTCGGCACCGGTGTCGAAGTTGAGCGCGGCCTGCGTGGCGGGGGCGCCGTCGTGCACGGGCGGGTCGGTGTCGGCGAACGGCACGAAGACGGCGGGGTGGTCGGAGAAGCCCTGCCCCACGCCGGGCAGCTCGTGGCGCACCGCGACGCCGGCGGCGCGCAGCCCGTCGCCGGGTCCGATCCCGGAGCGCAGCAGCAGCTCCGGCGTGCCGATCCCCCCCGCGGCGAGCACCACCTCCCCCGCCTCGACGATCTCGCCGCCCACCAGCTCGACGCCGACCGCGCGGGTCCCGTCGAGCACGATCCGGAGCACGGATGCGCCCGTCCGTACGGTCAGGCCCGGACGCTCGCCGGCGCGGTAGGCCGCGAGGTAGGCCATGGCCGCGTTCACCCGCACGCCGTCGACGCTGTTGCTCGGCACCAGCCCGGCACCGGGGGCTCCGCCCGCGTTCAGGTCCGGCTCGGCCGGGTACCCGAGCCGGGCCGCCGCCGCCAGGAAGCGCTCCGCGGCGGGGTGCAGCAGCGCACCCGAGGGTCGCTGCACCGGCACCGGACCCCCACGGCCGTGCAGCGGTCCGCACAGGTCACGGTCGTCCTCGCTGCGGATGTAGTGCGGCAGCAGGTCGGCCCATCCCCACCCGGGCATCCCCCAGCCGTCGGCGTCGGCGGGCGTGACCCGCACCCACGCCGCGCCATTGATCGCGCTCGACCCGCCCAGGCCCCGCCCGCGGGGCACGAGCTCCCAGCGGCGCGCCCGCAGCCGAGCCGGGTGTGCCCAGTTCCACGGGTGGCGCGGGTCGGTGGCGGCCAACGAGGTGACGTCGCGGATCTCCGGCGGCCAGCTCGCCCCACCGGCCTCCAGCAGCAGCACGGTGCGACCGGGAGCCTCGCTCAGCCGGCCCGCGAACGCCGAACCCGCCGTGCCGGCCCCGACCACCACCACGTCGACTGCACGCACGGCCACTGAGGCAGGATGGCAGCCGATGGACGATCTCGCGCAGGATCTCGCCGAATTCATCACCGCCGCCCCGTCGCCGTACCACGCGGTGGGCGAGGCCGTCCGCCGGCTGGAGGCGGCAGGCTTCACCGAGCAGGCCGAGGCCGGGCCCTGGACGGGCGGCTCGGGCGGGCGCTACCTCGTGCGCGACGGCACGGTGCTGGCCTGGTACGTGCCGGCGACGGCACCGACCGGCACGCCGCTGCGGGTCTTCGCCGCGCACACCGACTCACCCACGCTGCGCGTCAAGCCCGTGCCCGACGTCGGCCGCGGCGGCTGGCGGCAGGTGGCCGTCGAGGTCTACGGCGGGGCGATCTGGAACTCGTGGCTCGACCGCGACCTGGGCCTCGCCGGGCGGCTCGCGCTCTACGACGGCTCCACGGTGCTGGTCGACGTCCACCGCCCGCTGCTGCGCGTGCCGCAGCTCGCCATCCACCTCGACCGCAGCGTCAACCAGGGCCTCAAGCTCGACGCGCAGCAGCACCTCCTGCCGATCTGGGGTCTCGGCTCCCCCGCCGAGGGCGACCTGATCGAGTTCCTGGCCAGCGAGGTCGACATCGACCCCGCCGACGTGGCCGCCCACGACCTCGTCGTCCACGACGTCACCCCGCCCGCGCGGATCGGTGAGGAGCTCGAACTGCTCGCGGCGCCCCGGCTGGACAACCTCGCGTCCGTGCACGCCGGCATCTCGGCGCTGCTCGCCGCGGCGGCCACCGCCGAACTGGCGGTGATCCCCGTGTTCGTCGGGTTCGACCACGAGGAGATCGGCAGCGGCTCGGCGACGGGAGCGGCGGGCCCGCTGCTGGAGAACCTGCTGACCAGGCTCGCCGGCGGCTTCGACGCTCGAGGTGAGGCCTTCGCCGCGTCGCGCTGCCTGTCGGTGGACGTCACCCACGCGGCCCATCCGAACTACCTGGAGCTGCACGACCCGACGCACCAGTCGCTGCCCAACGGCGGCCCGGCGCTCAAGGTCAACGCCAACCAGCGCTACGCCACCGACGCCCCGGGCGCGGCGGCCTGGCAGCGCGCCTGCCGTGACGCGGGCGTGCCGACGCAGGTGTTCGTCGGCAAGAACACCGTGCCGTGCGGCACCACCGTCGGGCCGATCATGGCCACGCGGCTGGGCATCCGCACCGTCGACGTCGGGATCCCGGTGCTGTCGATGCACTCGGCCCGCGAGCTGTGCGGGGTGGCCGATCCCGGGATGCTGATGGCGGCGGCCACGGCGTTCCTGACCGACCCGGTCTGAGGGAGCGCCCCGCCACCCGCGTTGCAGGAAAGCCACTTTCCCGCAACGTCGTTGCGGGAAAGTGGCTTTCCTGCAATCTCGACGCGGGGGCCTGCAGCACGCCGGCGGCTGCGAGGGATCCACGGCGGGAGAACCGGTCGGCCAGCTGGACACGGCGCCGCGCACGGTGACCGTGCCGGACGACCTCGCCGCGGCGCTGGCCGCCGACCCGCGGGCGAAGGCGGCGTTCGACGCGCTGACCTACAGCAACCAGCGAGCGCATGTGCTCGCGGTGGAGGGTGCGAAGGCTGCGGCGACCCGCGCCCGTCGCGTCGAGAAGGTGATCGCCACGGTGCTGCCGGGCTCCTGACGCCACCGGCGTCCAGGTCGTGGCGGGTTCAGGTTCCGGCTCGCAGCAGTTGCCGCACGCAGTGCGCCACGAGCCGTTCCCGGGGCACGACGAGCGTGCCGTCGAGGTGGGCGATGAACAGGTGCGTGAGCGCCCCGACCTGCCCGATGGCCGCCATCGCCCGTTCGGGCTCGTCGACCCCGGCCGGCAGTTGCGCCTTGACCAGCGCGGCGAACCCGGGCACCAGCTCGATCCCGCGGCCGAACAACGAGGCGTCGGTCATCGGGGCGAGCAGCAGCACCCGGCCCTTGCGCGGATCGTCGAGGATGAGGTCGACGAACGCCGTGACGGCGGCTTCCGCCAGCGCGCGCCGGTCGGGGGCGGCGGTGACCGCATCGACGAGCACCTGATGGGCCTGCGCCGCCACGTCGTCGTAGACGGCCATCACGAGCGCGTCCCGGTCGGCGAAGCTCTCGTAGAAGTAGCGCTCGGTGAGCTTGGCCCGCCGGCACACGGAGCGGACGCCGATGACCTCGCCATCGGCGCCCCCGAGCAGGTCGATCCCGGCGTCGAGCAGCCTGCGACGGCGCTCGTCCCGGCGATCGCTCAGGGTCCGGCCGGCCCAGGTGCGAGGTTCCGCCGTCACGTCTCGGGCCACCTCCAGCTGACAACGATCGTGGTCAGCTTACCGGCGCGGGTCCGATGGCGCGGAGAGCCGGCACCGATCGATGCGTCCCCCGACGCACTCACCCAGCAGCGCCGGCCCGCCGCCCGTCGGGTTCCTGCCTAACAGAACCCGCGCGTTCGCGCCGGACGTGGGACCGGGCCAGGTTGACCACGACCGTTGTCACTCCTAAACTGACAACGGTCGTGGTCAGCACAGCAACAGAATGGGGCCGAGAGTGACCCAGGCGCAGTCGACCCATGTCGAGACGGATCCCCAACCCTTGGGCCCCGACTCGCTGACCTGGAAGTACTTCGGCGACTGGCGTGGACTGCTGATCGCGCTGTGGGCCGGGTCCATGCAGAACATGCATCCCGAGCTCGGCGCCGGCGTCGAGGAGCACTCGAAGTTCTTCACCGAGCGGTGGCAGCGGCTGTTCCGCTCGCTCTACCCGATCGGCGGCGTGCTCTACGACGGCCCGCGCGCCCGGCAGACCGCGCTCGAGATCCGTGGCTACCACGACCGGATCAAGGGCGTCGACAAGCAGGGTCGCCGCTACCACGCGCTCAACCCCGACACGTTCTACTGGGCGCACGCCACGTTCTTCGTCAGCACGCTGCTGATCGCCGAGAACTTCATGGGCGGTCTCACCGAGTACCAGCGACGTCGGCTGTTCGACGAGCACGTCCAGTGGTACCGGATGTACGGGATGAGCATGCGGCCGGTCCCGGCGACCTGGGAGGACTTCCAGGCCTACTGGGCCCGCATGTGCTCCGACGTGCTCGAGGACAACAAGGCCACCCGCGACGTCCTCGACGTGAGTGACCTGCCCAAGCCCGTCGCCGTGCCGTGGCTGCCCGACCCGGTCTGGAACCTCGTGCGCGGTGCGATCGGCCGCAACTTCGTGTGGCTGACAGTCGGGATGTACGACCAGGCGATCCGCGACAAGCTCGGCTACCGCTGGACGGCCCGCGACGCGCGCCTGCACCGGATCGTCGGGCGCACCGTCAACGCCGCGTTCTCACTCGTCCCGCACGACCGGCGCTACCACCCCCGGGCCCGCGCGGGCTGGAAGCGGGTGCGCGGTGACGTCCCCGCTGATGCCCCGCTCGTGCACACCCCGAACCGGAACCTGCCGCCGCTCGAGGAGCGCGCGAACCCTGCGCACTACGTGCCCTGACCTCGCCGAGCGTCTCAAAGTGTCACCTCGACGCCGCCGGAAACGTGCTGTGATCCGGCGAGCAGCGAGAGAGGCGACTGATGATCCACGAAGCGGACCTGTTCGTCATGGCGGAGGACACGCTGGTCGAAGTGCTCAGCCGGGTCCGCACCGAGCAGCAGTGGGACATCGTGATCCCGGCGATGTTCGACGTTCCCGACGCCGACCGGCCGCGCACGATCCGCCAGTTGGTGGCGCACTACGCGTTCGACGACTCCTGGGTGCCGGACATGCTCGCGGGCGCCACGATGGACGACATCGGCCGCGACTTCTTCGACGGCGACCTGCTGGGCTCCGACCCCCAGATGGCGATCGTGCGGATCTCCGACGCCGCCTGCGCCGCGGCCCGCAAGGTCACCGATCCCGACGCCGTGGTGCACTGCAGCTTCGGCGACGTCACCACCAGCGAGTACTTCATGCAGATCAACATCGTGCGCTGCTTCCTCGCCCACGACGTGGCGTTCCACCTCGGTTCGACGGCCTGCCCGTTGCCCGAGGAGCTGGCCCGGCCGATGTGGGAGGCCACGGCACCGGTTGCCGACCGATGGCGCTCGTTGGGGATCTTCCGCGAACCGCTGCCGATCCCGGACGACGCGTCGTGGCGCGACCGGTTCCTGCGTGCGGCAGGGCGAGACCCGCACCCCGTCTTCCACTGAGCACGCCCAACCCGGGGGCGGGAACGCTCAGGAACGCGGCAGGCGGATGCGCGTCAGCACGCCGCGGTGGTCGGTGCCGGGAACCTCGAGGATCTCGAAGCGGGTGGTGACGGCTCCGGCCGGCACCAGTACATGATCGATCTGGATGCCGAACCGCCTCGGGAACGCGACGGGGAACGTGCCGTCGAGCCCGCGGCCGGTACCGGCGGCGGCGCTGCGCGTCGGACCCATGGCCTCGCGCATCAGCGCGTGGTCGAGGGTGGCGTTGAAGTCTCCCGCCACGATCGGAGCGTCCGGTTCGTGGCACCAGTGGGCGAGCTGTTCCATGTCGGCACGCCATTGGCGCGTGTGGTTCGGCCCGACCGGCGCCTCCGGATGCACCGCGATGAAGCTGCGACTGCCGAGGATCCCACCGGTGGCGCGCACGTAGCGCCGCCGCATCTCCGGCCCGGTCCGGACGTCGAGGTCGCCTGCGCTCTCCGCCGCCAGCATCGTGACCGACGCGACGTCGGAGGTACCCGGTTCCGTCGACACCCACGCCCGGTACCCCATGCCCGCCACCAGCGGCAACAGCTTGTCGCGGTAGTCCGGCCCGGCCTCGGGCAGCGCGACGAGGTCGGGACGCTCCCGCTCCAGCAGCGTGGCCACCGCACCGGTGTCGGCACGTCCGACGAGCACGTTGAGGGCGAGCACGGTGATCTCCCGGCCGGGCCCGTCGGAATCCGCAGGCGCGACGGCGCGACGCGGCAGCACCCGTCCGATGACCGACGGCGCAGCCGCGAGCGCCACCGCACCGAGCGCGGCCGCGACGGGCCGGGCTCCCCGTCGGGTGGCGAGCAGCGCGGCGCCCGCCCCGAGCGCCAGCGTGGCGTGCGGACGCCAGGCCACGACGTCGACGAACGGGAAGCGGTGGTCGATGCGGAGCCGGTCGGGCAGCACGACCGCCGCAGCGGCAGCGGTCAGCGCGAGACCGGAAACCGTGTGCCGGAACGTCACGTTGCGAGCCTTCCTCTGCGAGCGGGTGGCCGGAGCGTCCACCGGGCAACGGGCAGCGGCGCGCCAGGGTTCCGACGGGTGGCGCCGCGCGATCAGGTGTGCGGCAGGTCACCGAACGGACCGTCGCGCATCCGTTGATGGATGGACCGCGCCCGATTTGGGGCAGAAGTGTGGATCGTCCGACACGACGGCAGTCCGGCGTGGCACGATCTCCCCCGTGACCAGCCGACCCCCCGAGGCGGACCGCCTGCGCGACCTCGCGCGGCTGCGACGGGTCCGCGACCGGATCGATCGCGAGTACGCGCAGCCGCTGGACGTCGAGGCGCTCGCGCGCGGCGCGCACATGTCGGCAGGGCACCTCAGCCGCGAGTTCCGGCTCGCCTACGGCGAATCCCCGTACAGCTACCTGATGACGCGGCGCATCGAGCGCGCGATGGCGCTGCTGCGCCGCGGCGACCTGAGCGTCACGGAGGTCTGCTTCGCCGTCGGCTGCTCCTCGCTGGGCACGTTCAGCACCCGCTTCACCGAGCTCGTGGGGGTGCCGCCGAGCACGTACCGGCGCAACGCGGCGGAGGGCACGCCGGGAATCCCCTCGTGCGTCGAGAAGCAGGTGACCAGACCGATCAGGAATCGAGAAGCACCCGCCATCGCACCGCCCCTAGCGTGACCGCCATGGACATCACCGTCGAAGCGACGTTCCTCCCGCACCTCGACCCGGAGGCCTCGCTGGCGTTCTACCGCGACGTGCTCGGCTTCGAGGTCCGGCTCGACGTCGGCTACGACGGCATGCGCTGGATCACGGTCGGCCCCACCGACAAGCCGAGCACCGCCATCGTCCTGCACCCGCCCGCCGCCGACCCCGGCATCACCGATGACGAGCGCCGCATCATCACCGAGATGATGGCCAAGGGCACTTACGCGTCCCTGCTGCTGTCCACCCGGGATCTCGACGACACGTTCGACCGGATCCAGTCCGGGGATGCCGAGGTCGTCCAGGAGCCCACCGAGCAACCGTACGGGGTGCGGGACTGCGCCTTCCGGGATCCCGCCGGCAACCTGATCCGCATCCAGGAACTGCGCTGAGCCTGCGGCGATCGCCACCCTGACCTGCACGGCGCCCGCGCCCGACCCGGGGAGACACTATGAGCATGGTCACGAGCACGGACTCCCGCACAGCGGTGCCGCACGACGCCGACAGCCACGACCTGATCCGCGTCCACGGCGCGCGGGTGAACAACCTCAAGGACGTGAGCGTCGAGATCCCGAAGCGCCGGCTGACGGTGTTCACCGGCGTCTCGGGCTCGGGCAAGAGCTCGCTGGTGTTCCACACGATCGCCGCGGAGTCGCAGCGGATGATCAACGAGACCTACAGCGCCTTCGTGCAGGGCTTCATGCCCACGCTCGCGCGGCCCGACGTCGACGTGCTCGACGGGCTCACCACCGCGATCATCGTCGACCAGCAGCGGATGGGCGCCGACCCGCGTTCCACCGTCGGCACCGCCACCGACGCCAACGCGATGCTGCGCATCCTGTTCAGCCGGCTCGGGCAGCCCCACATCGGCTCGGCACAGGCGTTCTCGTTCAACGTCGCCTCGATCAGCGGCGCCGGCGCCGTCACGATCGAACGTGCGGGACAGAAGGTGAAGGAGCGGCGCAGCTTCAGCATCACCGGCGGCATGTGTCCGCGGTGCGAGGGGCGCGGCTCGGTCAACGACCTCAACCTCGCCGCGATCTACGACGGGACGAAGTCGCTCAACGAGGGGGCGATCACGATCCCCGGCATCAGCATGGAGGGCTGGTACGGGCGCATCTTCCGGGGCAGCGGGTTCTTCGACCCGGACAAGCCGATCAACAAGTACACGAAGAGGGAACTGAACGACCTCCTCCACAAGGAGGCCACGAAGATCAAGGTCGAGGGCATCAACCTGACCTACCTCGGGCTGATCCCGCAGATCCAGAAGTCCTTCCTGTCCAAGGACATCGACTCGCTGCAGCCGCACATCCGGGCGTTCGTCGAGCGCGCGGCCACCTTCACCACCTGCCCCGAGTGCGACGGCACGCGGCTGTCCGCGGAGGCCCGCTCGTCCAAGATCGAGGGCATCAACATCGCCGACGCCTGCGCGATGCAGATCAGCGACCTCGCCACCTGGGTGCGCGGCCTCGACGAGCCGTCGGTGACACCGCTGCTCACCACGCTGCGCCACACCCTCGACTCGTTCGTCGAGATCGGACTGGGCTACCTCTCCCTCGACCGGCCGTCCGGCACGCTGTCGGGCGGCGAGGCGCAGCGCACCAAGATGATCCGCCACCTCGGATCGTCACTCACCGACGTCACGTACGTCTTCGACGAGCCGACCGTCGGCCTGCACCCCCACGACATCGCGCGGATGAACAACCTGCTGCTGCAACTGCGCGACAAGGGCAACACCGTGCTGGTCGTCGAGCACAAGCCGGAGGCGATCGCCATCGCCGACCACATCGTCGACCTCGGCCCCGGCGCCGGCTCGGCGGGCGGCACGATCTGCTTCGAGGGCACCGTCGAGGACCTGCGGTCCAGCGACACGCTGACCGGCCAACACCTCGACGACCGCGCCGCGGTCAAGCCGTCGGTGCGCACACCGTCGGGGGCCATCGAGGTGCGCGGCGCCGACTCCCACAACCTGCAGGGCGTCGACGTCGACATCCCGCTCGGCGTGCTCGTCGTGGTGACCGGCGTGGCCGGGTCGGGCAAGAGCTCGCTGATCCACGGCTCCGTCGCAGGCCGCGAGGGGGTGGTCGCGATCGACCAGGGCGCGATCCGCGGCTCGCGCCGGAGCAACCCGGCCACCTACACCGGGCTGCTCGAGCCGATCCGCAAGGCGTTCGCGAAGGCCAACGGCGTCAAGCCGGCACTGTTCAGCGCCAACTCCGAGGGCGCCTGCCCCAACTGCAACGGCAACGGGGTCATCTACACCGACCTCGCGATGATGGCGGGCGTCGCCACCACCTGCGAGGTGTGCGAGGGCAAGCGGTTCGACGCGGCGGTACTGGAGTACCACTTCGGCGGCCGCGACATCAGCGAGGTGCTCCGGCTGTCGGTGGCCGAGGCCGAGGCGTTCTTCGGCGACGGCGACGCGAAGACACCGGCTGCCCACAAGATCCTCGACCGGCTCGTCGACGTCGGCCTGGGCTACCTCACCATCGGGCAGCCGCTCACCACGCTGTCGGGCGGCGAGCGCCAGCGGCTCAAGCTGGCCACGCACATGGGCGAGAAGGGCGACGTCCTCGTCCTCGACGAGCCCACCAGCGGGTTGCACCTCGCCGACGTGGAACAGCTGCTCGGGCTGCTCGACCGGCTCGTCGACTCCGGCAAGTCGGTGATCGTGATCGAGCACCACCAGGCCGTCATGGCGCACGCCGACTGGATCATCGACCTCGGCCCCGGTGCGGGGCACGACGGCGGCCGGATCGTCTTCGAGGGCACCCCGGCCGACCTCGTCGCCGCACGCTCCACCCTCACCGGGGAGCACCTGGCGGCCTACGTCGGGAGCTGAGGGTCCGGACCACATCAGCACGGGCCCGTCCCGGGATCGCCGTGGGCGGCTCGCCGAGCGCGAACGCGAACGAGTGGCGTTCGACGCCGGCGAGGTGCACGGTCATGTCGCGCGGCGTCCATCCGCTCGGCACCACGCTGGTGCGTGCGTGGGAGTCGGACAGGCCGTCGAGCACGGCGAGCACCGACTCCCGCTGGGCAGCCAGGAAGCGCAGCAATGCGGCCGCGTCCCGCACTCAGCGGTTGCCCGCTTCGGCCGGGTCGCTCGTGCAGTGCAGCCGGACCATGTACTGGGCCTTGTCCAGCGACCAGTTGGTCGCGCTGGAGTCCAGCGGCCCGCTCTTCGTGCCCCTGATCAGGTTCGTGTGCACGCCGGTCGGATCCGGCGTCAGATCCCACCCGGTGATCGAGACGCCGATCCTCCACATCCGGTCGGGGTAGTAGGGGCTCTCGAAGATCTCGAGGCCAGGGGGAAGCGTCGTGAAGTCGGGGGCGTACTTCTCCTTGGTCAGGTAGGGGTGGTCCGCCGGGCACGTGTAGCTGGGCACGGTCTCGCTGGCCCACGGGGCCAGGGTGCGCCACGCGCCGTCGACGGTGATCGTGGAATCGCTGCTCGTCGAGGCCGGGCTCGCTTGCGCCGCGGTCGCACCGACCACGCCGGCGACGGCGACACCGACGGCGACGAGTGCGCTGCGGCGGATCCAGCGGCGGCTGCTGCCGGTGCGGGGCTGGTTGTCGTTGGTCATGGCTTCTCCTGATGTCCGGTCCGGTGACCCCCGCCCCGGGTGGGACGGGCTTCCGGTGTGGGACAAATCTCGCGGATTACGGGCCCCGGAGCCGTCGGTCGATCGGGCCCCGGCCTGGACGACAGGAGCTCGTCGATCGGCCGACACCCGGGGTCCACCGATCGGTCGGGTCGCGAGCGAGCGCTCCGCAGCCACGGCCCGGCCGGCTCCGCGTCAGTGAGCGGCCCCGGGCCCGCGGCGCCAACGCAGCAGCCACGGCGCCGATGCCGTGACGTTGGCGCGGTGGCGAACAGGTTGGCGCGGTGCCGGGTCGAGGGGCAGGAGGGCGTCCCTACTGACGTTGAACGTCAGCAGGGCGTCCCTCCAGAGATGTGGGCCGTCGCACGGCCGGCCGAACTCATGCAGAGATGCGGATCTCGATCGGCGTCACGAGGGGATGGACGAAGGAGGCGGGCACCTCGTCGTCCTCGAAGAAGAGCTCGAGGGCCTCGCGCAAGTTCGCCAGAGCCTCGTCAACGGTCTCACCCTGGCTGGCCACCTCGACCTCCAGGCAGCGCGCGACGTACCACTCACCGTCCTTCACCACGGCGGCAGTCAGTGTGCGGGCTGTGTCCACGGGACCAAACTACGTCGGTCGGTCTCTGCTTGGGCCTGTTCTACATGACCTGTGGCCCGCCGCAGTGACACTGCTACTCGCTCTGGGTGCCCGTAGCCGTCCCGCCTCCCGATCAGCGTGCCGCAGTGGAACGCTTGGGCGACGATGGATGACGACTACGACATCCGGTGCCACAGCTGCCCGGACGGCTGCACGACTGCCCTCGTCGAAGGGGGCGATTCCGATCTGGTTGACGAACTCGCCGTCGATCATGGTGATGCCGACGCCGTTCACTCCGCGAAACGGGGTCGGACCGTGGAACAGCCGGTCCGCGACGCGACGGTTGGTTTCCGAGATGTCCGCCCATGTCCGCCTCGATCTGCGGACCGTGAGCAGGTCAGCGTCCTCGACACGACCGACCAGGATCCGGCGATGCCGATCGATGTCGGCAGTGAACCGCACGACGAGCTGGGCACCTTCGAAGTGGACGCCGCCGTAGTCGGGCTGGCCCTCGCCGTAGGCGACGACGATCCCAAGGTCGCCCACATGCTGCTGCACACGCTCACTATGGCAAAGGTGAGCAGCAGTTCCGGTCCGAACCTCGATGCGCCCCGCCTAGGGTCGAGCCATGGGGCCGGACTGGTACTGCAACGAGGCCATTCCCGGCACGGTGAAGGTGGAGGTGGAGGTGCTCGCCCAGACCGAGAACACGCTTGCGTTCCGCCCACCTCTGCTCGGCTTCGGAACCGATCACATCATCGTGATCCCCACCCAGCACGTCCCGTCGTTGCTCGACCTACCCGACGACCTGGCCGGTGAGCTCTTGACCACCCTCAAGAAGGTCGCCGCATGGGCCGTTGATCAGTACGGCGGTTGCCAGGTACTCACCACGTTGGGGAACGAGCAACACAACAAGCACCTGCACTGGCATGTCGCGGTTGGTGACGGGGTCGCTCGGTTCGTCCCCGGCGGCTGACGTGGAGCAGGTCAGCGCGTGCCCCGACCGGCAGCACTGGGAGCGCGTGCCCGTTCGCCCGGCGTTCTGCCTGGTCAGATAGCGGAAGCGGAGGGATTTGAACCCCCGGACCGTTTCGGGTCTCTCGCTTTCAAGGCGAGTGCATTAGGCCGCTCTGCCACGCTTCCGCGTCGAAGAATAGTCGCTGCTCCCCCGCTCGCGGCGAGGCGGTTGGGCGGCCCGTCACCGGTACGGGTGACGGGCCCGCCCGGCCCGGTCGACCTGCGCCGACGGCATGTGGTGGGATCACGCCGAGCTCGCAGCAGGAGGCACCATGCGTTTCGACGAGAACGCCGATCTCGACACCTCGCACATCGACGATCAGCGCGGTGGCGGGGGCGGCGGTGGGGGCGGTGCCTTCGGCGGGCGGGTCGCCGTCGGCGGGGGTGGGCTCGGCATCGTCGGGCTGATCCTCTACTTCCTGCTCAGCCAGCTGGGTGGGGGCGGCGACGGCGGGGGTGGGCTGTCCCTGCCGGGCGGGCTAGCCGGGCTGAGCAGTGGCAGCACGGCCGACACGTCGGCGATCGCGTCCAGCTGCAAGACGGGTGCGCAGGCCAACACGCAGCTCGACTGCGAGGTCGTGGCCGACATCAACTCGATCGACGGCTACTGGACCGACGCGTTCGCCCGCTCCGGGCAGACCTACGTCGCGCCGCGCACCAACTTCTTCAACGGGTCGGTCAACACCGCCTGCGGTGCGGCGACGTCCGACACCGGACCGTTCTACTGCCCGGGCGACAACGAGGTCTACATCGACCTCAGCTTCTTCCAGGAGCTGCAGACCCGGTTCGGCGCCAAGGGCGGGCCGTTCGCGCGCGCCTACGTCATCGCGCACGAGTACGGGCACAACGTGCAGTTCCTGCTCAAGACGTCCAACCGGGTGCAGGCCGGCGACACCGGTCCGACGTCGGGCTCGGTGCGGCTGGAGCTGCAGGCCGACTGCTACGCGGGCGTGTGGGGCAACCACGCGACCACCACCCCCACCGCCTCGGGCCGCCCGCTCATCACCGGCGTCACCCAGGACGACGTGAAGGCCGCCCTCGACACCGCCTCGCGCATCGGCGACGACTTCATCCAGACCAACCTCGGCGGCGGCCGCGTCGACCAGAGCCAGTTCACGCACGGCACCTCGGCCCAGCGCGAGAAGTGGTTCACCACCGGCTACACCACCGGTGACCCGTCGAAGTGCGACACCTTCGCCCGCAACGTGAACCTCGGCTAGCCGCCCACCCCGGCTCCCAGCAGCCCCCGGCACCCCGCCAGGCTCGCCACCTGCAACGTCCACTCCGGACGGACCAGGTCGGCGGACTCCAGCAGCAGCCGCACCAGGTCTGCGGGCTCGCCGCGGCGCACCACGGTCTGCGTACCGTCGGGGCGGTAGCCCAGCCGTCGCGACACCGCGAGCGACGCCGGGTTGTCCGCGAAGGCGTCCGACCGGGCGCGCCGGGCGCCCAGGTGGTCGAACGCGAGCTGGAGCACCGCCGCCCGCATCTCGGTGCCGAACCCGCGCCGCTGGTGCGCCAGGCCCAACCACGAGCCGCTGCCGACCTCGCGCGTGACGGCGAAGTCCTTCGCCATCAGCTCCTGCATCCCGATCACCCGTCCCTCGAAGCGGACGAGGAAGTGCACGCCCCAGTCCTCCGGCGCCAGCGCGGCCCGCCTGGACCAGAAGTACTGCAGGATGCCGCGACCCAGGTACGCCGGATCGGCGTCGGTCCACGAGACGGTGAACGGCATCAGTCCCGGCTCGTGCACGCCCCCGTAGGCCACCTCGACGAGTTCGCGCAGGCCCTCGTCGTCGTCGGGGCGCAGTTCGAGACGCGGGGTGCGCAGCACGAGATCACGCAGCGGCCACTGCTCCGGATGGGTCATGGCAGGCAAGGGTGCCGCATCGCGCCAGCGCCTTCGAGCGAATAGCGTCCACCCCATGTACGCGATCACGGTGCGCGAGCCCGGAGGCCCCGACGTCCTGCAGTGGACCGAGGTCCCGGACCCCGTCGCAGGCCAGGGCCAGGTTGTCATCGACATCGCCGCGAGCGCGGTGAACCGCGCGGATCTCCTGCAGCGCCAGGGTTTCTACCCGCCGCCGCCGGGTGCATCGGAGATCATCGGGCTGGAGTGCTCGGGCCGGATCGCCGAGATCGGCGAGGGTGTCACCGGCTGGAGCGTCGGCGACGAGGTGTGCGCACTGCTCGCAGGGGGCGGGTACGCCGAGAAGGTGGCGGTGCCGGCGGCACAGGTGCTGCCGCTGCCGCCGGGCGTCGATCTCGTCAGCGCGGGCGGGCTGCCCGAGGTGGTCTGCACGGTGTGGTCCAACGTCGTGCAGGGCGGCCGGCTCACCGCGGGCGAGACGTTCCTCGTGCAGGGCGGCACCAGCGGCATCGGCACGCACGCCATCCAGCTCGCCAAGGCGCTCGGAGCACGGGTCGCCGCCACGGCCGGGGCCCCCGACCGGCTGGAGCGCTGCCGCGAGCTGGGCGCCGACATCGTCATCGACTACCACGACGACATCGCGGCCGAGCTGCACAAGGCCACCGACGGGCACGGCGCCGACGTCATCCTCGACAACATGGGCGCCGCCGGGTTCGCCGCCAACGTCGCGGCCATGGCGATGGACGGCCGGCTGATGATCATCGGCATGCAGGGCGGGGTGAAGACCGAGCTGAACCTCGGCGCGCTGATGGGCAAGCGCGGCTCCGTCACGGCGATGGGCCTGCGGGCCCGTCCCGTCGAGGGCCCCAACGGCAAGGGTGTGGTGATCGCAGGCGTTCGTGAGCACGTCTGGCCGCTGTTCGCCGACGGCAGCATCCGGCCGGTCGTGCACGACCGGATCCCGATGGAGGAGGCTGCGCGCGCCCACACGCAGCTCGACGGCGGCGGTGTCGTCGGGAAGCTGCTGCTGGTGGCGCCCGGCGGGCGCGGCTGACCCTCGCAGCGCCCCCGCAGAGCCGCTTCAGCCGAGCTCGGCGAGCGCCGCGACGAGCGCCCGGGTCTCGGCGCGAGTGGTGTAGGGCGCGAGCCCGATCCGCACGGCGCCGCCGACCTCCGCGGTGCCGAGGTGGGCGAGCACGCCCTGGTCACCGGGATCGGCGATCGCGCAGATGCCCCGGTGTGCCAGGTGCTCGACGACGTCGTGCGCCTTCACCGGGTGCGTCAGCGACAGCAGCGGGATGCGCTGCTCGGGCGAACCGAGCACCGTGACCTCGGTGCCACCGAGTCCGACGAGCAGGTCGTGGAGCAGGTCCGACTGGTAGGACTGGCACTCCGCCAGCGATGTGCGCAGCCGCTCGCGACGGGACGGCGCCTGCCCCGGGTCCGGCTCGACGAGGTCGGAGAGGTGCTCGATCGACGCCACCAGCGCGGCGAGCTGGGGTGCGGACTGCGGGCCGAGCTCCAGCCGGAGCGGCCCCCGGGCCAACGGGTCCAGCGAGCAGGACGGCAGCCGGTCCAGCAGCGCAGGCGTCCGGAAGACGAGCGCACCGACCTCGGGGCCGCCCCAGGCAGCGGCGTCGAGCGCGACGACGTCGGCGCCCAGCTCGTCGAGGTCGATCGGCTCGAACGCCGCGGCGGCGGTGAGGTCGACCACCAGCAGCGTGCCGTTCGCCTGCGTCCGATCGGCGATCGCGGGGATCTCCGGGCACGTTCCCACCTGCGCCGACGCGGCCGTCAGCGCGACGACCCTCGTCGTGCGCGTGAGCAGCCGGTCGAACTGCCACAGCGGCATCTCGCACGACTCGATGTCGATCTCGGCCCAGCGCAGGCCGACGCCGTGGCGATGGGCGTTGCGCACCCAAGGCGTGACGTTGGCGTCGTCATCGAGCCGGGAGACGACGATCTCGTCGCCGAGCATCCACGTCTCGCCCAGCGCGTCGGCCAGCCGGCGCAGCAGGACCGCTGAGCCCGGGCCGAGGACGACACCGCGCGGATCGGCCCCGACGAGGTCGGCGATCGCCTCCCGCGCGCCGTCCTCGACCAGCGCCGCGTGCCGGGAGGCCGCGAACGGTGCCCCCGGCACGGCCCTGGGCAATCGGAACGCACAGCTGAAGGCCGAGACCACCTGTTCGGAGGGCTGCATCCCGGAGGCCGGGTCGAGGTGCACCCAACCGTCACCAAGAGCTGGAATGAGCCCGCGTACCCGCGCGACGTCGTACGCCATCCCGATACGGTAACGATGCCACCTAATCGATCAGTGACGAGGCGGCCACGCAGCGTGGTCACCAGGGATATGAGGATCATGACCCAGCCATCGGATCAGGACAACGGAGACCAGCACGTCATGGTCATCGGGCCGGACGGTCAGCCGGTCGGCATGACCTCGGTGCCGCGTTCGGACGACCACGACGGGGAGGGGCAGGGCATCGGATCGATGGTCGAGCAACCCGCCAAGGTCATGCGGATCGGCACGATGATCAAGCAGCTGCTCGAGGAGGTGCGCGCCGCACCTCTCGACGAGGCCAGCCGCGCGCGGCTCAAGGAGATCCACGAGAACTCGATCAAGGAGCTGGAGGAGGGCCTCGCGCCGGAGCTGCGCGACGAGCTCAACCGGCTCAGCCTGCCCTTCACCGAGGACGCCATCCCGTCCGACGCGGAGCTGCGGATCGCGCAGGCGCAGCTCGTCGGCTGGCTCGAGGGGCTCTTCCACGGCATCCAGACCGCCCTGTTCGCCCAGCAGATGGCGGCGCGCGCCCAGCTGGAGCAGATGCGCAAGGGTCTGCCGCCCGGCATGTCGGCCCAGCCGGGTGCCGAGGGCGGAATCGGGCGCGGCACCGGGCAGTACCTGTAGTGGCAGCAGCGGTGCAGGGTGGCTGCCGCGGCATCCGCCCTGCACCGCCCACAGCCGCGGATCGGCCCGCCGGTACCCTCGCCGAGTGGCCCCGACGATGACCACCGGCGACGACCGGGCCGAGGACGTGACCCCAGCGCGTCCTGTCATCGCCGACGACGGCGACTCACGAAGCTGGCGTCGCGCGTTCGGCGATCTCTCCCAGGGCTGGAAGCAACGGCCGCTGTGGGGCTATCTCGGCTGGCAGGACATCAAGCAGCGCTACCGCCGCTCGGTGCTCGGCCCGCTGTGGATCAGCATCAGCATGGGTGTCATCGCCACGGCGATGGGCATCCTCTACGGCGCCCTGTTCAACGAGGACATCAAGACCTTCCTGCCCTACGTCGCCACCGGGCTGCTGATCTGGAAGTTCATCGAGGGCAGCATCCTCGAGGGCAGCGAGGTCTTCATCGCCAACGAGGGGCTCATCAAGTTCCTCCCGGCGCCGCTGAGCCTGCACGTCTACCGGCTGGCCTGGCGCCAGACACTGTTCTTCCTGCACAACATGGTCATCTGGGTCGCCCTGGTGATCATCTTCCCGCAGCCACTGAGCTGGACGGTCCTGCTGGCCATCCCCGCCTTCCTGCTGCTGGTGCTCAACGGCGCCTGGATCTCGGTGCTGGCCGGCATCATCGCCACCCGGTTCCGCGACATCCCGCCGATCATCGCGAGCCTCACCCAGCTGCTGTTCTTCATGACGCCGATCGTCTGGCAGTACGACACGCTGCTGAAGAACCCGGCCATCGCCGAGCGGGCGCGGCTCGCCGAGCTCAACCCGGTGCTGCACTACGTCGAGCTCCTGCGCCAGCCGCTGCTGGGCAAGCCGATCGTCTGGCACCACTGGATCGTCGTCGGCGCCATCACGATCGTCGGCTGTGCGGTGGCGCTGGTCGCACTGCGCAACTACCGCTCCCGCGTCGCGTACTGGGTCTGAGGCAGCCATGGTCAGCATCGACATCGACCGCGCCGCGGTGGATTTCCCCATCTTCGACGCCAAGACGCGTTCGCTGAAGAAGGCCGTGCTCGGCCGCGCGGGCGGCCGCATCGGCACCGACTCCAAGGTGCCGATCATCGAGGCACTGCACGACATCACGCTGTCGCTGCGCAAGGGCGATCGCGTCGCGCTCGTCGGTCACAACGGGGCCGGCAAGTCCACACTGCTGCGGCTGATGTCGGGCATCTACGAGCCCACCCGGGGCCGGGCGTCGATCATCGGCAAGGTCGCGCCGGTGTTCGACCTCGCCGTCGGGATGGATCCGGAGATCTCCGGGCTGGAGAACATCCTCATCCGCGGCCTGTTCCTCGGCATGACCCGCAAGCAGATGGACGCCCGGGTCGACGACATCGCGGCGTTCACCGAGCTCGGCGACTACCTGTCGATGCCGCTGCGCACCTACTCCACCGGCATGCGGGTGCGCCTCGCACTCGGTGTCGTCACGAGCGTCGACCCCGAGATCCTGCTGCTCGACGAGGGCATCGGCGCCGTCGACGCGGAGTTCCTCGCCAAGGCCCGCGACCGCCTCAAGGAACTCGTGGAGCGCTCCGGCATCCTCGTGTTCGCTTCGCACTCCGACGAGTTCCTCGCCGACCTGTGCGACACCGCGATCTGGATGGAGCACGGCCAGATCCGCGAGCACGGGCCGCTGCGCGAGGTCCTGCACCACTACAAGGGACGAGACGTGCTGGCCGAGATCGAAGCCCGGTGAACGATCACCGGGAACCGCTTGCTCCGGATTCGGTCGTCGCGGTGGTCGTCACGCGCCACCGCACGGAGATGCTCGTGGACTCGCTGGCCGCGCTGGCCAAGCAGACCCACCCCATCGCGCACCTGATCGTCGTCGACAACGGGCCGGATCAGTCGGCCCGCGAGGTGGTGGAGTCCTGCGGGCTCCCGGCCACCTGGCTGCCGTCGTGGACGAACCTCGGTGGCGCGGGCGGCTTCGCGCTGGGCATGCTGCACGCGCTCGCCATGGGGGCCGACTGGATCTGGCTCGGCGACGACGACGGCCACGCCGCCGACGACACGGTGCTGGCCACGCTCGTCGACGTGGCGCAGCGGCGCGGCCTGGCCGCGGTGTCGCCCACCGTCGCCGACCGCGACGACCCCGACCGCCTCGCGTTCCCCGTCCGGCGCGGGCTCACGTGGCACCGCTCCCGGGCGGCGCTGGCCGCCGACATCGAGCACGGTGCCGACGACGAGCTGCTGCCCGGCATCGCGGCGCTGTTCAACGGCGCGCTGTTCCGGGCCACCACCCTCAACGTGGTCGGCGTGCCGGACCTGCGGCTGTTCGTGCGCGGTGACGAGGTCGAGATGCACCGCAGGCTGGTGCGGTCCGGGCTGACGTTCGGCACGTCCCTGCGCGCGGCCTACCTGCACCCGGCAGGCGGCGACGACGACAAGCCGATGCTCGGTGGCCGGCTGCACGCGCAGGATCCCGACGACCCGATCAAGCGCTACTACACCTACCGCAACCGCGGCTACCTCGTGTCCCAGCCGGGCATGCGCCGCGTCGGGATGCTCGAGCTGCCCCGGTTCGCGTGGTACTTCCTGATCACCAAGCGCAGCCCGCGGGAGTTCCTGCGGTGGCTGCACCTGCTGCGTGAGGGGCGCCGGGAGCACTTCAACCGGCCGGGCGGGGCGAGCTAGCTCGGGCTGGTGTCCCGGAAGACCACGGTGCGCAGCATCACGAAGTTGATGACGGTGGCGGTGCCCTGCGCGATCAGCCAGGCCAGGCTGGTGCGCAGGGACATCTCCGGCAGCACGGCCAGCATCAGCGCATTCATGCCGACGTTGATGGCGAACGTGGTGCCGTAGAGGAGCACGAAACCGGCGAACCGGCTGTTGCCGCTCGCGTTGGCGAACGTGAAGCGGCGGTTGAGCAGGTACGCCGTGGTGGTGCCGAGGATGAAGCTGACGGCCTTGGCCGCGGTCGGCCAGAGGCCCAGCGCCAGCAGGCCGTGGTAGACGCCGAAGTCGACCAGCGCCGACAGCGCACCGATCGCCACGAACCGGCTCAGCTGAGCGACGAGGCCCATCTCAGCAGGGGCCGTGCTGGTGTCGGACACGGCTGCAGCGTATCGGGGTCGCGTCCGGGCCCGGCACACCGGCAGGATCGGGGCGGTGACCACCGTCGACGCCAGTCCTGGAGTGCGCACGCTCGCCGACGACTTCGTGCAGCGCCTCACCGACCTCGACCCGTTCCTCGCGACCGTGCTGGGCACCCATCCCGGCGATGATCGCCTGCCCGATCTGTCTCCCGACGGCCAGCAGGCCGTCGACGAACTCCAGCGATCCGTGCTCGTCGAGCTCGACACCACACCCGTCCGCGACGACGACGACCGGCGCTGCGCCCGGCTGCTGCGCGAGCGCTGCGACGCGGAGCTCGCCTGGTCCGGCGCGGGCGAGCACCTGCAGCTGGTCCGCAACATCTTCTCGCCGCCGCACCGGGTGCGGCAGATGTTCCAGCTGATGCCGACCGCCACCGTCGAGGACTGGGCGGTGCTGGCGCGCCGGCTCGCGCGCTCCCCGGAAGCGTTCGACGGTTACCGCGCCTCGCTCGCCGAAGGTTCCCGCCGCGGCCTGCACGCCGCGCCGCGACAGGCCGAGTCGATGGTGGGTCAGCTCCGGGCGTGGCTGGACGGCTCGGGCAGCTGGTTCCACTCGCTCGTCGCGGGTGCCGATGTGCCCGACACCCTGCGCGTCGAGCTCGGGTCGGCCGCGGACGCGGCCGCCGCCTCCGTCGCGCGGCTGTGCGACTGGCTGGGCACCGACTACCTCGCCGCAGCGCAGGGCACCCCGGACGGCGTCGGCATCGACCGCTACCGGATCGGGGCCCGCGTCTACACCGGCTCGAACGTCGACACGGCCGAGGCCTACGCCTGGGCGTGGGAGGAGCTGCGCGGCATCGAGGCCGAGATCCGGCGCGAGGCCGACGTCGTGCTGCCCGGATCCGGCCCGGCTGCGGCCATGCGCCACCTCGACGAGCACGGGCCGGCCGTCGAGGGCGTGGAACAGGTGCGCCGGTGGCTGCAGGAGATGATGGACACGGCCATCAGCGACCTGTCCGGCACGCACTTCGACATCGAGGGCCCGGTGCGCAGGGTCGAGGCGATGATCGCGCCGCCCGGCAGCGCCGCGGCGCCGTACTACACGGAGCCTTCGCTGGACTTCTCCCGGCCGGGCCGCACCTGGCTGCCGACCATGGGCGCGGAGCGGTTCCCGCTGTGGGACCTGATCAGCACCTGGTACCACGAGGGTGTCCCCGGCCACCACCTGCAGATCGCGCAGTGGACGTACCTGGCGAGCAGGCTCTCGACCTACCAGATGACGGTCGGCGGGGTGGCGGCCAACGCGGAGGGCTGGGCGCTCTACGCCGAGCGGTTGATGGACGAGCTGGGGTACCTGACGCTGCCCGGGGCGCGGATCGGCTACCTCGACGCGCAGCGGATGCGCGCCGTGCGGGTGGTGATCGACATCGGCATGCACCTGGGGCTGAAGGTGCCCGCCGACTCGCCGCTGCACGCCGGGGAGACCTGGACGCCGGCGGTGGCGCGGGCGTTCTTCGGCGCGCACTCCGGGCGGTCCGCGGCGTTCCTGGACAGCGAGATCGTGCGCTACCTCGGCTGGCCGGGCCAGGCCATCAGCTACAAGCTCGGCGAACGGGCCTGGCTCGCGGGGCGGGCCGCCGCGCAGAAGGCCCGCGGGGCCGCGTTCGACCTGAAGGCCTGGCACGCCGCGGCACTGTCGCAGGGCAGCCTCGGGCTCGACGACCTGGAGGACGAGCTGGGGAAGCTGTAGGGCCCCTCCCCGCTCCTCCACATCGCAGCATGGTGGCCATCCTGCGATCCAACGCTGGGAAAGCCACCATGCTGCGATCCGGCGGCTACAGCGAACCGTGCAGGAGGCGGGGCGCCGTCAGAAGTGCCGGCTCCCGAACCGGTAGCGCCGCCGCACCGTCACCGAGCCCATGCCCGCGCGGCCGTGCACGACGAAGTGGGGTGCGCCCGGTACCGGCCCGGCCGGAACCTTGCACCGGACCGTGCCCATGACCGCCGCCATGCCGTCGACGTCGGCGGTGGCGTTGTCGGGCAGGATCAGCCGCACCGAGCCGGCACCGACCTCCAGCTCGAGCTCGACGACGGGGTGCGGGTTGTCGGCGTCGCAGAAGTCGAGCACCACCGACCCGACCCCGCTCAGCACCCGCAACCGGGGCGGCACCTTCCACGCCCCCGACCGCCGCAGGCTCGACATCCCCGCTCGCAGCACCACGGGCGGGCCCGAGGGCGTGGACGCCACCGGCGCCTGGGCCTGGTCCTGCGGCAGGTCGGCCAGTGGCGGCACCAGGTCGGACTCGAAGCGCGCCGCGTAGACGACGGTGATTCGTTCCTCCAGCTCCGACACCGTGATCCGGCCTTCCGACAGTGCCGTGTGGAGTCGCTGCGCAGCCCGCTCCCGGTCGGCGTCGGAGATCCGGATGGCGGGTCGTTCCGGGTGCTGCGCAGTCACGCGTCCGAGGATAGTGATGGGGCGTGCAAGCAGCACTTTTCAGTCCGGAACGGCCACCCCCATCGAACGCGCGGTTCCGGCGATCTGACGCATCGCGGCCTCGACATCGGCCGTGTTGAGGTCGGGCAGCTTGCGCACGGCGATGGCCCGCAGCTGCTCGCGGGTGAGCGTGCCGGCGCTCTCGTGGCCCGGGCGCGACGAGCCCTTCCCGGCCAGCTCCCGCCGGATCAGGAACGACGTCGGCGGCGTCCGGAGCTCCAGGGTGAACGAGCGGTCCTCGAACACGGTGATGACGACCGGCACGATCTCGCCGCGCTGCGCAGCGCTCATCTCGTCGTAGCGGCGCTTGACGTCCATGAGGTTCACACCGGTCTGGCCGAGCATCTTGCCCAGCTCCATGACGGGCGCGGCACCGGCTGTGAGCTGCAGCGTCGCCTGGTGGGTTCGTCTCTTCGGAGGCATGGTCACCACCGTGGGCGTTCCAGCGGGTGGAGGCTCAAACCGGTTTTCGCGTGAGCGGTAGCCTGGCTCGCGATGTCACCTTCCGCGTCAAGTTCCAGCCTGCGGGGGTTCGGCCGCACCGCCCCCACCCGGGCCAGCGTGCTGCTCCCCCGCTCCGCCGACGACGTCGTGGCCGCGATCGCGGCCGCCGGGCCGCGCGGGGTGATCGCCCGCGGCCTGGGCAGCTCCTACGGCGACCCCGCCCAGAACGCAGGCGGCACCGTGCTCGACATGACGGGCCTCGCCACCATCCACGGCATCGACCCGGGCACGGGGATCGTCGTGCTGGACGGTGGCGTCAGCCTGGACACGTTGATGCGTGCCGCGCTGCCGCACGGGCTCTGGGTCCCGGTGCTGCCGGGCACGCGGCAGGTCACGATCGGTGGCGCGATCGGCGCCGACGTCCACGGCAAGAACCACCACACCAACGGCAGCTTCGGCAACCACGTGCTCGCGATGGACGTGGCGCTCGCCGACGGCACGGTCCGGACGCTGACGCCGGATGGTCCCGACGCGGAGCTGTTCTGGGCCACCGTCGGCGGTATGGGCCTGACCGGCATCATCCTGCGCGCGAGCGTGCAGCTGCAGCGCACCGAGTCGGCGTACTTCGTGGTCGACACCGACCGCACCGCCGACCTCGACGAGCTGCTCGTGCACCTCACCGACGGCTCCGACGACACGTACGGGTACTCCGCCGCCTGGTTCGACACCACGTCCACGGGCGCGGCGCTGGGCCGGGCCGTGCTCACGCGGGGCTCGCTCGCCAAGGCCGACGAGCTGCCGCCGAAGCTGCGTGCGGAGCCGCTGAAGTTCGACGCACCGCAGCTACTGACGTTCCCGGACGTCTTCCCCAACGGTCTGGCCAACCGGTTCACGCTGCGCGCTTTCAGCGAGCTCTGGTACCGCAAGGCACCGAAGCGCCAGCGCGGTTCCGTGCAGAACATCACGGCCTTCTACCAGGTGCTCGACGTGTTCGGCGGCTGGAACCGGATCTACGGATCGCGCGGGTTCCTGCAGTACCAGTTCGTGGTGCCGATGGGCGAGGAAGCGGCGCTGCGGCGGATCGTCGAGAAGATCGCGCGCTCGCCGTTCGCGTCCGGGCTCAACGTCTTCAAGCGGTTCGGGGCCGGCAACGCCGCCCCGCTGTCGTTCCCGATGCCCGGCTGGACGATCACCGTCGACTTCCCGATCACGGCCGGGCTGAGCCGCTTCTGCATCGAGCTCGACGAGCTGGTGCTCGGCGCGGGCGGCCGGCTGTACCTGGCGAAGGAGTCCCGGGCCACCGGCGAGACCTTCCGCCGCGGCTACCCGCGCTACGACGAGTGGCGCAAGGTGCGCGACTCCGTCGACCCCACCGGGGTCTTCACATCCGACATGGCCAGAAGGCTGGAGCTGAACTCGTGATTGACGCCGTGGGCAACCCCCAGAGCATCCTGCTGCTCGGGGGCACGTCCGAGATCGGCCTGGCCGTCGTCGAGGCGTTCGCGTCCGACCGTCCGCTGCGCGTGGTGCTGGGCGGCCGTGCCTCCGAGCGCTTCGACGCGGCGAAGGCCCAGCTGGAGCAGCACGGCTGCGCCGTCGAGACGTTCGAGTTCGACGCCCAGGCCTTCGACACGCATGGCGAGGCGCTGCGCAAGGCGTTCGCAGGCGGTGACATCGACGTCGCGCTCGTGGCGTTCGGGCTGCTCGGCGACAACGAGAAGGCATGGACCGACGTCGCCACGGCCGTCGAGCTGGCCCAGGTGAACTACACGGCCACCGTGTCGGTCGGGGTGATCCTCGGCGAGCTGCTGCGCGAGCAGGGCCACGGCTCGATCGTGGCGTTCTCCTCGGTGGCCGGGGAGCGCGCCCGGCGCTCCAACTTCGTCTACGGCTCCACCAAGGCCGGTATGGACGCCTTCTACTCGGGGCTCACCGAGGCGCTCCGCCCCGAGGGCGTGCACGTCACCGTCGTGCGCCCGGGCTTCGTGCACTCCCGGATGACCGAGGGCCTCAAGCCTGCTCCGCTGTCCACCACGCCGGCCGTCGTCGCCGCCATCGTGGTGGACGCCGTGCGCAACCGCCGCGAGCTCGTCTGGGCACCAGGACCGCTGCGGTACCTGTTCAGCGTGCTGCGCCACATCCCGCGCCCGATCTTCCGGAAGCTGCCGATCTGACACGCGTTCAGGCCTCGGCGACCACCGTGTCGGCGCCCGCCGCCCGCAACAGCTGTTCCAGCGAGTCCGTCGAGGCATTCCAGTCGTCGGTCTCGAGCTCGATGCGCAGCTGATCGGGTGCTGTCGTGCGGCCGTTCCACCACGTCCACGGCCGCTCGGCGGCCGCGAACCCGGCGATCCAGCTCTCGAGGCCCCGGCTCGCCGACGCCACGAACCAGTCGGGCAGCAGGCTTCGCCACTGCTCGGCGCCGGGCCGGGGCTCCGCGGGTTGGGCCAGCACGATCGCCAGCACCTCGCGGGTTCGACGCAGGATGTCCGCAGCGCCATCACCCCGCACGTCCAGGACGTGGACGGCGAAGCTCTCGGACTGCTCACCTGGCCACGGACCGGCCAGCAGCCTGCGGAGTTCGGCGTTCGAGCTCACGCCACGCAGTGTCTCGCACCGGAGGCCCCACCGTCCTCCCCCAGTGGCGGGTCGCGCCACGGGGGGAGGGCAGGGCTGTGCTCCCCAGCTCAGCTTCCTGCGTGCAGGTATCCGGCACGCACGTACTCGGCACGTTCGAGGTCGGCCATCAGGTCGGCGCGGTGCGTCGGGCGTCGGCGCTGCGCGTTGACCAGCACCGAGGCGAGGGTGGATCGGCGCTGTGCTGACACGGCGTGGCGGGGCTCGGTGAGGAGCTCCGCACGATGCGCGTGCACGGCTGCCACCGGGTCGGCTGCCGACGCGGCAGCAGTCATCGCGGCGGGGGTCATCGCGTCGGCAGCGCTGCGCGGCTCCGGCGGCGACACGGTGACCGGCGCGGAGCGGTGGAAGCGCGGCAGGTGGACCTGCCGCAGTGCGGTCTGCGCGGGCTCCTCGACCATGCGGTGGAGCACTGCGGCCACACCGATCGTCGAGAGGAGCACGGCCAGGCCGAGCAGGTGGGCCATCATCGTGTGCGTGCCGAACCAGGCGAAGCGGCGCAGTGCCCACCAGTACATCTCGAACATCGGGATGTGGACGAGGTAGAGGCTGTAGGACAGCCGGCCACCGGCCACGGCCCAGGGCATCGAGAGCAGCATCGCCGGCCCGCGGTCGGCGAGGGCGAGAGCGCCCACGAGCAGCGGGAACAGCAGGATGACGACCCCGCCACGCCCCTCTCCCGCGAACTCACCGAGCACGAGCCCGGCAGCGATCAGCAGCGGGATCGCCACGGCGGCAACGGAGGCGCGTCTGCGCAGGTCCGACGTCCACCGCAGCTTGCGGACGGCCAGCTGGACCAGCACGCCGGCCCCGAACCCGCACAGGATGCGGATCAGCCAGCTCCACTCGTAGTACGGGTTGCCGGTGCTCAGGTACGACCAGGCGATCGGCGCCATGAGCGCAACGGCACCCAGCAGCAGCACGCCGACCGGCAGCCTGCGGAGCCGGAAGAACAGCAGCGCCGCAACCGGGAACAGCAGGTACGCCAGCCATTCGGCGCTGATCGACCAGGTGGCGCCGACCCAGGACGCGCCGTCGAAGAACGGCTTGTCCCACAGCTGCACCATGAACAACTGCTCGACCCAGGCCTTGACGCTGAACTCGGGCTGGACGGACTGGAAGGCCACGTTCTTCTCGGAACCCAGCAGCAGCCGGGCGACCAGCCACATCCCGAACAGGTTGAAGACCACTGCGTAGGCGGGCCAGATGCGCGCGGCCCGGGCCCAGACGAAGCGGGCGGCGGCGCGTACCCGCAGCGCCGGGCCGAGCCGGTCGAGATAGGTGTGGGCGATGACGAACCCGCTCAGCACGAAGAACAGGTCGACACCGAGGGCACCGGAGGTGACCAGCGGCCCCAGAGCGCTGGTCACCTCGGCAACCCACGGCAACGGCGTGAAGTGGAAGTGGAACAGCACCACCCACGCCGCAGCGACGATCCGCAACCCGGTGAGACCCCGGAACTCGCCGGAGGTGGCGGCTTGAGTGCCGGAAGGAGTGGTCTGCGGGCGTGCGATCGTCACGATGGAGGCAACGACCGGCTCTTCACCAGCGGTGCGAGTGACACTCGGAACGTACCGGTTCGCCATGATCCGTCACGTTCTGCTCACTCGATCTTCGGCCGATCGGGGTCGAAACGGCCGTGGACCCGCCGAATGCCGCTACCGATTGGACACGGGGGGCAACTACATGCTTGTCGTTACCAGCGGTCGAGATGCAGCACGGTGTCGATCGGCTCGCGGGGCGCGGGCTTGAACGTCTCACCGGTGAAGTAGGCGGTGGGCAGCAGCACGCCCTGGCGCACGTGCGGCGGGATCCCGAGCAGCTCGGAGATCTCCTTCTCGTACTTCAGGTGCAGTGTGGTCCACGCCGAACCGAGTCCACGGGCGCGCGCGGCGAGCTGGAAGCTCCACGCCGCCGGGAGCAGTGATCCCCACAGCCCGGCCTGGTTGCTCGCCGGCAGCTCCTCCGCGGCCGTGATGCAGGCGATGACGTGCACCGGCACCCGGCCCATGTTCTCCGAGAGGTAGAGCGACGACGCACCGATGCGCGCCTGCGTCGCCTGGCGCTCCGCGGTGCCCTCGGCGTTGCGGGCCTGCCGGGTCTCCGAGTAGTAGTAGGCGTCGAACGACTCCTTGTAGTACTCGCCGATCTTCGCGCGCAGCTCGGCGTCGGTGATCACGAGCCACTGCCAGCCCTGCTGGTTGCTCCCGGTCGGGGCCTGCAGGGCCACCTCGAGCGTCTCGCGGATCAGCTCGATCGGCACCTCGCGGTCGAGGTCGAGGCGCTTGCGTACCGAGCGGGTGGTGCTGAGCAGTTCATCGGGGCTGAGCGGCAGCGTCGTCATACCTCGATCATGCCCCGCGCCCGGTGGCCGCCGGAATCGCCGCCCGTGGATCGCGCGCGGCGCGCAGGGGGCCACTCGCCCCGCCCAACCCACCGCGCCAACCGGTTGGCCACCGCGCCGACGTCCCGACATCGGCGCCGAGGCCACTGGGTTGGCGCGGTGCCGAGGGCCGGTCACCGGACGTCAGGGGGCCACCCTGCTGACGTCGCGGGAGGCCCGGCAGGTCCCCCGATCCGGTTCACTATGGTGGCGCGGTGCTCTCCCCTGCGCGGTCGGTCCCCCCGCCCGAGCCGGACGCACCGCAGGAGCCCGCCGGTCCTGGTCCGATCCGGCCCACCGCCCGCGATCCCCGCCGCTGGGTGTGGGTGCTCGGCCTGATCGCCGTGGTCGCCGCCGTGCTGTTCCCGTTCGCACCGGTGGAGCAGCCGATCGTCCGCTACAACTGGACGGCCGCGCAGGGCCCCGCCGCCATCCCCCTGATGCCGTACCAGCCGGTGGAGCTGACGGCCACGGTCGGCTGCGCGGTCGCGCTCGCGGGTGATGAGCCCGGCGGCCCGCCGAGCAGTGCCGAACGCGTCCTGCTGACCACCGTTCCACCGCGCCCGGACCCGGCCGCGCAGCCGCTGGCCGGGCTGCGGATCACCACCACGGGCACGCACCTGCACATCGCGAGCGCCGGCCTGGACCTCGGCACCGTCACGCTGCCGAACGACAGTTGCGTGGTCACGGTCCAGTCCGATCCGGCCCGCACCACCGTGCTCGTGGACGGCGCGGAGGTGCTGCACCATGACGGCGACATGCGCCCCGACGTCGCGGGCGCGTTCACCGACGAGACGGGCGGGGTGTCGCTCGCCCTCACCACCGACACGCGCTTCCAGACCACGATCTCGCCGCTCAAGCTCGCGATCGCCGCCGTCGGGGTGCTCGCGCTGCTCGGCATGCTCGTCGCGCTGCGCCGCGTCGACCGCAGGGTGACGGCCCCGGTCCGGCTGCTGCCCCGCCGCTGGTGGCGGCCCCGCCCGGTCGACGGTGCTGTCGCGCTCGTGCTCCTCGGCTGGTGGGTGATCGGCGCCGTCACGGTGGACGACGGCTACATCGCGGGCATCGTCCGCAGCCGCGGCAGCAACGGCTTCGTCGGCAACGTCTACCGATGGCTCAATGCCCCGGAAGCCCCGTTCAGCTGGTTCGACGAGCTGTACTACCTGTGGTCGCTCATCTCGCCGTCGACGCTCTGGATGCGGCTGCCGTCCACCCTGCTCGGGCTGCTGTGCTGGGGAATGCTCGCCCGGCTCGTGCTGCCCCGGCTCGGCCGCTTCACCGCAGGCCGGGCCCGGCGCGCGGCCCCGTGGCTGCTCGCCATGGCGTTCGCCACCTGGTGGGTGCCGCTGAACCTCGGGTTGCGGCCGGAGCCCTGGGTCACCGTGGGTGCGCTGGCCGTCTTCGTCGCCGTCGAGCGGGCGCTGGCCACCCGCCGGGTGGTGCCGCTGATCGTCGGGCTCCTGCTCGCGGGCGTCACGACGGCCGTGACGCCCGGCGGGCTGATGGCGTTCGTGCCGGTGTTCGCCGCGGCGCTGCCGCTGCTGCGCATGCTGCGGGCCCGCACCGACCTGAACCTCGCGGCGCTGATCGCCGCGCTGGTCGCCGCCCCCGCCGCCGCCGTGTTCCTCATGGTGTCCGACCAGAGCCTGGCCTCGATGCTGGAGGCCACCCGGGTGCGCGCGCTGATCGGCGGCGGCGCCGAGTGGTACCAGGAGTACCTGCGCTACTCGACGTTGCTGGAGTCCTCCTTCCAGGGCGCGATCGGCAGGCGGGCTGCGGTCCTGCTGACGCTGCTCGCGGCGGCAGGCGTCCTGTGGACGCTGCGCAAGGTCCGGGCCGGCATCGCCACCGGGCCGGCGCGGCGGCTCGTGCTCGGCCTGCTGCTGATGGTCGCCGTCATGACCGCGACCCCGACGAAGTGGACGCAGCACTTCGGCGACCTCGCCGGGTACGGCGCCGCCGTCCTCGCACTCGGGATGATCACCTTCGCCGCCACGCCACTGCGGGACCGGCCGCGGCGCCACGTCGCGGGGCTCGCCGCCGTCACCGGCGTCGGCGCGCTCGTGCTCGCCGGGCAGAACACCTGGCCGTATGTCTCCAACTGGTTCACCCCGACGTTCAGCACCGGGGTCGCGCGGCTCGCCGGCACGCCGGTGGCCACCATCGCCGTGGTCGCCGGCCTCGCGGTGGTGCTGGTGCTGCTCGGCCGGGCCGCCTGGCTGCGCTCCGGTGGTGCCACGGCGGTCCCCGTGCCACGGGTGGTGCCCGCTCCGGGCCCGCTCGTCGCGCTGCTGCTGATACTGGTGCTGGCGCTGCAGCTGGGCACGTTCGCCCGCATCGCGATCACCCACCGCAACACCTACACGCTGGCCTCGGACGCGGTCGCGACGCTGGGCGGCAACCCCTGCGGGCTGCAGCGAGAGCTGTCGGTCGAGACCGACCCGGCCGCGGGCCTGCTCCCGTCCCGGCCCGGTACCGGCACGCGCCTGCTGGAGCGGCCCGTCGACATCGGGAGTCGGACCCTGCCGGGAATCGCGGTGGCCGGCACGTCGGACACCGCGTGGTTCGAGCTCGATCCCGCCCAGCGCGACGGCACGCTCCCGGTGGTCGTCACCACCTCGGGCGCCACCCGCTCCGGCGATGTCCTCGCCGTCGAGTTCGGCACCGGCGACAGGGTGCTGGCGCGCACGCCGGTGACCGTGGCGGCCGCGGACCCGCGCGACGTCCGACTGATGGCGCCCGCGGGAGCCGACAGCGTCCGCCTGGCGGTGGACGCGCCGACGGCCGGACCCGGCTCGCCCGCACTGGTGTCGCTGCCCCGCGTGCCCCGGCTCACCCCGATGACCGACGTGCTGCCGCCCGGCACGCCCGCGATCCTGGACTGGCCCGTGGCGTTCGCCTTCCCGTGCCTGCAGCCGGAGCCGATCACGCTGGGCACGGCCGGGCTCGCGCAGTGGCGCGTCGCCCCTCCCCAGGAGGACCCCAGCGCCGGCATCACCTACGCGCCGGGCTTCGGGGGTCCCTTCGCCGCACCACGGCTACTGGTCACCGAGCAGCGCATGGCCACGTACCTCAGCGGTGACCCGGTGCGCGACGCCGCGCAGCTCATCCGGTGGGTGCCGGTCACGGACATGACCGAGCTGCAGCCCGTCGTCACAGTTCACAGCGTCGCCGGCACGCACGCCGACGGCCACGCCCGGGTACCCGGTCTTGATCCGCCAGGCTGACCCCGTGGCCCGCTGGTGAGCACCGTGCCCGCAGAATGGACGCAGCTCCACGAACCCGACCGGAGGACGGCCGCCTCGATGCTCCGCACACCCGACAGCACGGAAACGCCGGCCGGCCCGCCCCCTGCGGCGGAGCACGCCGGCCTGCCGACGGCGAACGGCACCGGCCCCACTCCGCTGCTCGCCCAGCGCGGCCTGTTCTTCGGACCGTCCCCGGTCGTCCCGGAGAACCTGTACTCGCGCGTCGAGATGGGTGGCGCTCGCCGCGAGCGCACCCGCGTCGAGCTGATGCCGAACTCGCGCGTCAGCACCAACAGCTACTTCGGCCGGTTCCACGCCACCTACTGGCAGCGCTGGACCACCGTCGACGAGGTGGAGGTCGAGGCGGTCGCCACCGGCACCGGCCGCATCCGGCTGATGGCTTCGGACACCAACAAGGTGTGGCGCATCGTGGCCGCGCAGGACATCCGCGACGGTGCCGGCGAGACCGTCCGGCTCCGGGGCCGCATCGACCGCTTCCTCGACGGCGGGGGGATGTGGCTGGAGATCTCCACCGAGGTCGGTGAGCTCGCCGTCGCCGACGTCCGCTGGAACGTCGTGGCGCCGCGCGCGCTGCCGCGCACCGAGGTGGTCATCTGCACCTTCAACCGCGTGGACGACTGCCTCAACACGATGCAGGCGCTCGCCGACGACCCCGAGGCGCTGCAGACCGTCGCGCGCGTGCACGTCGTCGACCAGGGCACCGAGGCGGTCGAGTCGCGCCCCTGGTTCGCAGCGACGGCCGAGGCGCTCGGATCCCGGCTGCGCTACCTGCGCCAGCCCAACCTCGGCGGGGCGGGCGGCTTCACCCGCGGGATCTTCGACGCCACCGCGGGCGATGCCGCGGGGCACGCCGACGTGCTGTTGATGGACGACGACGTGCTGCTGGAGCCGGAGATCCTCATCCGGCTCACCGCCTTCGCCGCGTGCACCACGCACCCGACGATCGTCGGTGGGCAGATGCTCAACCTGCTGCACCCCGGCCAGCTGCACATCTCCGCCGAGTACGCCGACATCGAACTGCTCAAGGTCGGCCTGCCCGTGCCGGGCGCGCTGCACGACGCCAACCTGCTGGGCGTCGACGAGCGGGAGCTGCCGATCAACCAGGAGCGGCGCGTCGACACCGAGTACAACGGCTGGTGGTCGTGCCTGATCCCGGCCGAGATCGTCCGGCGGATCGGCTACCCGCTGCCGCTGTTCTTCCAGTGGGACGACGTCGAGTTCTCCTACCGGGCCCGCGCCCACGGCTTCCCGACGGTCGCGCTGCCCGGCGCCGGTGTCTGGCACGCCGACTTCGGGTGGAAGGACTGGGACGAGTGGCACCGGTACTTCAACATGCGCAATGGGCTGATCACCGCGGCGCTGCACACCGAGTTCTCGGTCCGGCGCATCACCAAGCGGCTCGGGAAGCTGCTCGGACGGTACGTCGTCGCGATGCACTACGGCCTGGCCGTCACGCTGCTCACGGCGGTGGAGGACTTCCTCGACGGCCCCGGGATCCTCGAGGACGGCTCGGCCGACGCGGCCGCGACGATCCGCCGGATCCGCGCCGACTACCCCGAGACCGTGATGCACCCGATGGCGTCGTCGACGGAGGACTTCCGCGAGCTGCAGGTGGTGCGCGCGGCCAACAAGCCCGGCAACGAGGGCCTGACCTGGCTCAAGCGGGCCGCCTACCTGGCCACCAACCGCGCTCCGCACCGCACCGGGTTCGTCCCCGCCGGTGATGCCCATTGGTGGCACGTCTCCACGTTCGAGCGCGCCGTGGTCGCCGACATGTCCGAGCAGGGCTACCGGGTGCGCACCCGCGACCGGGCACTCGCGCTGGAGCTCACCAAGCGCGGGATGCGCACGCTGCGCCGGTTCGTGAACGAGGGCCCGGGTGTGGCCCAGCAGTACCGCGACGAGATGGGCCGCCTCACCAGCCGCGCCAACTGGGCACGGCTCTACGGCGTGGACGAGCAGCCGAAGTGAAGGTGGTCGTGCTGGGCGCGGGCGGGCAGGTCGGTGCGAGCCTGGCCGCGCTGCTGCCCGACGCCCGTGCGCTGACGCGCGCCGAGCTCGATGTCACCGATCCCGCTGCCGTCGCCGCGGCCGACTTCGGCGGCGCCGACGTGATCGTCAATGCCGCCGCGTACACGGCCGTCGACCGTGCCGAGACCCCGGCAGGCCGTGCCGAAGCCTGGCGGGCCAACGCGATCGCGCCCGGCCTGCTGGCCCGCGCTGCCGATGCCGCCGGGGCCACGCTGGTCCACTTCTCCACCGAGTACGTCCACGACGGCGCGTCGGTGGCCGCGTGGACCGAGGACGACCCGATCGCTCCGCTGAGCGCGTACGGCGCCACGAAGGCCGCCGGTGACCTGGCCGTCTCGATGGTCGAGCGGCACTACGTCGTGCGCACCACCTGGGTGGTCGGCAGCGGCGCCAACTTCGTGGCCACGATGCTGGGGCTCGCGGCGAAGGGCGTGTCGCCCACCGTGGTCGCCGACCAGATCGGGCGGCCCACGTTCGCCGACGACCTCGCGCGCGGGGTCGTCGCCCTGGTGGGCAGCGGTGCGCCGTTCGGCACCTACAACGTCACCAACACCGGCGAGCCGGCGTCCTGGGCCGACGTCGCCCGCGCCACGTTCGCACTCGCCGGCCGCTCCCCCGCCGACGTCTCCGACACCACCACGGCCGAGTACTTCGCGGGCAGGCCGGAGGCCGCGCGCCGCCCGCTCAACAGCGTGCTGAACGTGGGGAAGGCCGCCGCGGCGGGCGTCGCGCTGCCGGACTGGCACGAGAGCCTCGCCGCGTACGTCGCGTCCCGCTGACCCGCGCCGATCGCGACGGCGCCAACCCCGTGGCCACGGCGCCGATGTCGAGACGTCGGCGCGGTGGCCAACCGGTTGGCGCGGTCAGATGCCGATGACGCGGGCCCCGAGAGCGGGGTCGTCGAGGCGCAACCGCAGCGGCCCGACCTCCTCGGACCGCAGCGCGACGAACGTGTCCGGCCGCGCCGCCAGTATCCCGCGCACCGCGTTCGTCAACGTCTCTGGCGTGGGATCGGTGAGCTGGTAGCGGCCGGCGAGCGTGTTGTCCTCGTAGGTCCACGAGTCGGTCAGCGCGAAGTACCACTGCGTCGTGACCAGCGGGTCGACGTGGCGGTCCGAGGGCACGTCGAGGAAGAAGACGTGCTCGGCCGGGGTGCCTGCCGGGCGGTGCACCACCCGCTCGACGAGGTCGGCGGGTGCCTGCGGCTGGTCGAGCACCCGGAGCTGCGCTGCCCGGTTGCTGGCTCCCGGGGCCTCCGACGGCAGCCCGATGGCGGTGCGATCGGGCGCGGCGAGCCCGAAGATCTGGGTGGCGGCCAGCGCGAGGCAGGCCGCCCCGACGAACCGGCGCCCGCCCGCGACGAACCCGGACGCCGAGCGGCCCCGCAGGCGTTCGGCCACGGCGACCGCGACCGGCACCATGAGCAGCGGCAGGAGCACGACCACGAGCCCGGTCATGAACTTCACGCCGTAGTAGGTGATCGTGCCGCTGGCCCGCACCTGCATGAGCGCGAGCACCACGGCCGTGGCCGCGCCGACAAGCGGCACGAGACCCAGCGCCGCGATCCGCGCGGCGCTGCCGGAGCCGCGCCGGATCATCAGCACGCACGCGCCGAGCGTGGCCAGCACGGACACCGCGACCCAGCCGATGCCGGGCCGGACGATGCCACCGGTGAGCAGCAACGGATCGGCGGCCTGCACCCGCAGCACCACCGCGGCGATCCGCAGCAGGCCGCCGAGCACGGCCGCGACGACCAGCACCGAACCGACCGTCCGTGGCCACGACGCGCGCCACCGCGACCGCCGCAGCGGCAGCAGCACCACCAGCACCGCGGGACCGGCCAGCGCGAGCAGCAGCACCCACCCGCTGGCGACGCCGATGACGGCGCCACCCATCGCGGCGAGGTGCAACGGCGTGCAGATCCTGGCGAGCGGGACGGCGATCAGCGCCAGCACCACCACCAGCACGCAGGCGAACACGAAGTTGCCGAACCCGCCCTGGATCGCGGGCGCGCCCGGCCCGAGGTAGATGACGGCGGCGGCGAACGCCGCGACCGGCGCCACGATCGCCGGCCGTGAACGCAGCGCCGGCAGCGCGCAGAACCCGGACACCAGCACGGCGACCAGCACGATCAGCAGGAGCGCGATGGCCTGCGTGTACCCGACGAGCTCGGCCTCGATCGAGCCGACCCGCGGCCCGGCGAGCAGCTCCATGATCGACGCGACGACGGTGTGGTAGCCCTGGGGATAGGTGGCGAACTGCCACGTTCCACCGGGCGGCGGCGGCAGCGCGTCGACCGTGACGCCGTAGGTGCGGATCATGTGGACCATGCTGAAGTGGGCCGAGTGGTCCCAGCCGGTCATCAGCAGCCCGAGCGTCGGCATGGCCGAACGGCCCTGCAGCCACGGCAGGAGCACCACCGCACCGAATCCGGCGCTCCCGGGCACCAGCAGGTCAACCAGGCGCACCCGGGGCAGGAGCAGGCGCGCCCGCCCGGCCGGTCGGGCACCGGCACCCACCCAGGCGCCCAACGCCGCGGCGAGCACGGTCAGCGCGAGCGTGACCCGTCCGAGCGAGCCGACGGGCAGCGCCCACCACCAGCCGACCTGGGTCCAGCCCAGTACCAGCGCACCCCCGAGCAGTACCCGCCGCGACAGCTCGCGCGACATCGGCACGAGCAGTACCAGCAGCACGGCGACGGCCAGCCCGGCGAAACCGTCGAGCACCCCGGACAGCCGTCCGACGAACACCAGCCCACCGGCGAGCACCCCGAACAGGGCGCCGCGCACGACCCGCTCCGCGATCCGGGACGGCGGCGGCACGCGGATGCCCGGCGCCGGCCGCACCCGCACGGGCGCCGCCACTACCGCGCTCCGCCGGTCATCGTGGCTCGCAGGTCATCGTGGCTCGCAGATCATCGCGACAGCAACGCCGCGTAGTGCTCGGTGCAGTCCGACCAGGTGGGCAGCAGCCCCGCCGCCCCGGCGGCGGCCAGCGTCGGCGCCTGGGCGTCCTTCTCCGAGAGGATCGGCTCGATGCCGGCAGGCCACGGCAGCGCGAGCGCCGGGTCGAGGGGCGAGACACCCCGCTCGGCCACCGGGTTGTACGGGGTGGAGCACAGGTAGGAGACCACCGAGTCGTCCTCCAGCGCGACGAACCCGTGACCCAGCCCCTCTGCCACGTACACCGCGCGGCAGGACGCGGCGTCGAGCGCGACCACGACGTGCTCCCCGAACGTCGGCGACCCCACCCGGATGTCGACGATCACGTCGAGCACCCCGCCGCGCGGGCAGTACACGTACTTGGCCTGGCCCGGCGGGACGTCGGAGTAGTGGATGCCGCGGATCACCCCGCGCGCCGAGATGCTCTGGTTCGTCTGCGCGACGGTGAGGTCGAACCCCAGTGCCTCGCGGAACGGGGCGCCCTGGAACGGGGCGGCGAACGCGCCGCGGCTGTCGGGGAAGACGGCGGGCTCGAACGTCCAGGCCCCGGCGATGCCGAGCTCGACGGCCTTCATCGTCGTCACACCCTGCTCCCGTGCTTGAGCGGCTCCCACCACGACCGGTGCTCCGTGTACCACTCCACGGTGGCCGCCAGCCCGTCGTCGAAGCCGACCTGCGGGGCGTAGCCGAGCTCGCCGGCGATCTTGCTCCAGTCGACGCAGTAGCGCCGGTCGTGACCGAGGCGGTCGGCGACCGGTTCGATCATCGACTCGTCGGCGCCGACGGCAGCGATCAGCCGGTGCGTGAGCTCCAGGTTGGACAGCTCGGTGCCACCACCGATGTTGTAGACCTCGCCGGCGCGGCCGTTCTCGGCCACCAGTTGGATGCCCCGGCAGTGGTCGTCGACGTGCAGCCAGTCGCGGACGTTGCGCCCGTCGCCGTAGAGCGGCACCTTCTTCCCGTCGAGCAGGTTGCTGACGAACAGCGGGATGACCTTCTCGGGGAACTGGTAGGGCCCGTAGTTGTTCGAGCAGCGCGTGATGCTCACCGGGAGGCCGTGGGTGCGGTGGTAGGAGCGGGCCAGCAGGTCCGACCCCGCCTTCGACGCCGAGTAGGGCGAGTTGGGCGCGAGCGGCTCCTCCTCGGTCCAGGCCCCGCTGTCGATGGAGCCGTACACCTCGTCGGTGGACACGTGCACGAACCGGCCGACACCCGCCTCCAGCGCCGCCTGCAGCAGCACCTGCGTGCCCACGACGTTGGTGGTGACGAAGTCGCTCGCCCCCGCGATGGAGCGGTCGACGTGCGACTCGGCCGCGAAGTGCACCACCGAGTCGACGCCGGCCATCACGGCGGTGACGGCCGCGGCGTCGCGGATGTCGCCGTGGACGAAGCGCAGGCGCTCCGACTCCGCGACCGGCGCCAGGTTCGTCATCGAACCCGCGTAGGTGAGCAGGTCGAACACCACGACCTCGGCGTCGGCGAAGGCCGGGTACTTCCCCGAGAGCACCGACCGGACGTAGGCCGAGCCGATGAACCCGGCACCGCCGGTGACCAGAACCCGCACCGGGCTCTCCTTCCGATTCGGACGAGACCTAGGACGGCCGGTCGAAGACCTGCTTGTTCCAGGCCTCCCGGCTGGTGAGCTCCGGAGCGGCTTCCCGATAACGACGCCGCAGCTCGGGCCACTGCCTGCCGATCTCGCGCAGCTGCGACAGCGAGCGCCCGAACATCGCCCGGAACAGTGCCGGGTCGCGGCGGCGGAACGTGACGCCGCGACCGTCCGGTGTGGAGACGGTGGCGGAGTCCAGTCGGGACAGGATGAACCACTGCGCCTGGCGCGACGGGACGTTGCGCTGCGGCACGTCGTGGTGGGCCGGGTTCGGCGCCCGCAGGTTGTGCACGATGCTCTGCGCGAGCCCCTTGACGATCGCGACCTTGCCGGTGGGCGGATCCGGGAACGCCTGCGCCGCCAGCGCGTCGAGCTCGGAGAGCGGCACCTGCGTCGCCGAGTCCAGCGGCCGCCCGTCGTCGTACTCCGCACGCTTCTTGCGGACCTCGCCGAGCACGGTGGGCAGGTTGGCGAACAGCGCGTCGGGACCTGCGAGGAAGTCGCGCAGCGCCATCTCCTGCAGCGCGACGGCCGAGTACTCCATCAGCATGAGGTGGCGCATCGTGCGCTTGATGGTGTCGAGCAGCAGCGCCCGGGGGTTGTCGGGGCCGTGCAGGGCCGCGGCGATGTACCGGTTGCGGTAGTGGAAGTAGGCCTGCCAGTCGCTCGTGTCGTCCTTCTCCATGAACGACATGTGCCAGATCGCGATGCCCGGCACGGTGGCCGTGCGGTAGCCCTTGGCCCTGGCGCGCAGGCCGTACTCGGCGTCGTCCCACTTGATGAACAGCGGCAGCGGCATGCCGATGTCCTCGGCGACCACCCGCGGGATCATGCACATCCACCACGCGTTGTAGTCGACGTCGGTGCGGCGGTGCAGCCACGGCGTCTGGCGCAGCGTGCGGTCGGCCAGGTCGTGGTGCGGCTCGGTGCCCGGGGCGTTGCGCCACAGGAAGGCGTTGCGGTCGACGACCTCGCCCATCGTGGACAGCTGCGAGCGCGCCTGCAGCGACAGCATCTGCCCGCCGACGAGCATCGGCGTGCGGGAGAAGCGGGAGAACGCCGTGGCACGCAGGATCGAGTCGGGCTCGATCAGGATGTCGTCGTCCATGTAGAGGATCTGCTCGCACTCGGTGTTCTCGAGCGCCTCGTACATGATCCGCGCGTAGCCACCGGAGCCACCGAGGTTGGGCTGGTCGATGATGCGCAGCTTGCTGCCGAGCCGGGCCGCCGCGGCCTCGTAGCCCGGCTCGTCGCGCACCTTCTTCGTACCCTGGTCCGGCACGATCACGGCGACGACGGAGTCGAGCACCATCGGGTCGGACCCGATGGCCGTCAGCGTGGCCACGGCGTCGGACGGCCGGTTGAACGTGGGCATGCCGATCGCGACGGCCGCGCGGCCGGGAGCCGGGACCGGCGCGTACCAGCCGCCGCCGTGCAGCGTCAGCGACTCGGTGTCGGTGGTGAGGTCGAACCAGTACCAGCCACCGTCCTCGAACGGGCGCAGGTCGAGCACGACCTCCACCTGACGGCGGCCCGGACCGCTGACGACCTCGCCGTACTCGAAGATGTGCGAGCCGTCGGCCTTGGTGCGGTAGACGTCGACCCGACCGGCGCCCTCGACGTCGAGGCGCAGGCGCACCTCGACCAGCGTGCTCCAGCGACGCCAGTAGCTCGCCGCGAACGCGTTGAAGTACGCGCCGAACGAGACCTCGCTCTGCTCGCTGACCACTGCCGACGTGCGGGAGGTGGTCTGCAGCCTGCGCGCGCCGATCGCCGAGCCCGCCAGGTTGAGGACCTTCTTCACGGCCTCGCCGGGAGCCGACGGCATCGTGGTGAGCCGGATCCCGGTGCGCTCGTCCATGTAGAGGGAACGCACCGACATCGGATCGCCGGAACGCGGCAGGATCACGCGCTGCAGCAGGCTGTCGGTCCCGAGCTCGGACGGCTGCACGGGCGCCGGCTGCGACGCCGGTGCGGGAGCAGGGGTCGGGTCAGCTGTGGTGGTCAAGCGTTGTCCCTGTTTCCTCGAGGTCGCGGGCATCGCAGGCTCGGCCGAGCCCGTCACGCACGGGTGTCGAGGGTAGCCGCGCGTACCCCCCGGGTTGCCCAGTGGGTCATGACGAGGATGTTGCGCCAGGAACGAGTCGGTCGCCACAGGAGGACCGCGGTGCCGCCCGCAGCACCGCATCGGCCGCGAGCGACTGCTGCGCCCATTCGCGCAGCTTGGCCAGCGTCGCCTCGTCGTGGACGAGGTCGGTGCGCACCCAGTTGCCGCCCTCGTTGGGCGTCGGGCCGATGTAGGTGTACGCGGCGACGAAGCGCGGATCGGTCTCGAAGGCCATCTGCGGGCGGAAGCTGCCGTGGGCCTTGATGAACGTGGGCTTGATCTCGTCGAGCGTGTAGTCGCGCACCCCCGCCCAGTCCTTGGCCGCCCAGTACTGCGCGATGCGCGGCTCGGCGAGCCCGGCCCCGTCGACGAGCAGCGAGGTGCCGGTGAGCGCGGCGCCCCCGATCTCGGGTGCGAACAGCGTGCCGGAACGCAGCCCGAGTATCTGCAGGTAGCCGTTGAACTCGAAGCCCGTGTTCTGCGCGATCATGCACATCGGCGCCGTGGGCGCGGCGCGGAAGACCTTGGCGTCGACCACGAAGAGGTTCAACGAGATCGCCGCGGCCGCCACCGTCAGGAGGCCGACGACCACGCGTCCCCGCAGCCGCAGCCCGCCCAGCACCTCGATGGCCGACACGCCCACCACCAGCGCACCGAGCGCCCACGCGGGCGTCGCGAAGCGGTACTGCTCCATCCAGTCCGGCACGAGCACGCCGAACGCGGTGAGCGCCAGTCCCAGCGGCACCAGCAGGAGCAGCACGCCGTCACGCACCGGGGAGTTGCGCACCACAGCGGCCCCGACGAGCACGGCGCCGGCCAGCACGGCCAGCCAGCCCGCGTACGAGACGAGCTCGCTGACCTTCGCGAAACCCGCCACCGTCGGCAGGCCCTGTGACTTCGCGACGGCCGTGGTGGGCAGCAACTGGTGGAACGTCTCCCAGCGGAACAGGAGGTAGCAGCCGAACGGCACGGCGAACGCGACGACCGAGACCACGGCGGGCCCGATCAGAGCGAACCACCGCCGCCGCTGCACGAAGATCAGCAGGGCGATCGGGAACGCCCCCGCGTAGATGAGACCCTCCGGGCGCGTCAGGGCGGCCAGCGCGGCGAGCAGCCCGCACCAGATCGCGGGCCAGGCGGTGGCGAGCGCGCCGCGGGCGTTCGCCCGGACCAGCACCGCGGCGAGCGTCACGACGGCGAACACCAGCAGCGAGTTCTCCAGGCCCGACACGCACCAGATCACGAACGACGGGATCGCCGCGGCGATGCTGCCGGCGACCACCGTGACGATCGCGGGACGGCGCGAGATCGCCGCGGCGATGGCGTGGAAGCCGGTGAAGGCCCCCGCGACGAGCACCAGCGCGAGCGTCTTGGGGAAGGCCACGTAATCGGGCATCCCGAACCAGGCGCCGTGGTCGAACAGCCCCAGCCAGCGGCCGAGCACCAGCAGGCCTAGCCACGCCGGGTTGGAGTAGCCCTCCACGTGCGGCAGGCCGGGCATGAGCGACGGACCGGCGCCGATGGCCACCGAGCGCGCGTAGGCGAACGTGATGGCGGAGTCGTCGACGAGCCAGCGACCGTAGGCGAGCGCGTGCAGGCCGAACAGCGCGGTGGGGATCAGCACGGCCGGGATCGCCCACAGCCACCGCAGGTTCCGCCGCGGCGGCGCGGGGATCACGTCCGGAGCCGTCACGGGGGCGTCGAGGGTGTCCTGCATGGCTCGGAAGTCTGGCAGGCGGGCATCCCGCGCCCGACAGCCCACCGCGCCGGGGTCAGTCCTCCGCGCTCTCGGTGCCCGCGAGTGCCTTGCCCTCGGTGAAGTAGGGCGTGATGCGGTTGTCGAACATCGTCAGCGCGGAGCCGATGGCCATGTGCATGTCGAGGTACTTGTAGGTGCCCAGCCTGCCGCCGAACAGCACGTTGGCGTTGGCGGCCTCCTTGCGGGCCAGCTCGCGGTAGCGGGTGAGCTTGGTGCGGTTCTCGGGGGTGTTGACCGGGTAGTACGGCTCGTCGCCCGGCCCGGCGAAGCGCGAGAACTCGCGCACGATGACCGTCTTGTCCTTGGGGTAGTAGTCCCGCTCGGGGTGGAAGTGCCGGAACTCGTGGATCCGGGTGTAGGGCACGTCGGCGTCGTTGTAGTTCATGACCGAGGTGCCCTGGAAGTCACCGGTGTCGGTGAGCACTTCCTGCTCGAAGTCCAGGGTGCGCCAGGACAGGGCGCCCTCGGAGTTGTCGAAGTAGCGGTCCAGCGGACCGGTGTACACCGTGGGGGTGCCGGCCGGGATCTCCGCGCGCATGTCGAAGTAGTCGGTGTCGAGCCGCACCTCGATGTTGGGGTGATCGGCCATCTTCTCGAGCCACGCGGTGTACCCGTCGACGGGCAGGCCCTCGTACGTGTCGTTGAAGTAGCGGTTGTCGAACGTGTAGCGGACCGGCAGCCGGGTGATGATCGACGGGTCGAGCTCGGTGGGATCGGTCTGCCACTGCTTGACGTTGTAGCCGCGGATGAAGGCCTCGTAGAGCGGGCGCCCGATCAGCGAGATCGCCTTCTCTTCGAGGTTCTTCGCGTCCTTGGTGTCGAACTCGGCCGACTGCTCGGCGATCAGCGCGCGCGCCTCGTCGGGGGTGTGGGACCTGCCGAAGAACTGGTTGATCAGCGCCAGGTTCATCGGGAACGCGTAGACCTGCTCGCCTGCGCGCGCGAACACGCGGTGCTGGTAGCCGGTGAACGCGGTGAAGCGGTTGACGTACTCCCAGACCCGCTTGTTCGACGTGTGGAAGAGGTGGGCGCCGTACCGGTGGATCTCGATGCCGGTCTCCGGCTCGGCCTCGGAGTAGGCGTTGCCGCCGATGTGGGAGCGCCGCTCGACCACCAGCACGCGCTTGTCCAGCTCGGTGGCTGCGCGCTCGGCGATGGTGAGGCCGAAGAAGCCCGAGCCGACGACGACGAGGTCGAATGCGGTATCACTCACGGGCACCGAGGGTAGCGGCGCGGCTTCACGAGGCCGAAAGCCCCCGCTGGATATGCTCGCAAGCGAGTTTCCGTCGGACGACGGGACGCCCACGACTGATGCGCCACAGCAGCGCCGGGGGACGCACGACATGAGACTGCCCGACGTATCGCTCACCGATGTCACGGTGATCGGTACGTACGCAGCGGCGATCTGGGTGCCCGGTGCGGCGCTGGCCGCCGCGGCCGGCCTGCGCCGGTGGCGGCTGGCCACCACGGCCCCGCTGTTCACCTACGCGCTGGTCGGGCTCGCCGGGCCGCTGTACGCCAAGGTCGGGCTGCGCTGGTCGGCGCTGTCGTTCGCGGTCGGCGCGCTGCTGGTCACGGCCGTGGTGCTGGGGGTGCGGCTGCTCCTGCTGCGCCGCCGCCCGACCGCCGTCGAGCCCGACGACCCGGACGAGGTACCGGCGGGCGCCCGCTGGAGCAGCTACGCCTCCACCGGCGTCGGGATCGCGTTGCTGGCCGCCTTCGGGATCGGCATCGTGGCCATACTGGGCGGCATCACGTCGCTGTCAGCGCTGCCCCAGGACTGGGACGCCGTCTTCCACGCCAACGGCATCCGGCTGATCATGGACACCGGTGACGGTGGCCTGTTCGCCATGGCCAAGGTCAACTGGTACGAGAACGGCATCTCCGTCTTCTACCCCAACGCCTACCACCTGCTGGCCGCCGCAGTGGGCGAGGTCACGGGTGCCGACATCCCCACCATCCTCAACGCCCACACCGTGCTGATCCCCGGCCTGATCGGCTTCTCGCTGGCCGGGATGATCCACCGCTTCGGCGGGTCGCCCGTGCTGGCCGGTGCGGCCGCCGTGTCCGTCGCGGCCACCAGTTCCTTCTACGACCTGCTGTGGCGCGGGCCGCTGCTGCCCTTCGCCACCGGCGTGGCGCTCATCCCGATCGCCGTGATCCTGCTGCGCGACGTCTTCGACGCGCGCGGTCTGCGCACGCTGCTGCGCCCCACGCTGCTGCTGGCGCTGGGTGCCGCGGGACTGCTCTGCATCCACCCCGCCGTGCTGATCAGCGCCGTCCTGCTCGCGCTGCCCTACGTCGGGTGGCGCTGGTGCACGCAGCCGCGGACGCTCCTGCACGACCTCCCGGTGCTGGTGGTGGCGGGCGTGGCGGCGATCGTCATGGCGGTGCTCGAGATCGCCGGCACGCTGACCAGCGCGAGCAGCCTCGAGACGATCAGCTGGCCGGCCGATCTGACCGTCACCGACGCGTTCGGCACGCTGCTGCTCTACGGGCACGCCGGACCACCGCAGTGGGGGCTGGCCCTCGCACTGCTGATCGGCCTCGTCTTCTTCCGCAAGCTGGGTGCGCTGCGCTGGGTCGCGATCTCCGCCGCGATCTTCGGCTTCCTGTTCGTGATCACCGCCGCGTCGGACGCGCCGTGGGTCAAGGCGGTGACCGGGTTGTGGTGGAACGACCGGTGGCGCCTCGTCGCGCTCGCCGCGCTGCCGATGGCCGTGATCGTCGGTCACGGCGTCGACCAGTCCTACCGCGTGCTGCGCGCCGCCGGGAGCGCACTGCTGACCCGCATCCGGCTCCCCCGGTCGGCCCCCACCATGTCCGCCGTGGCGGCGGCGCTGGTGGTGCTCGCCTTCTTCGGGCTGGCGACCCGCGCGTTCTACATCGGCCAGGACCAGTTCCGGATGACGAGCAACGTCGGTGACGGCCCCGCGGTGTCGCACACGGAGCTGGCCGGAATGCGCGCCGCGGCGGCATTCGTCCCCGCGGGCGCGCGCGTGCTCAACGACCGCGGTGACGGGTCGGCGTGGATGTACGCGCTCACCGGGCTGCGACCTGTCGCCGGCCACTACGACGCTGCACGCATCGGCCCGGACGCGGTGCTGCTCGCCCAGCGGTTCCGCGACTACGACACCGATCCGGCCGTGCGCAACGCCGTCCGCGCGCTTGGCATCCAGTACGTGATGATCAACCAGGGCTTCCTGCGGATGGGCACGCACCGCCAGCCCGGACTCACCGGGCTGGACCGGGCCGACTTCCTGCACGTCGTCTACCACAACCCGGACGTCATCCTGTACGCGATCCAGGGCACCCCGGCCGACCCCGCTGGGGCGCCGCAGCGGCAGAACCCGAACGACGACCAGTCAGGTGCGGCCGGATGAATCGGATGACCAAGGTGCGCACTGCCGGAGTCGCCGCGCAGGTGGCGAGCAGCCAGATCGCCGTCGCCGCCTCCAACTACCTGGTCCTCGCACTCGCCGCCCGCGAGCTGGGCACCGGCATCGCCGCCGTCAGCTCCTACTACCTGCTCATCAACACCGTGGGCCGCGGCCTGTTCGCCGCCGTAGAGCTGGAGACCACCCGTGCCGTCGCGTCGGCCGCCGCCACCGGCGGGGACGTGCGGCAGGCCAGGGTCGACGCGCTGCGCCACACCGGGATCCTGCTCGCGGGTGCCATCGTGCTGGTCGGGGCGTCGGCGCCGCTGCTGGCCGCCGTCGTGGGCTCCAGCGGTTCGGCGATCGCGTTGCTGGCCGTCGGGTCGGTCACGATGGCGGCGTCCTACCTGGTGCGCGGGCCGCTGGCCGGCACGCAGCAGTACGGGCGCTACGCCGCCACGTTCTGGCTCGAGGCCGTGGTCGGGATCGGCACGGCGGCCGTGCTGACGCTGACCGACGTCCGGTCGGCCACGGCGTGGATCGCGGTCTTCGCACTGTCGCCGGTCGTGGGCACGCTCGTGCTCCTCCTGCGCTCCCCCCGCGTCACCGCTGCGCTGCCCACCGATGTGGGCCCGATCGCTCCGCGCAACAGCCTGCCCGAGCTGCTCTGGTCGGCGGCGCTGCTGATGGCCGGGCAGGGGGCCTGGAACCTCGCCCCGGTCATCGTCAACGCCCGGCTCGGGGAGGCCTCCGCCGCGGCAACGGGCTTCTTCGCCGTGGCGGTGATCCTGCGGGCACCCGTGCTGCTCTTCCCGTCCGTCCAGGCCCTGCTGCTGCCGGCCATCACCGCCATGGTCGACACCGGCGACACCGCCGCGGTCCGGCGCACCACCCGCAGGCTCGGGCTGTTGCTGCTGGCCGGCGGCGCGGTGTGGCTGGTGCTCGCCGTCGTGCTCGTGCCGACGCTGGCGCGCGTCGTCCTCGCCGCCACCGTCATCCCGGATCCGTGGGTGCTGCTGGCGCTCGCCGCGTCCACCGTGATCGGCGCGGCCGCCCAGATCGGGCAGACCCACCTGGTGGCCGCGCGCCGCCAGTCCGGCGTCGCACTGGCCTGGATCAGCGGCCTGCTGGTGCTGCTCGCGGTGGGGCTGGCGCTCGCCCCGCCGATGACGGCCGCCACACTGGGACAGCTCGTGGGGGCCGCCGTCGTACTCGTCGTGCTCGACCTCGCCCGCCGCCGCATCCCGACGACCGGAGCCCGCTCGTGACCCCTCCCCCCGCCACCCCCCGGCCCACCGTCGGTGTCGTCGTACTCGCGTGGAAGGACGAGCCCTACCTCGTCGAGTGCGTGAAGTCCGTGCTCACCGCGGCCGACGTCGACGTCCGGCTGGTGCTGATCGACAACGGCTGCACCCCCGACGACATCGCCGCGGTGCCCGCCGACGACCGCATCACGCTGCTGCGGCCCGGCACGAACACCGGCTTCGCCGGCGGCTGCAACCTCGGTGTGGCGGAGCTGGACACCGAGTTCGTGGCGCTCGTCAACTCCGACTGCGTGCTGCAGTCCGACACGCTGGCCCAGCTGGTGGCCGAGGCCCGGCGCCCCGAGGTCGGGCCCGTCATGGCCAGCATCCGGCTCGCCGAGCCGCCCTACCTGCTCAACAGCGCAGGCAACCCGGTGCACCTGGTCGGCCTGTCGTGGGCGGGCGAGATGAACCAGCCCGAGACTCGCACGGAGCCGTTCGACGTCACCGGCGCCAGCGGCGCGTGCGTGCTGATGCGCCGCGCGGTGTGGACCGAGCTGGGCGGCTTCGACGAGGAGTACTTCGCCTACCTCGAGGACACCGAGATGAGCCTGCGCGCGTGGGGCCGCGGCCTCGCCGCACGCTGCGTGCCCACGGCGCTGGCGCTGCACCACTACGAGTTCTCGCGCAACGCGCACAAGATGTACCTGCTGGAGCGCAACCGGCTGATGCTCGTCAGCACGCTGTGGAGCACCCGTGCGCTGGTGGTGCTGGCCCCGATGCTGCTGCTCATCGAGCTGATGCTGGCGGCCTACGCGCTGGTCAGCGGGTGGGGCCCGCAGAAGGCCAGGGGCTGGGTGTGGTTCTGGCGCAACCTGGGCCACATCCGGCAGCGGCGCCACCAGTTGCAGGCGGAGCGGACCGAGCCCGACGCCGTCTGGATGAGCCGGCTCACCACGTCGTTCGACCGGCAGGCCTTCGGACCGCTGACGCCCGTGGCGAACCTGGCGTTCCGGATCTACTGGGCCGTGGGTCGCCGGCTGATCTGACCTCCCACCCCAACCGATCACGGGCCGCCGGGGTCGTCCCGGACATGAACAGGGATGTGCGGCGGCTCGCGATCGGGTCCGGGGTCGCGGTGGCGGCGTTCGTGGCCTTCATGATCGTCGGAGCGCGGAACAGCTCGACGTCGCCCGATCGCGTCATCACGTGCGGGATCGTGCACGAGAGTGTGTCCGACGGTGACACCTGGACGACGTGGAGCACCGACCGGTGCGGGGTGCTGTACGCGCCGGAGGGGGTCGGCACGCTCTTCGACGGCGCCTACCGGAAGGCCATCGACACCCTCGACGAGGGGAAGACCTACCGGATCCGGGTGCACGACGTGCACAAGCTGCTCAGCGAGCGGACCCACGTGGTGGAGGTGGAGGCCGAGGTGCCGGTGGGGGGATGAGTGGTCGTCGGTCGCGGCGGGGTCACTGGTGTCACATGGAACCATGTGGCTGAACGACCGGGCACCCACGACCCGGCATCCAACCAGGTCAGCGCGCTACTCGGTGTCGGGCACCGTGACCGGAGCCGGCTTCGCCACACCGTCCAGCTCGGCCGGGTGCGGCTCCCCGGAGCCCACGGCCCCGGTGCGGGAGCGGCCCTCCTCCAGCGCGTCGACGCGCAACCGCAGCGAGCCGACCTCCTCGGCCAGCCGACGCGACTGCTCCTCGAGCAGCCCCACCTCACGGGAGAGTTGCAGCGACACCGCGAACAGGATGATCAGGGACGAGAAGAACAGCAGGTTGCTGGGTGTCTGGATGCCGACCACCGACGAGACCCAGCCCAGCAGCGGCGGGAAGAGCGCGACGACGAGGGTGCCGAGTGAGATGACGACCCAGATGACCGCGTACTTCTCCCGCAACCGCCGCCTGCGCAGCAGTTCGAAGACGAGTACCAGCGCCGCGATGGCGACGATCACCGAGAAGATGGTGAGGCGGGTGCTGGGCATCAGTGATCACGCCCGTCCCTGGGGAGCCGGCGGATGAGCGCCAGACCCACGGCCACGATGACCCGCAGCAGGTAGACGGCCGAGCGCAGCGGGTTGGTGCTGGCCGTGCCCGTCTCGCGGGGACGCATCACGGCGGGCACCTGCTGGATGCGCAGGCCGGCGCGGTGCGCGATGACGAGTGCCTCGACGGTGTCGCCGAGGTACTCCTCCGGGTAGTGCTCGGCGAACAGCGCCAGCGCGCGCTCGTTGACCAGCCGGAACCCTGACGTCGGATCCTTGATGGTGGTGCCGATGATGCGGCTGAGCGCTGCCGAGAGCAGGCGCATGGCCCATTTCCGCGGCCCGCGCACCGAGTAGTCGCCGCGGCCGGCGAACCGCGCCCCGATGACGACGTCGGCGTCGGTGACGGCCTGCAGGTTGGCGATCTCGCTCGGGTCGTGCTGGCCGTCGGCGTCGACCTGCACGACGTAGGAGAACCCGGAGTCACGTGCGTAGCGGTACGCGGCGCGCATCGCGCCGCCCACCCCGAGGTTGAACGGCAGCCGCATGACCTCGGCGCCGGCGCGGGCGGCCCGCTCGGCCGTGGCGTCGGTGGAGCCGTCGTCGACCACGAGGATGGTGGCCTGTGGCTGCGCCCGCCGCACCTCGTTGACGACGCGGGCGATGCTGTCCTGCTCGTTGAGGGCGGGGAGCGCGACGAGCAGGCGTCCCGAACCCGGTGCCGGCACGACGGGCTGCGTCACCGGTGCCACCCGTTGCAGGTCCTCTGTGGTCATCGGACCGGCGGCACCGTGGCGACGGTGACGAACTCGTTGTAGGTGAAGGCGCGCCCGGTGAACCGCGGGAGCGGGAACGAGAACTGCTTGACCACCTTCAGGTTCATCTCCCCGGACAGCTTCGCCAGCCGCGCCTGATCGGTGAACACCGTGTGCGTGGCGTCGGAGGCGAATCCGCGTTCCTGCGGGCAGATCAGCACGACCGTGGCACCCGGTTCCAGATAGGGCAGGTACGGCCCCATCACATCGAGCACCCCGTCTTCCGGGAGATGTTCGATGAGGTGCGCGGCCAGCATTGCGGGAAACCGTCCGCGAACATCCGGTGTTTCCGCGAGGAATTCGCCGGATGTCATCGCGGTGAGGCCGTGATCGCGGCAGGCCTGCACGGAATGTTCGTTGTGGTCGACCCCGACGCTGCCGGCAGGCAGGTTGACCAGGTTGCGGCCGATCCCGCAGCCCACGTCGAGCGTGCGACGGGTGCCGAGCAGCCTCCGGAGGTTCCACCGGTACGGGGCCTGCACGTCGAGAACGCGCTTCCAACGGGCACCGGAGAGCTGTGTGAGCCGCTCGGCGTACGCGGTGGACGCCGTCGACGGCATGTCGCCCTGGGGTTCAGCCACGTGCGGCACCCTACCGTCGGAGCCCTCGGTCACCGCGTCACCCCGCTCGGCACGTCCGGTCACTCCCTTACTCCAATTCGGTGGGAATCGGCCACGCTCATCACGTACTCGCCGTAACCGGACTTGCCCTGCGCGGCGCCGAGCGCGTGGCAGGCATCGGCGTCGATCCAGCCTTGCTGCAATGCCACCTCCTCGATGCACGCGATCCGCACGCCCTGGCGGTGCTCGAGCACCTGGACGTACTGGCCCGCCTCGAGCAGGGAGTCGTGGGTGCCGGTGTCGAGCCAGGCGAAGCCGCGGCCGAGGTCGACGAGGCGGGCCTGCCCCTTGTCGAGGTAGGCCCGGTTGACGTCGGTGATCTCCAGCTCGCCCCGGGCCGACGGCGCGAGCGAGCCTGCGATGTCGACGACCTGGTCGTCATAGAGGTAGAGCCCGGTGATCGCGCGGTTGGAGAGCGGCTTGGCCGGCTTCTCCTCGATGTCGACGAGCCGACCCGCCGCGTCGGCGACCCCGACGCCGTACCGCTCCGGATCGCGCACCGGGTAACCGAACAGCACGGCACCGTCGTCGCCGCGCGCCAGCCCGTCGATGGCCTCGCGCAACACCGCGGCGAAGCCGGGGCCGTGGAAGATGTTGTCGCCCAGCACGAGCGCGCTGTGCTCGCCCGCGATGTGCTCGGCGCCGATCAGGAACGCCTGCGCGATGCCGTTGGGCTCGGCCTGCGCCGCGTAGGACAGGGAGATGCCCAGCTCGCCGCCGTCGCCGAGCAGCCTGCGGAACATCGGCTGTTCCTCCGGCGTCGTGATGACGAGGATGTCGCGGATCCCGGCCAGCATCAGCACCGACAGCGGGTAGTAGATCATCGGCTTGTCGTAGACGGGCAGCAGCTGCTTGGAGACGGCGCGCGTGATCGGGTGCAGCCGGGTACCGGCGCCCCCGGCGAGGATGATGCCCTTCACGTCACGTGTAGACGGCGAAGGTGAGCGTGCCGATCCAGGCCAGTGCGAGCACCTGGAGCACGCGATCGCCGAGTGCGATGTCCTCCGGGGCGCCGCCACGGCCGCCGTCGACGTCGACGGAGTAGCGCAGCACCGCCACGACGAACGGCACGATCGAGATCACCGACCACACGGAGTTGTGGTGCGCGTCGCGGATCTCGAACGCCCACAGGCAGTACGTCATGATCAGCACGGTGGCCGAGAGGGCCCAGACGAACCGCAGGTAGGACGCCGAGTAGCTCTCCAGCGACTTGCGGATCTTGGCGCCGGTGCGCTCCGCGAGCATCATCTCCGCGTAGCGCTTGCCCGCCACCATGAACAGCGACCCGAACCCGGCCGAGAGCAGGAACCACTGCGAGAGCGGGATGCCGGTGGCCGCGCCACCGGCGATGGCCCGCAGCAGGAAGCCGGACGCGACCACGCAGATGTCGAGCACGGGCTGGTGCTTGAGCCCGAAGCAGTACGCGAGCTGCACCGCGATGTAGACGGCCAGCACGACGAGCAGGTTGACGCTGGCCAGCAGGCACAGCGCTAGCGAGCCGAGCAGCAGCACTGCCGCGACGACCACCGCGAGCCGGGCCGGCACGATCCCGGCCGCGATGGGCCGGTTGCGCTTCTTGGGGTGTGCGCGGTCGGCCTCGACGTCGTTGGCGTCGTTGATCAGGTAGATGCCCGACGCCGCCAGCGAGAACGCGATGAACGCGATGGCCAGGTGCAGCCCGATGGAGCCGCCGAACAGATCGCCCTTGGCGAACGGTGCGGCGAGTACGAGCACGTTCTTGACCCACTGGCGCGGGCGCATCGTCTTGAGGACGCCACGGGCGACCTTGAGCGGGCCGAGGTGCGGAGGCTGCTCCGCCTGCTGCGCGGGCACGTCGGTGCTCGTCATCGGGTTGCCTTCCGGGAGCGCCCGAACCGGCGCACGGTGAGCGCGACCGCCGCGCCGAGCGCGGAGCCGGCCAGGACATCAGTGGGGTAGTGCACGCCGAGCACGAGCCGCGACAGCGCCATCGGGGGCACGAGCGCCACCCACAGCGGCTTGCGGACCAGCCCGCCGTAGAGCACCGCCGCGGCGGTGGTGGACGTGGCGTGTGCCGACGGGAAGCTCAGCTTGCTGGGCGTGCCCACCAGCACCTCGACGCGCGGATCGGCCGGACGCGGGCGGCGCACGACGCGCTTGACGCCGATCGAGGCGCCGTGGGCCAGCGCCACCCCGGCGGTGGCGACGAGCCACTCCCGACGGCGATCACGGTCGGTCAGAGCCCCGAGCGCGCCCAGCGCGAGCCAGCCGCCTGCGTGCTCGCCGAACAGCGACATGCCGCGCGCCACGCGGACGGTGGCGGGACGGGCGACAGCGCGCTGCACGGACTGCAGCGCGCGGATCTCGGCCGTTGCCGGTGCGAGCGGCGTCGAGGTGGGGGCGGCCGTCGAGGTGCGGGTCGGGCCGGGGCGGTCGAGGAGCTCGGCCACGGTGCGGGGGCCTCCAGTGCGGCGCGGCCGGGCACGGGCCATGGCCGATCGATTGCGCTGACGGGGGTCGATGCTACGCGCGGGCACCTGTGGGCCCCCTGAGCGGTGTCCTCCGGGGCGGTGTTGCGCTAGCGCAGGAACCGCTCCAGCACCACGGCGATCCCGTCGTCGCCGTTGCTGGGCGCCACCTCGTCGGCCACCGCCAGCAGCGCCGGGTGAGCGTTGCCCATCGCGACCCCGCGCCCCGCCCAGCGCAGCATCTCGATGTCGTTGGGCATGTCGCCGAACGCGATGACGTCGGCCGCCGCCACGTCGAGCCTGCGGGCCACCTCGGCCAGCCCGGTGGCCTTGGTGACGCCGTTCGGGGAGATCTCGATGAGCCCCTTCGACGTCGAGAACGTCAGGTCGGCGGTCGTGCCGATCACCGGCGCGAGCTGGGCGAGCATCTCCTCGCTGCGCAGCCGCGGGCACCGGACCAGTAGCTTGACAGCGGGTTCCGCCAGCAGCGCGGCGCGGTCGAAGCGCTCCAGGTGGACCTGCAGCCCGGTGTCCCAGGCGTGCAGGTACTCGGCGTCGGCGATGAAGGACGGCATCGAGCCGTCGCCTGCCGGACCCGACCGCTCGACGGCGAGCCCGCAGTCGGGCAGCGTCGCCATCGCCGCTTCGGCGAGTACGGCGAGCGTGTCGGGATCCATCGTGCGGGCCCACAGCACCTCGTCGGCGACGGCGTCGTAGATCAGGGCACCGTTGGCGCACACCGCGAGCCGCACGACGCCCACCTGCTCACGGATCGGCTGGATCCAGCGCGGCGGCCGCCCCGTGACGAGCACGAAACCGGATCCGGCTGCGACGAGCCGCTCGATGGCGGCCACCGTGCGGGCGGTGACGCGGTCGGTGGGGTCGAGCAGCGTGCCGTCGACGTCGGAGGCGATCAATCGCGGTGGCTGCACGCCGCCCAGCCTACGGACGGGGTGCGCTCATCCCGGCCCCAGTTCGGCGCGCAGCCGCGCGACCCCGCCGCGGATCATGGCGCCGTAGCCGTCGTCGTGCAGCGCGGACACCGCTGCCTCCGCTCGGTCGAGGTGCCCGAGTGCCGCGGCCCTGTCACCGAGCCGCTGGTGATCGGCCGCGAGGTTCAGGTGCAGCGACGGCAGGAAGCCGCGGACCGCGAGCGTCGCGTGGTAGCGCTGCGCCCGCTCGTCGGTGAGCCCGTCGACGGCCGCGAGCGCCCGCTGGTCCCAGCGCAGCTCCTCGACCGGGTCGTCCTGGACGTCGGCCATGAAGTGGGCCAGCGACACGACGTGCAGCGGGTCGCCCGCGTCTCCGCCGATCTGCTCCCACACCTCGGCGAAGACGGCGGCGGCGCCTGCCGGGTCGCCCGCGGTCGCGCGTTCCTGCCCCTCGGCGATGCGGGCCATGACGGGATCCGGCACCGCATCGGGCGCCGTCACAGCCGCACCGGCATCAGCAGCGACACCGACCGCGCGGAGCGGATCGCGAGCGGCGCCAGCGGGCCGTCGAGCTCCAGCACCAGCTGACCGTCACCACCCGCGTCGACGGCCTCCAGCAGGAACTCCCGGTTGACACCGACGCCGTCCTCGGCGACGCCGATCCCGCCGTCGGCGTCGAGGCCCAGCACGGTGACCGCGAACTCGACGGCGTCGGGCTCGCGCGTCATGGTGCGCGCCGGTCCGGCGGCGACCGCAGCGCGCAGCGCGACCGCGTCGACGGGCACGCCGGTACGCCCGCTGGGCAGCAGCCTGCGGTAGTCGGGGAACGCGTCGGGCAGCGGCTCGCCGTCGATCCGGGCCGTTCCGACCCGCACCGAGATCGCACCGCCGTCGATGACGAGCTCGGCGGGACCGCCCGCTCCCAGCACCGCCACCACGGCGTCCACCAGCGACAACGGCACGACGGCGCGCACCGCGGGACCGTCGACGGTGATCGCGGCATCGGCAACGGCGAGCCGGTACCGGTCGGTGGCGACGACGGTGAGGATCCCGGCGCCGGGATCGACGTCGAACAGCACGGCGCCGAGCACCGGCGGATCGGCGGCGGAGCCGGCGGCGGCGAACCGGACGGCGCGCACGGCGGCGGCCAGCTCGGCGGCATCGACGGCGCAGGTGGTGGGCAGGTCGGTGGGCACGGGGTGCTCCCTCGGCTCGATCAGTGATGCGACCGTGGAGAGAGCGCGCCGGGCGTCGTCGAGACCGTGCTCGAGCCGGCGCAGGTGCGCCGCCAGCAGGGCGTCGACGGCAGCGGCGTCATGGCGGTGCGCCAGCACCTCCCGGATGCCGGCCAGCGCCATCCCGGCGCGGCGCAGCACCACCACCAGCTTGGCGACGGCCAGCTGGTCGGGCGCGTACCAGCGGTACCCGCTGTCCGGATCCACGAAGGCCGGGCTGAGCAGCCCCGCGCCGTCGTAGAAGCGCAGCGCGCTGACCGTCAGGCCGGACTCCCGCGACATCGTGCCGATCCCGCGCAGTTCCCTCTCCACGCCACCAACCTCGGGCCTCGACATGGTCGAGAGTCAACCCGTCAGACCCGCACGACTTCCAGCCCACCGACCCCGGCGAGTGGTCCGAAGTCGTCGTCCTGCGTCACGACAGCCATTCCACGGGATGCGGCCGTGGCAGCGATCCACAGATCGTTGAGGTTCACCCTGCGCCCGGTCTCCGCCAGATGCACTCGCATCCGGGCCCACATCAGCGCAGCCGCTTCGTCCACACCGATGAGTTGCACACCGGCCGTCGCACCGAGCGTCGCCATTCGCTGCGCTCGGGTATCGACATCAGCGGCGGCCAGCACACCTGCGTGCAGTTCTGCGAGGGTGACGACGGAGATCGCGACCTGCGCCGGAACGCGCGCCTCATCGAGCGGGCGCCCGCTCTCGGCAGCGATGAACACACTGGTATCGACGAGACTCGTCATGAGATCGGACCCAGATCGTCCGTCGTCTCGCCTGCCAGCCGGGCGAGGTCATGTCGAAGTCCGGCATCCGCCTGGGCGGTGCGCAGCCGTGTGAACAGCTCCGCGCCACCGACAGGCCCTTGCCCGTGGCGCTGCACCGGCACGAGTTCCGCGACCGGACGGCCGTTCACCGTGACCGTGACGCTCTCCCCGGCCTCCACCCGCCGCAATACGCCCGCGGTGTCGTTCCGCAACTCGCGAGATGCGATCTCTTGACCCATGCTACGAGTGTAGGCCAGCGGCCTACACTCGTAGCACTCGCAGGTCAGGCGATCGCGACCGCAACCACCAGCCCCAGTGCCACGTGCACCGCCGACACGACGAACGCGGCCGGGTGGACCTTCTCCGCGGTGAGCACGCCGCCGACGTCGATGCCGGCGACCCACTCCACCAGCCGGGCACCGACGACCTGGCCGATGATCCCGACCACGCCGAAGATCAGGGCGGCGAGCAGGCCCTCCAGCAGCGCACCGGACGCGGAGTAGATCGCGACCACGACGATGAACGCGGTGCTGATCATGCCGGCGGCGGTGATGATCACGGCGTTGGGCAGGCCCTGGCGCACCATCTTGTTCAGCGGCCCCGGCGTCGTGATGTCAACGGCCCAGAAGCCCAGCAGCAGGAGCAGCACGCCGAGCACGGCGTACAGCAGGATCGCGCCGACACCACGTCCGATCACGGAGAAGAAGCCCGGGTCGATCTGGGCCAGTGTCACGACAACCTCCACGGGGAGCAAAGGATCTGGGTGGTTCAGGTCTGGGGAATGCGGTGCGGCACGAACGCTGCGCCGTCGTCGGTCACGAGACCGGCGGTCTCGCGGATCCCGAGCCCGGCCGCGGTGTCACCGACGACCCAGGCGCCCAGCGCGGGACGGTATCCGTCGAACTCGGGAAGCGGGGCGAAGAGCTGGTAGACGTACCCCTCCTCGCCGTACACACCACCCGTCTGGTGCTCCATGCCGGGCGCGACGATCGAGACGTTGGCGCCTTCCCGGCCGAGCCGCGGCTTGCGGACGTACTCGGTGAGCATCCCCGGCTGGTCCAGGTAGGCGGGCAGCAGGTTGGGGTGGCCGGGGTACATCTCCCACAGCACCGCGAGGATCGCCTTGTTGGACAGGATCGACTTCCAGAGCGGTTCCAGCCACAGCGTCTGGGGCTGGCTGCGCAGCACGTGCTTGCCGAAGTCCTCGGTGAGCACCCACTCCCACGGGTACAGCTTGAAGATCGTGGCCATCATCGACTCCTCGAGGTCGACGAAGCGGTCGAGAGCGGAATCCCAGCCGATGTCCTCGATCGTGAGCCCGATGGTGTTGAGGCCGGCCTCGGCCGCGGTCTCCTGCAGGTACCCGACGGTGACGTGGTCCTCACCGCTGGTGTCGGCGCCCGACCAGGTGAAGTACACCTCGTCGCTCGGCAGCCGGGACTTGATCAGGCCCCAGCGCTCCACGAGCTTCTCGTGCAGCGAGTTCCACTGGTCGTCGTCGGGGTGGGTGTCCTTGAGCCAGTTCCACTGCAGGATCGATGCTTCCAGCAGCGTGGTGGGCGTGTCGGCGTTGTACTCGAGCAGCTTCGCCGGCCCCGTGGCGTCGTAGCGCAGGTCGAAGCGGCCGTAGATGTGCGGATCACTGCGCTTCCACGATGCCGCGACGCCCTCCCAGGCGTATTCCGGGATCGCGAAGTCGCGGTACCGCTCGAGGGTGACGACCTGCTCGACGGCCTCCAGGCACATCGAGTGCATCACCTCGACGTCGGCTTCCAGCGAGAGGATCTCGTCCATCGAGAAGACGTAGTGCACCGACTCGTCCCAGTACGGGCGCGGCCCGCCGCCCTGGCCCCGCCCGGGCGTGCCGTAGACGAGGCCCTGCTCCTCGACGGTGGCCTCCCACCCGGGCCGCGGGGTGCCCCTGTGCCGTTCCATCAGCTGCCGCTGCTCTTGGAGCCGCCGCTGCTGGAGCTGCTGCCGCCGCTGCTGGTGACGCCGAGCCCGCCGCGCGAGACGCTGCTGCTGCCCGCGCTGGTGCCGCTCGACGAGCCGCCGGTGCTGCCGACCTTGCTGCTGCCGCCGGAGCCGTCGACCGTGCGGGTGCCCGACGACGTGCTGATCCGGGTGCCGCTCTTGGGCACGACGGTGGTGCCGCCGATGGCGGGCTGACCGAGCGAGCCACTGCCACCGTAGTTGTAGTAGTACTGGCGGCCGCCGCCACCGAGGAAGATCGGGTAGAAGCCGCCGCCGCCGTAGTAGTGCGTGCTCGCGGCGGGCGCGGGCGTGGCGCAGTTGGCGTCGTCGACCACGACCTTGGTCTCCTCGTCGACGCACTGCGCGTTGACGGAGGTGTCGGGCCGTGACACGGCGTAGCCGACCGCGATGACCGCGACGACCCCGACCGTGACACCGGCGCCGATCAGGATCCGCTTGCGCTTCTTGCGCGACCGGGCCGCGGACTCGTCGGCCTCCCGCTGCTCCTCCTCGACGCGACGAGCTGCCTGTTCACGGGCTCGCGCCTCGGCGAGAGTGGGCTCGCGCGGCGTCGTGGACCCGTCCTGGAACTGCATCCGCCCCGGTTCGGGTCGACCGTTGCCGGTCCCGTCGTTCTCCGCCACGGTGCCCCCTCGCCTCCGCCTACCCGCCGCTCGCAGGTCCACCCCGCGCGCGAACCGTACCGGCCCGCCGCCGACCGGCCAACGCTGGACGTTCGCAGCACGACGACGACCGATGGTCGCGCAGAAACCCCCAGAAGGCTGATCTTGCCGTGAGTAACGGCATGATGACGGCCGACATGGACCGACTCCTCACAGCGCCCAGGCCAGCCGAGCGCGGCGTCGACGGACCCGGCGGGCCCGGCAACGCCCAGCACGGCCACCGGCACGGGGCTCCCTCGCTGCTCCCGCCGTCGTCCCCGTTCCGTGCCGCAGGCGGCTCCGACCGCCCGCAGCCCGGCCGTTCCCGGCCGGAGCCACGCCCGGTTCGGCGCGTCGTCATGGGCGTGCTCATCGGCGCGCTGACGATGCTGGGTGTCGCCACCCTGGACACGTTCGCGGGCGCCACGGTGCCCGTCCTCGGCACGTTGGCCTCGCTGCCGGCCCCCGCCGGTGGTCGCAATGTCGTCGAGGTGCCGGCCCCGCCCGCCACGCCGGGCACCTGCCTGAACTGGAGCCGTCCGGACGCCGCCGACGCCGTCGTCGTCGACTGCGCCGCGCCGCACCTGTTCGAGCAGATGGGGTCCATCACGCTGGTCGACCAGCCGACGCTGCCCGACGACCGCCAGTGGCGCCAGCTCGTCAACGAGCGCTGCAACCCGGTCGTGGTCAAGTACCTGGGCGGCAAGTACGACCCCGACGGCAAGCTGCGCGTCGGCGCGCTGAAGCCGTCGGCCGCGAAGTGGGCGGAAGGCGACCGGGAGCTCCGGTGCGGCGTGCAGAGCTCGTCCCACTCCGGTGCGCTCTACCCGATGGCGGGCAAGGCCGCCGACAGCGACCAGTCGTCGGTCCAGCAGCCCGGCACCTGCCTGGCGATCGACGGCCGCACACCCGGCGACCCCGTCAGCTGCTCCGGCCCCCACGCCGTCGAGACGGTCGGCATCGTCGACACCGCGGCCAAGTTCCCCGACGCGTTCCCCGCAGTCGGCGACCAGGACGCGTACCTGCAGCCGGAGTGCACGAAGCTCGCGGCCGAGTACGCGGGCAGCGCCGATGTGATCGCGGCGAAGAAGCTCACCGTCTACTGGGACAACCTCACCGAGGAGTCCTGGAAGGCCGGCACCCGCAAGGTCAACTGCAACCTGGCGGCCCTGCTGCCCGACCGCAGTGGCTTCGCGCCCGTCACCGGCTCGGTGCGCGGCGACGTCGTCGTCGGTGAGAAGCCGGCGCCGCCGGCCACCAACACGCCCGAGCCTGGAGCTCCGGCCCCGCCCACGTCGGCCAACCCGACTCCGGAGCCGTCCGCGGAGCCCACGAAGCCGCCGTCCGACTCGAACGCACCCGCCACACCGACGAAGCCGCCCACGGGTGGCACGCCGCCCGGCGGTGGTGCGCCGTCGGCCACACCCACCCCCGCCGGTGGCATCGGCTCCATCCCGCTGCCCGGTGGTGGGTGACCGTCACCGCCACACCGATCACCCGGCGCCGGTTCGAGGAACTCGTCGCCGACGCGCTCGACTCGATCCCGCCCGAGCTCACGGCGGCGATGGACAACGTCGTGGTGCTGGTGGAGAACCGCAACGACGACGACCCCGAACTGCTCGGGCTCTACGAGGGTGTGGCGCTCACGGAGCGCACGTCGTCCTACGGCGGGGTGCTACCGGACCGGATCACGATCTACCAGGACGCCATCGTCGACATGTGCGAGGACGAGGACGAGGTCGTGCGTGAGGTCGCCGTGACCGTGGTGCACGAGGTGGCCCACCACTTCGGCATCGACGAGCACACGCTGCACGAGCTCGGCTGGGGCTGACCTCACCCTCGGGTCAGGCCGGACCGATCGGGTCGCCTGCCGGGGCGTCGCGGTCGGTGGACGGCGCCGGATCCCAGTGCTCCAGCACCCAGCCCGACGGCTCCGCACGCAGGATGACGAGCGCCGTGTTGTCCAGGTACTGGCCCGGCACCGTGTTGTCGAGCATCGCGACGGCAGCCAGCCGGATGGCGGCACCGTGGCTGGCGACCACCACGGTGTCGGTGGCGCCCTCCACCAGCTTCTCGACCGCGGGGATGAACCGCTCGTGCAGCTCGCGCGCCGACTCGCCGCCCGGCATCCGAGCATCCAGATCACCGTTGCGCCAGGCGTCGGAGACCCCGACGAACAGATCCCGGGCCGATTCGACGCTGGCGCCCTCGTGATCGCCGATGAAGACCTCGTGCACGTCGTCGATGACGACGACGTCAAGGCCGTGCGCAGCGGCGATCGGTGCCGCCGTCTGCTGGGCGCGCGTGGCCCGGGACGCGTACACGGCCGTGACGGGCTCGCCTGCCAGCCTCCTGCCCAGCGCGGCGGCCTGGGACAGGCCGTTCGCGTTGAGCGGCGCACCGGGGGGCCGGGAGTCCAGCGCGTGCGTGACGTTGGCATCGGTCTGACCGTGCCGGGCGAGCACCAGCCGCACCGCCGTCACGCGACGCTCCCGCTGCGCAGCGCGGCCAGCCACTCCTGGGCCGCGGCGAACCCGGCCGGATCCGATTCGCCGAGAGGGACGGCCGGACCGGCCGCCGACTCCGTGACGGTGCCGGCGGCCTTTCCGGCACGCGGGAACGAGCCGAGGAACCGGACCCGGCTGCTGCGCCGGTGCAACGCGGCGAGCGCCTCACCCATCGCCGGCTCCGCGACGTGACCGGTGCAGTCGAGGTGGAACCAGTACTCGGCGTGCACGTCCTTGATCGGGCGCGACTCGATGCGGGTGATGTCGATGCCGCGCACCGCCAGCTCGGTGAGCAGGCCCAGCAGCGCCCCCGGCCGGTTCTGCGTGGTGACGGCGATGGTGGTGCGATCGTTGCCCGTGGGGGCCGGCGGCGGGCCGGGCGGCGCCACGAGGGCGAAGCGGGTGACGGCGCCGGGGTTGTCGGCGATGTCGTCGGTGAGCACGTCGAGCCCGTGCTGCTCGGCGGCGATCGGCGCGGCCACCGCGGCGTCGAACTCACCGCGCGCCACCTGAGCGGCGGCCTCGGCCGTGGACGTGGACAGCAGCACCTCGGCATCCGGCAGGTGCGCGGCGATCCAGCCGCGGGTCTGCGCGATGCCGTGGGTGTGTGAGGCGACCGTGCGGATCCCGGCCGCCGTGGTGCCCGGTCGCACCATGAGCGCGAACCGGACGGCGACCAGCGCCTCGCGGATGATCACCAGCGGCGGGTCGCTCAGCAGGCCGTCGAGCACCGCGGGCACGGCACCCTCGACGCTGTTCTCGATCGGGACGCAACCGGCGGCCACGGAACCGTCACGGACGGCGGCGAGCACGGCCGGACTGCCCGCGCAGGGCACGAGCTCGGCACCGGACGCCTCGGGGAGCGACAGCAACGCCTGCTCGGTGAACGTGGCGTGCGGCCCGAGGAACGCGATTCGGGTGGGCACGGGACCGACACTAGTGCGGGGACCCGACGATCAGGCGAGCAGGCCGAGCTCGGCCAGCTGGGCCGCCGGCAGCGGTTCGGGATCCGAGCCGCACCGCGGGACCAGCGCGCGCACCTTCTCCACCGCGTCCGGGGTCAGCGCCGCGAGCTCCTTGGCGAGCACGGCACCGTCGGTGACCGCGAGCGCGCCCTGGACGTCACCGCCCGCCAGCGCCCGGGAGACGGCGATGAGCAGGTTGAGGATCCCGTGCCTGCGGTCGGTGCGCACGAGATCACGCAGCCCGAGCGCGGTGAAGCCGCGGCCCGTCTCGACCACTACGCGCAGGAACGACTCGACGTCGGCCGCCTCGGGCACATCCGACGCGCGGAGCCCGCCGCAGCGCAGCTTCGGCGAGCAGCCGTGATCGGCGACGCGGCGCACGGCCTCGAGCCACGCCGCGGTGCCTTCGGGGTCGTCACGCTCGGGGCGCCGCGGCTCGACGACCGCGACGACGTCCTCTGGCACGAACTCCGAGACGCGCTCGAGCCAGACCGCATCGACGTCCGGTGGCGCGGCGGTCTCGACCGTTCGCGGCGTCAGCAGGCTGGAGCGCGACATGGCGGTGGACAGCGCCTTCGGCACCGCCCCGAGGCCGGTGTCGACCACGAGTGCGAGGTCGACCGGACGCGCCGGCACCGACCGAGCGAGCTCCGCGATCACCGCGGCCAGCCGGGACACGGGGCACACGAGCTGACCGACCAGCCCGCCGTAGCGCCCGTCGCGGGCGCCGAGGTAGCGGGTGACGACGGCGTCGACGCCCGGGGCGGTGGAACGGGGCTGCAGCAGGCTCGTGTCGTCGACGAGCTGGGCGAACAGCGGAGGAATGGCCCAAGGTTGCGCACCAGCCGCCGTCGTCACGGTCCGCAACGCTAACGGTAGGTGACTCATCACTCCAAAACGGCTGATCGGAAGCGGGTTGCTGGACACGTCAACGACCAAGCTATAGCTTAGGCTCACCTAACCTGGAGGTGACTTCGTTGGGTTCGACCCGCCCCCGGCGCCCGCCCGCTCCTGCCGACGCCGACCGAGCCCGCAGCATCGCTGCGCGCGGCGGCACGGCGTCGCTCGTCGGCACTGGCGTCCCTCCGACGGCCCCGCTGGTGCACCACGTGCGCGCCGACGGATCCGCCGTGCTCCTGCTGTCCGACGACGAGCCCGTGCTCGACCTCGTACGCGCGGGCGGTGGTGCCGGCTGCGCCGTGATGGTGGAGCTCACCGACCGCGCACCCGTCGACCTGCGGGAGCCGATCCGCGCGCTGCTGTGGATCACCGGAACGCTGCGCGAGCCGCACCCGGTGTGCGCCCGCCGCATCGCGCTCGGTGTCGCGGAGGCGCATCCGCATCCCGCGCTGCTCGATCTCGGCCACGGCGCCACCCTCGTGCGGCTCGACCCGGGCTCCGCCGTGCTGTCGGACGCGGAAGGCACCGCCGCACTCGCACCGGTCGACCTCGCGGCCGCGGCACCGGACCCGTTCTGCCGCTACGAGGAGCGCTGGCTCTCCCACCTGGAGGACACCCACCCGGAGGTGTTCACCGCGCTGGGCCGCCACCTCCCGCATGCGCTGCGCGACGAGCAGGGAGCCCGGATCCGCCCGCTCGGCGTCGACCGCTTCGGGCTGCGCCTGCGCGTGGAGGCGCCGACCCGCGACCACGACGTCCGGCTGGCCTGGCAGCAGGAGGCCACGACGGTGGAGGAGCTGCGCGCGCAGCTGGGGCTGCTGGTGGGCTGCCCCTTCCAGGGCGCGGCCGAGCAGCCGGCGCGCGCGCTCGGCGACGGGACCTGAGAGCGGCTACGAGGCTGCGGGCGGCGGCGCGAGCTTCGCGAACTGCCCCCGCACCTTCGCCGTGACCTTGCGCTCGGCGACGAACGACGCCACCGGGATGGTGCCGGCGATCAGGATGACCAGCGCCTCGAGCGGCTTGAACCGGCACCGCTCGGCCAGCAGCAGCGTGCACACGATGTAGATCATGTACAGGAAGCCGTGTGCCACGCCGACGACGGCGACGAGCTGCGGCTGCCCGAAGAAGTACTTGAGCGGCATGGCCACGAACACCAGCACGAGCAGCCCGACGCCGGTGACGTAGGCGGCGACGCGGTAGTTGCGCAGCAGTGTCTCGGTCTGCACGGGGCGCCCTTCAGTCGTCGGGGTACCGGGCGGCGAGCAGCGCCAGCATCCGGTTGTAGGCGGCCAGCTCGGGATCGTCCTCGTCGGTGATCACCGGGCGGGTCGAGGCAGGGCGGGGCCCGAACGGCGACGGGCCGGTGGCGGCCGGGCGCGGCTCGGGTGCGGGTTCGACGGCAACCGGCTCGGCGGCGTCCGGGACCACCTCCGCCGCGGGCTCCAGGCCCGCGTCGACGCCGTCCGGACCCGCCGTCACCTGGCGGATCTCCATGCGCAGCATCCGCCACCACATACCGGCGAAGAACAGGGCGAACAGCGGCCACTGCAGGCCGTAGCCCACGTTGAGGGCGCTGCCCATCGCGGACCCGGCACGCTGCCACTGCCACACGGCGAGCCAGGCACAGGTGGCCATCGCGCCGAGCGTGAGCAGGTGCCACATGATCCAACGCGGGGAGAGGACCAGCCGTAGCACGAGGCCAGCGTACGCCCAGCGGTAATGTCGGCGATCGTGTCCCGGCCCGTCCCGATCGTCCTCCGGAGCTGGCTGTCGCCCACGTCACCCGGCACCGTCGTGATCACCGACCCGCGGGCCCGCCGGCTCGTCGGCACCGAGGTGCTCGTGGTGCTGACCGTGACGCTCGGGCTCTCGGCACTGCGCAGCGCGCTGAGCCTGCTCGACGCGGTGCTGCAGCCGGTGCCGCTGGCCCAGCAGCAGGTCACCCTGAACGCGCCCGGCGCGCAGGCCGACCTCGTCGACCTCGCCGTGCAGCTCACGCGCGTCCTGCAGCTCGTCGCCTGGGGCGGGCTCGGCGCCTACCTGCTGATCCGCGCCGGCTTCGCCCTGCGCGCCATGGGGCTCGACGCCCGCAGACCGTGGCGCGACGCGCTCGGCTCGGCCGGGCTGGCCGCGCTCATCGGCATCCCCGGGCTCGGCGTCTACCTGGTGGCGCGCGCGATCGGGGTCAGCGTCACGATCGCCCCGTCCACGCTCGGGGACACGTGGTGGCGGTTGCCAGTACTGGTGGCATCGGCCGCGGCCAACGCGTGGGCCGAGGAGCTGGTGATGATCGCCTACCTGCTCACGCGGCTGCGCCAGCTGGGCTGGTCGGAGAACCGCGCCGTGTTCGCGCAGGCGCTGCTGCGCGGCAGCTACCACCTCTACCAGGGGCTCGGCGGCTTCTTCGGCAACATCGCCATGGGGCTGGTGTTCGGCCGCGTCTGGCAGCGCACCAACCGGCTGTGGGCGCTCGTCGGCGCGCACGCGCTCATCGACATCGTCGCCTTCACAGGGTACGCGCTGCTGGCGGGCCGGGTGGGGTGGCTCTGAGCCACCCCACCCGCTTCGCTCAGTGCTCGGCCAGGATCTGGTAGCGCATCTTCGCCATCATGTTCTCGGCCCCCGCCTGGATGCCCGACGCCGTGAACAGCTCGTCGAACCGGCCCGGCAGATCCTCGGGGTCCCAGCGCTTCCCGTCGTTCTTGATCTCCGCGACGCTGGTGAACGGCTGGAAGATCTCGACGCTGTCACCCTGCACACCGAACACCTTGCCGCTGACGTGCGCCGAGGCGTCCGAGCAGAGGAACGCCACGAGCGGCGCCACGTTCTCGGGAGCGAAGAAGTCGAACTCGCCGCGGGCGATCGAGGCGTCGCGCTGGTCGCGGAACTCCTGGGGCATGAGGTCGAGCGTCATGCGGGTGAGCGCGGTCGGGGCGATCGCGTTGCTGGTGATGCCACCGCGGGCACCCTCCATCGCGACGATCGTGGAGAACGCGGCGATCCCGGCCTTGGCGGCGCCGTAGTTGCTCTGGCCGAAGTTGCCCAGCAGCCCGGACGTGGACGCGGTGTGCACCACGTGCCCGGGGCGCTTGGCGTCCTTCCAGTACTGCACGGCGGCCCGCGTGGGCAGGAAGTGCCCGCGCAGGTGCACGCGCACCACGGCGTCCCAGTCGTCGTCGGTCATCTTCGCGATGGTGCGGTCGCGCAGGATGCCGGCGTTGTTGACCAGGGCGTCGAGCTGCCCGAACTCGCTCACCGCTGCCGCGACCAGCGAGTCGGCCACCGCGGAGTCGGCGACATCACCGCTGGCCGCCACGGCCCGGCCGCCGCCCGCGATGATCTCCTTGGCCACCGACTCGCCCGCGTCCGGATCGAACTCGGCCACCACGACCGCCGCACCCTGTGCCGCGCACTCGAGTGCCTCACCGCGTCCGATGCCGCGCCCGGCGCCCGTGACGATGACCACCTTGCCATCGAGAAGTCCCATGCTCCGGAGCATATGACCCGTCAGTAACCGACAGACGTGGAGCTGGTCACACCCGGCCGGACCAGCTGACGCACACCGTCAGTGGCCGGCGCACACCGTTGACGGTGTGCGCGACCACCTGATGGTGTGCGTCAGGTCAGCGGAGGGTGACCTGCTTGCCGGCGAGCGCGTCGCGGGCCCGGCGCTCGGCGTCGGTCAGCGGGGCCTCGTCGGCCAGCGCGGCGTCGAGGCGCGTGGCGAACGCCGCGGCCGGCGCGGTCCACTCCTTCGAGTGCAGCTCGCGGTCGAGGTCCCAGACGGGTACGAGCAGCCCGTGCGCCCGGAACGACCCCGCGTAGCGGGCCTCCTCGGTGAGCGCGAGCTCCCCGCGGGCCTGCAGCCGGGCGAGGGCGGCCTGCAGCTTCTCCTCGGGCTCCGGGCGGACCCAGCGCAGGTGCGCCTTCGTGCCGGTGTCCACCCAGTAGGCGGACCGGACGCCCTCGGCGACCACCGGTTCGGTCGGGAGGATGACGGCGTTGGCGCGCTCCAGGCTGGCCGCCACCTCGGGCGACGGGCCTGCGCCGCTCTCGTCGACGGGGATCCACCACGCGAAGTCGCTGTGCATCGTGAGATCCAGCGACGCCGCCGGATCCAGCACGTCCTGCAGGCGCGTCAGCTCACCGGCGACGCCGGGGCCCACCACCTGCAGCGACTCGCCCGGCTCCGCCTCCTGCGCCCAGCGCAGCGCGCGGGCCAGATCGGCCGACAGATCACCGGAACGGGTCTGCACCTGCAGCCCGAGCAGGATCTCGCCATCGGCCCGGACCACGGCGGCGGCCGCCCCGGGCAGCACGGTGGCGAGCGTGACCGGGCGCTCCCCCTGCGTGCGCAACGGCAGCGGGGCGGTGGCCGACGGGAGGAACTCGCGCATCGCGACGAGATCGCACTCCGCGGCCAGTCCCTCGAACGGCCGGGTGACGATCACGTCGTCGCCCGCGCCGTGACAGGCCTTGTAGCGCTTGCCGGAGCCGCAGGGGCAGGGACGGCGCGGGTTCTCGCCTGCGGGGGCTGCCGCGCGCTCACGTGTCTTCTTTGCCATGGTTCCGCCGAGGTTAGCGGTCCGACGGGGCAGGATTGCGGGGGTGTCCCGTAGCGATGCGTGGTTCGACCCGTCCGATCCCGGCTTCCTGATCGACCCGTACCCGCATTTCGCGTCGCTGCGGGCGCTCGGGCCGGTGCACGCCCATCCGCAACTGGGTCCGGTGGCCGTCACGCATGCGGCGTGTTCGGAGCTGCTGCGCGGCCGCGATCTGGGCCGCATCTGGGTCGACGCCGAGCCGGCCGCCGACTTCCCGGCGTTCAACCTGCTGCACCGCAACTCGCTGCTGGAGCGCGAGGGGCCGACGCACGCCAGGCTGCGGGCGCTGGTGGCAGGTGCCTTCAACCGCGGCCACACGGCCCGGCTGGAGCCGTGGGTGCGCACGGTGGCCGACGGGCTCGTCGCCCGCCTGGCGGAGCGGATCCGCGACGAGGGCAGCGCCGACCTGATCGCCGATGTCGCCGCCGCGCTGCCCGTCGAGGTGATCGCGGAGTTGCTGGGCGTTCCCGAGCCGGGCCGCTCGGCGCTGCGCGGCTGGTCCAACGCGATCGTCACGATGTACGAGCCTGACCCCGGCGCCGAGCGGCGGGCCGCCGCGGAACGCGCCGCCGCCGAGTTCGTGGCGGAGCTGCGCGAGCTCACCGCGTACCGGCGCGCGCATCCCGGCGACGACCTCGTCACCGGGCTGCTCGCCGCCGACCTCGACGCCGACGAGCTCGTCGGCACGGCAGCGTTGCTGCTGATGGCGGGTCACGAGGCCACCGTCAACGTCATCGGCAACGGCACGCTCGCCCTGCTGCACCACCCCGACCAGTGGAAGCGGCTCGTCAGCGACCCGGGGCTGGACGCCACGGCCGTCGAGGAGCTGATCCGCTTCGACCCGCCGCTGCAGCTGTTCGAGCGCACCGCGATCGTCGACACCGCCGTGGCGGGGTTCCCGGTACCAGCCGGCACGAAGGTCGCCGCGCTGCTCGGCGCCGCGGCGCACGATCCGCAGGCCTTCGACGGCCCGGACGTGCTCGACGTCGGGCGTACCCGCAACCCGCACCTCGGGTTCGGGCTGGGCGCGCACTACTGCCTCGGCGCCCCGCTGGCCCGGCTGGAGGTGGCCGCCACCCTCGACGCGCTGCGCAGGCACCTCCCCGACCTCCAGCTCGCGGCCGAACCGCCACGCCGTCCCGACTTCGTGATGCGGGGCCTGCGCGAGCTCCGCGTGACGGCCTGACGCCGACTGACCGCGCCAACGCGACAGCCACCGCGCCGACGTCAAGACGTTGGCGCGGTGGCCACCGGGTTGGCGCGGTCAGGCGGCGGGCGCCGCGATCCGCACGAGCAGCTCCCGGCGCACCGCACGCGCCGGGCCCAGCAGGTTGGTCAGCCGCACCAGCAGCAGGGCCGTGACGGCAGCGGTGGCCGACGCGACCAGGTCCAGCACCGCGTGCAGGACGACACCATCGGCACGGGCCTGCACGCCGGTGCGCAGCGACCACAGCACGACGACGGCGGCGAGCACCCCACCGACGGCCCACAGCGCCCACCAGGCCAGGAGCAGCCGGGAGGGACGCGGGCGCTGCCGGGGCGCGCGCCGCAGGGCGGTGTGCTCGATCTCGGCCAGCACGGAGCCTGCCATCACCAGGTTCCAGCCGGGGACCAGCCAGCCCAGCACGATGCTGCGCACCCGGCGGGCGGGACGGACCGCGGCATCGGCGGCCGCCGCCCGCGACGCGCGCACCGTCCAGATGACGATGAGCAGTCCGGCGAGCCCGCCCAGCACCGGAGCGATGGTGCCGGCGGCCGACACCAGCGCATCGGACGCGGCGACGACACCGGCAGACAGCGCCCCGTCGCGGCTCAGCAGCAGCAGGATGTAGCGCCACACCTCGGCGCCGCCCGCGATGAACGTGACGGCGGTGGTGGCCCACAGCAGCGGCACCACGGTGGCCAGCAGTGAGCGCGCGGCCTGCAACGGGCTGCGGCCCGCAGGCTCCGGCTCGGCATCGGCCACCCACGGGCCGGGGGTGAACCCCCAGCGCGGGATGAAGCGGTAGCGCGGCGCGCCCGTGTAGGGGACCCGGATCGGCGCCGGCACCGGCGGGGTGGCCGACGGCGGTGGCTCGGCCACCCAGCGCAGGGTGGCCAGGTAGCGACCGCAGTGGGGGCAGAACGGCCCGCCGGACGGCACGGCGCGCATGCCGCAGCGCGGGCACGTCATGGGCACTGCTGTCGTCGGCACTGCTGCGGGTGGCGGGGCCATGGGGGCCGGATCAGATCACGGTGGGCGCGACGCCGTCGTGCTCGCCGACCAGCGGGCGGCCCAGCGCCTCCCAGGACTGCATGCCCCCGTCGACGTTGATGACGGAGTGGCCCTGCTGGCCGAGGAACGCCACGACCCGCCCGGAACGGCCGCCGGAGCGGCAGATCACGTACAGCGGATCGGCGTCGGGGAGCTCGCCGATGCGGGCGGTGAGCTCGCTCATCGGGATGTGGTGGGCGTCGGGCGCGTGCCCGGCCGCCCATTCGTCGTTCTCACGCACGTCGAGCAGCGTGGCGTCGGTGGGGAGATCCGCCACCTGGACGGCGTTGGCGCCGGGACCGGTCATGCCCCAATCCTGCCACGCGGGGGCGTCACGGCCCGGTGAACGCCGGCAGCGCCGGTCGACGGGATCGTCGACCGGCGCTGCGATGGCGGTGCTCAGCGAGCGGTGGGGGCCTGGGTCACGGCCTTCTCGGATCCGGCGCCGGTCAGCGACCGGACCTCCATCTCCGCGTACTTGGCGATGTCGACCTTGCGGTTGGCGCCGATGTAGGTGCCGATGACACCGAGCAGGAACGACGCCGGGATCGAGATCAGGCCCGGGTTGTCGAGCGGGAACAGGTGGAAGTCGACGCCCTGGAGCATCGACGCGCTGCGCCCGGTGGCCGCGCTGACCGGCTTGCCCGACACCGCGGGCGAGAAGATGATCATGATCAGGCAGATGCCCAGCCCACCGTAGATGCTGAACAGCGCCCCGGTGGTGTTGAACTTCTTCCAGAACAGCGTGTACAGGATCGTCGGCAGGTTGGCCGACGCCGCCACCGCGAACGCCAGCGCCACGAGGAACGCCACGTTCTGCCCGTTGGCGAGGATGCCGCCCGCGATGGCGACCACGCCGATCACCAGCGCGGTGGTGCGGGCTACCCGCACCTCGGCGTCCGGGGTGGCACGCCCCTTCTTGATGACGTTGGCGTACACGTCGTGCGCGAAGGACGCCGACGCCGTGATCGTCAGCCCGGCGACGACGGCGAGGATCGTGGCGAACGCGACGGCCGAGATCAGGCCCAGCAGGACTTCACCGCCGAGCTGGTAGGCCAGCAGCGGCGCCGCGTTGTTCTGGTTGGCCGCCGTGATCGTGCCCTTCGGCAGCAGCGCGGCGGCGCCGTACCCGAGGATCAGCGTGAACAGGTAGAACAGGCCGATCAGCCAGATCGCCCACACCACGGAACGGCGGGCCTCGGTGGCCGTGGGCACCGTGTAGAACCGCATCAGGATGTGCGGCAGGCCCGCGGTGCCCAGCACGAGCGCGAGTCCGAGCGAGACGAAGTCGACGGGGTTCGTGTACTGCAGCCCCGGCGCCAGCACCGCGTCGCCCTTGGGGCTGGCCGCCGCGGCCTGCCCGAGCAGGTCCGACACGTTGAAGCCGACGATGCCGAGCACCCACGCGGTCATGACCGCGGCCCCGATGATCAGCAGGATCGCCTTGATGATCTGGACGTACGTGGTGCCCTTCATGCCGCCGACGAGCACGTAGACGATCATCAGGATGCCGACGACCGCGATCACGATGCCCTGGCCGAGCTGGTTGGTGGCGGGGATCTGCAACAGCAGCGCGATCAACCCGCCCGCCCCGGCCATCTGCGCGAGCAGGTAGAAGAACGACACCACCAGCGTCGATGTCGCGGCGGCGGCGCGCACGGGCCGCTGCCGCATCCGGAACGCCAGCACGTCACCCATCGTGAACTTGCCGGTGTTGCGCAGCAGCTCCGCCACCAGCAGCAGCGCGACGAGCCACGCGACGAGGAAGCCGATCGAGTACAGGAAGCCGTCGTAGCCGTTCAGCGCGATCGCGCCCGCGATGCCGAGGAACGACGCCGCCGACAGGTAGTCACCGGCGATCGCGACGCCGTTCTGCGGACCGGTGAACGACCGGCCGGCAGCGTAGTAGTCCGACGCCGTGCGGTTGGTGCGGCTGGCGCGGTAGACGAAGATCAGGGTGAAGCCCACGAAGACGGCGAAGATACCGACGTTGAGGCCGATGTTGCCGACGGCGGCGGCGGGCGCCTGGGCGAGTGTGTTCACGCCGCACCCTCGATGTGCTCACGCAGCCGCTTGGCGGCCGGATCGATGTGCTTGGTGGCGTACCGCACGTAGATCGTGGTGATCAGGAACGTCGACACGAACTGCAGCAGGCCGATGATCAGGCCCACGTTGATGTTGCCGGTGATCTTGATCGCCATGAAGGCGGGCGCGTAGGACGCCAGCAGTACGTAGACCAGGTACCAGATCAGGAACGCCGCGCTCATCGGGAAGACGAAGCGCCGCAACCGGCGGCGCAGGTCGACGAACTCCGGGCTGCGTTGTATCTCCTGGTAGATCGTTCCTGTCGAGTGCTCGCCCGTGGTACTCACGGCGTCCTCCCCGTTCAATGTCCTTGTGCGCACTGCGCTTCGCAGCACCCTTGTCGGGCTCCACTACTGAAGCGAACGACGGCGGGCCGGTGCAGCTACTCCGATCGGACACTCGATCCGAAGTCCACCCGTTCGTGGTATCGCCTCCTCGGCGCGCCACCCGACTGCCGCACCCACCTGGGGCACGGTGCGCGACCGCGGCCCACGATTCCGGTGGACGACCCCGAACGGGAACGTCGAGCCACCCGAACGTGTGCTCACTCGGTGGAGCGACGCATCCGATCGGCGAGCCGATCGCGGCTGAGCCCGAGCCGCTCCGGCGCGTGCAGCCGCAGCATCACCTGATCGGCGTCGGCCGGGCGGCGCTTGCTCGTCAACTTGCTCACCAGCACCATCGTCAGGAACGCCGCCGGCACGCTGACCAGCGCAGGCCGGTAGAGCAGCACGCCGACCCATCCGGTGCCGCCCCAGCCCGCGAGGCTGACGGCCACCGCGCCCGCCGACAGCGTGCCGCCCGTGAGCACGCCCGCGATCGCGCCGGGAGCGGTGAGCCCGCGCCACCAGATGCCCAGCACCAGCAGCGGGCAGAACGTGGACGCGGCGACCGCGAACACGAGCGCGACGGCCTCGGAGAAGTCGAGCCTCGTGACCAGCAGCGACAACGCGAGCGGAACGGCACCGGCGATCACCGCGGCGATCCGGAAGTCACGGACGCGGCCGGTGCCCAGCACATCGGTGGACAGCACTCCGGCGATGCTCACCACCAGGCCCGACGAGGTGGACAGGAAGGCCGCCCAGGCGCCGGCCGCCACCACCGCACCCAGCAGCGCGCCGGCCCAGCCGCTGCCCAGCACGGCCGACGGCAGCAGCAGCACGGCCGCGTCCGTGTCCCCGGTGACCAGCAGTTGCGGGGTGTAGAGCCGCGACAGCGCCCCGAGCAGCGTGACGACCATGTAGAACCCGCCGAGCAGTGCCAGCACCACCACGGCGGTGCGACGGGCCGCGCGACCGTCCGGGTTGGTGTAGAAGCGCACCAGCACGTGGGGCAGGCCCATCGTGCCCAGGAACGTCGCGATGATCAGCGAGTAGGTGCCGAGCAGGCCGTAGTCGCGGCCCTCGGGGAACGGCGTCAACCAGTCGGAGTCGTTGACCGGCGCACCGACCACCACCGGAACGGCCGAGCCGCCGTTGAACTCGAGCACCGCATCCGTTCCCGCGGTGTGCCGCCCGACGTCCCAGCGCAGCGCACCGCCGGTGAGCTGCTGCCCGTCGACCTCGCCGGTGGCCGAGAGCAGTACCGGCACGTTGACCTGCAGCACCACCGGCGTCTCGATGCGCACCCGGGTGTGCGACGGGAACTCCGGCGGCGCGTCGTGCTCGAACGTGCGGCGGTCGCCGAGGAAGAAGATCAACGCGACGGCCGCGGGCAGCGCGAGCACGGTGAGCTTGAGCCAGTACTGGAAGGCCTGCACGAACGTGATCGAGCGCATGCCGCCGAGCACGACGGTGGCGACGACCACGACCGCAGCGGCGACCGCGCCCGTCCACCACGGCAGCGCGGTGACCGTGGCGACCGTGAGCCCGGCGCCCTGGAGCTGCGGCAGCAGGTAGAGCCAACCGATGATCACCACGAAGACCGTGCAGACCTTGCGCAGCGCCGGTGAGCGCAGCCGGGCCTCCGCGAAGTCGGGCACCGTGTAGGCGCCGGAGCGGCGCAGCGGCGCGGCCACGAACAGCACCAGCGCGAGGTATCCCGCCGTGTAGCCGACCGGGTACCACAGCGCGTCCACGCCATCGCGCAGGATCAGGCCGGCGATCCCCAGGAACGACGCCGCCGAGAGGTACTCGCCCGAGATCGCTCCCGCGTTCGCGGCGGGACGCACGGTGCGCGACGCCACGAGGAAGTCCGACGTGCTGCGGGCGATGCGCACGCCGATCGACCCGATGACGGCCGAGAGCAGGGCGACGAGAGCCATCGCACCGAGTGCGAGCGCTCCCGTCGTCGTCACGCGACCACTATGTCAACTCGGCCCACCACGGGACACCGCCCGCGACGGGGAGCTCATCGATCCAGCCGATCGGGATTGCGGGCATTGGAGTTGACCCGATTGGACGCCTGCCTGCTCGGCGTGAGCCGATCGTGGCTCAGCCCGAGCCGCTCCGGCGCGTGCAGGCGCAGCAGCGCACCCTCGACCCCGTCCGGGACCCGGGCCCGGGTGAGCTTGCTGACCAGGACCATCGTCAGGAACGCCACCGGAACCGTGGCCGCGGCGGGGCGGTAGAGCAGCACACCCACCCAGTCGGCGGGCACCTCCGCGAACATGCTGACGCCGGTTGCTCCCATCGAGAGCAGCCCGCCGACGACGACACCGGCGACCGCACCCGGCGCCGTCAGCCCGCGCCACCAGATGCCCAGCACCAGCAGCGGGCAGAACGTGGACGCCGCCACCGCGAACACCAGCGGCACGGTCAGCGAGAAGTCCAGCCGGGAGACGCACAGCGCGAGCACCAGCGGCACGACGGTGGCCAGCACCGCCGCCAGCCGGAAGTCCTTCCACCGCCCGCCCAGCACGTCGGTGAACAGCACGCCCGCCAGGCTCACGACCAGCCCCGATGACGTCGACAGGAACGCCGCGGCGGCCCCGGCGGCAACGAGCCCGCCGACGAGCCAGCCCAGCCAGCCCTGCCCCAGCGCCGCCGTGGGGACGAGCAGCACGGCGGCATCGGTGTTGCCGCTGGCCAGCAGCTGCGGCACGTACAGCCGCGACATCGCGCCCAGCAGCGTCACGAGCATGTAGAAGGCGCCGATCATGCCCAGTACCGCCACCGTGGTGCGGCGGGCCGCACGGCCGTCGGCGTTGGTGTAGAAGCGCACCAGCACGTGGGGCAGGCCCATCGTGCCCAGGAACCCGGCGATGAGGATCGAGTAGATCTCCAGGAGCTGGTTGCCCTTGTTGCCCGACATCGGTTCGAGCCAGGCACGGTCGGTGGCAGGGGTACCGACCACCGAGGGCACGACGGCGCCCTTGGCGAACGTCAGCGTGGTGCCTGCGGCAACCTCATGGGTTCCCGGCTGCCACGTGACCGGACCCGACACGGGAACGGAGTCGATCACGCCGGCGGCCTCGAACGGGACCGGCTCGGCCACCTCGAGCACCACCGGCGTCCGGATCTGGACCTTCGTGGTGTCGCGGAACTGTGGCCCGACCGGGCGGTCGAAGGTGCTGGCGTCGGAGAGGAACAGGCCGAGCACGACAACGGCGGGAACGGCCAGCGCCGTCAGCTTCAGCCAGAACTGGAATGCCTGCACGAACGTGATCGAGCGCATCCCGCCACCGACGACCGTCAGCAGCACGACCACGCCGGCCCCGGCGACCCCGGTCCAGGCGGGCAGCGCCGTCAACGTGGTGAGTGCGAGCCCCGCCCCCTGCAGCTGCGGGAGCAGGTAGAGCCAGCCGATCAGCAGGACGACGGCGGTGCAGATGCGCCGCAGCACCGGCGAGGCGAGCCGCGCCTCGGCGAAGTCCGGCACCGTGTAGGCGCCCGATCGGCGCAGCGGCGCCGCCACGAACAACAACAGCGCGAGATAGCCCGCGACGAAGGCCACCGGGTACCAGAGCGCGTCGGCGCCCTCGCGGAGGATGAGTCCCGCGATGCCGAGGAACGACGCGGCCGAGAGGTACTCCCCCGAGATGGCGCTCGCGTTGGCCACCGAGCCGACGGTGCGCGACGCCACCAGGAAGTCCGACGTGCTGCGCGCCACCCGGACCCCGAGCGAGCCGATCACCGCGGAGACGATGCCGACGAGCGCGATGGCGACGAGCGCGACGATGGCTCCGGTGCTCAACCCCTGGTCCTGCGCATGTTCTAGTCCTGCACGTGGTCGGCGAAGTTCTGCTCCACCCGCTCGGCCGTGCGCGTGTGCCACCAGCCCAGGCCCAGCAGGAACGGGTACACCAGCACGCCGAGGATGAGCCAGGGCAGGCGCAGGCCCAGCACGCTGATCCGGCCGATCTCCGGCACGAGCGCGAACAGCACCGGGAGCACGCCGAGCGTGAGCCCCGCGAAGACCGCGAACCGCAGCGCCACCGTCAGCTGGGATCCGATCAGGTTGCTGCGCAGCAGCTCACCGACGCCGGTGCCCTCCTGGATGTCGACGACCGTGCGCACCGGCCGGGCGACCCCCTTGCGCTCGGCCAGCACCACCCGCACCCGCTTGTTGGGCAGGTCGTCGTCGTTCTCGTCGTCGGTATCGGCGGATCCATCGGTGCTGCGGCCATCGGTGCTGCGGCCATCGGGCCGGTCGTCGAACAGCGCGCCCGGGGTGGCCGAGCGCTGCTCCGGAACCGACACCGTGCCCGGCGGGGGCGTGCTGACCGGCGGGTAGGGCGCCGTGGCCGTGACCGAAGCCGACCAGATCACCTCGCCGACATCGGCAGGCGGTGCCTGCGGGCGCGGCGGGAACGTGGGGTGCGACGGCGGGGCGAAGGCCTGCTGCCCGTAGCCGGGCTGGGGCTGGGGCGACTGGGGCTGGGGCGACTGGGGCTGGGGCGGAGCGGGCGGGGCCGACCGGGTAGCCGCCGCGGCCTGCTCGACCGGTGCGGCCGGGGGCTGCTGCTGTTGGGCGGGCTGCTGCTGGGCGGGCTGCTCCTGGGGCCGCGGTGGGGCGCTCGGAGCGGATACGGCAGCCTGGGGCGGCGCGCCCTGGTCGGCGACCGAACGGGCGGGCGCAGCACGTTCCACGAGACCGTCGGGGACGCCCTCGTCGGGCTGCCCCTGATCCACGGGGAGCGGGCCGGTGGGCTGCACCCGTGCGGGCAGCGACGGCAGTAGCGGGATCGGGTGCGGGCCGGACGGCTGCGGCCGCCACACCGGCGGCGGGAGCTGATGCGGACCGGACACCTGCGCGGGCGGCCCGGCCTGGTGCGGCCCGGTCGGCTGCTGGAGCCCGACCGGAGCCGGCGTCGCCGGAGGCGGGGAAGCAGGAGGTGGCGTGACCGGAGGGGGCGTGACCGGGGGCAGGGAGAGCAGCCGGGCGGCGGCGGACCCCGACGGCGGCGCCGGACGCGCGGGAACGGCCGGACGCTCCTGCGGCCCACCGTTCTGATCGGGGCGCTGCGGACCGGACCAGGCAGCACTCTGGCCGGGCCGATCGGTGCGCAACCGCCGGGGCGGCGGCTGCACGGGAGACCCGATCGGTGGCGGCAGGGCACCGCCCGGCCCGTCGCTGCGGCGTTGTTGTTGCTGCTGAGCGGCCCCGTTGCGGCCGGAGGCATCGCGCCGGGCGTGCCGGCCACCCGATCCGGAGCTCTTGGCCGCGATACGGCGCTGGATCTCCTGCTGGAGCCAGTCGGTGGCGGGCTCCGCGGTCGCGTCATCGGGGCCGCGGCCGTGTTCAGGACCCGAGTCCCCCGGCTCGGGTGTCACCGACGGCGGCGCGCCGTCGGTGAACGTGCTCACCGAACTCCCTCGCTACGGCGAGGTTGACGGGAAGGGATCATCGCTGGCTCCATGCCTGCTTCGTGGCGCGCACCAGGCGGTCCTTGAGCTCCCGCGTGTGGCGGCGACTCACCGGCAGCTCCGCGCAGTCGGGGCCGTTGCCGACCCGCACGACGTAGCCCGATCCGGACAGCCGCAGCTCGGTGACCAGCGGCAGCGACACCAGGAACGAGCGGTGGATGCGCACGAAGCCGGCGTCGCGCCAGCGGTCCTCGAGCACCGACAGCGGGATGCGGACCAGGTGGCTGCCCTCGTGGGTGTGCAGCCGGGCGTAGTCGCCCTGAGCCTCCACGTAGCGCACCGCCGAGCGCGGGACGAGCTTCGTGGTGCCCGCCAGCTCGACGGGGATGACCTCGTCCTCGTTGCCCTCCTCGCGCGGCGCCTCGACGGCACCGGCTGCCTTGGAGGCCAGGATGCGGTCGATGGAGGCGGCGAGCCGCTCGGCGCGCAGCGGCTTGAGCAGGTAGTCGACGGCACCCACCTCGTACGCGTCGACAGCGCGGTCGTCGTGGGCGGTGACGAAGACGACCGAGGGCGGCACCGCCATCGAGGAGAAGACGCGCGCCAGCTCGAGACCATCGAGGCCGGGCATCCGGATGTCGAGGAAGACGACCTCGACATCGGTGCGCTCGGCCACGCGCGTGCCCGTCATCGGGTTGGCCATCCCCCGGTTGGGCTGCCCGGCGGTGGCGGCCTCGCGCACCCCCTGCCGGCTGTTCAGGATGCGCAGCGCGTCGGTGGCGTCGGACGCCTTCAGCACGAGCCCGACGCGGGAATCCTCACCCAGCAGGTAGGCCAGTTCTTCGAGAGCCGGTTCCTCGTCATCCACCGCAAGGACGACCAGGCCTCCGGAGCTGTCGTTGCTGTCCACGATCTCCTCATCCTGCGTGTCCGGTGCTCGCGCCGGATCCGGGACGATCACGCCCGGCTCCGTCGACCATGGTGACGGCCAATCCGTGTGAGTGCCAGAGGCCAACACCAATCGAGTTCACTCGATCACACCGCGCTACAAACCGTACCTTGCCCACGTTGCCCGGATCTCGGCCGCCTGCGTCACCCCCAAAAGGAGATCAGCGCTGGTAGCACCCTGTGCTGCCGGCGCGCCGCCCAGACCGAGGCGGGCGAGGAGCGGCTTGCGGCCCTCCACGGACACCTGTTCGGCATCGGGAAACCTTTCGGTGAGGACCGAGCGCGCCGTGCCCAGCCCATCGATGAGGCCGAGCTCGACGGCCTTCGCTCCGGTCCACACCTCGCCGGTGAACAGCTCCGCCCCGGCCTTCAGCTTGTCGCCCCGCCGCTCCGTGACCCAGTGCTGGAACATCTCGTGGAGCTGGTCCTGCAGGCCGCGCAGCCAGGCGACGTCCTCGGGCTTCTCCGGCAGGAACGGGTCGAGCCGCGCCTTGGACGTTCCTGCCGTGTAGAGGCGCCGCTGGACGCCGAACCGCTCGATCAGCCCGTCGAGCCCGAAGCCCTGGCTGACCACTCCGATGGAGCCCACCAGCGACGTCGGGTGGGCGAAGATCTCGTCGGCCGCGCACGCCAGCCAGTACCCGCCCGAGGCGGCGACGTCCTCGCAGAACGCGAGCACCGGCACGCCCTTGTCCTCGGCGAGCCCGCGGATCCGATCGGCCACGAGCGCCGACTGGGTGGGGGAACCGCCCGGCGAGTTGATCTGGAGCGCGACGGCGGCGAGGCGCTCCGGCGCGAACGCGCGCACGAGCGTCTTCTCCAGCGCAGCCGCGTTGATCACCGAACGCGGCAGCGGACCGGTCGCGGCACTGATCACGCCGTGCAGCCGGACCACGGAGACGACCGCCTTCTCCCGCTCCCCCAGCCGTCCGGGTAGGCGGGACGTCAGACTCTCGGGGAGACGGAGCGCTTCCATGCCGCCACGCTACGCGGCCACCCCACCCCCCAGCAGGCTGAAGCGCACCCACGAGCCGCCCCACCCACCCGTCCACACCGCCGATTTCGCCGATCGAGCACGCCGATTTCGCCGATCCGACACGGTGTGTGGGCCGATCCAGCACGCGTCGCACGGTCACGCCGTGTCGAAACCGCACACTCGCCGTGTCGAGACGGCCAATCAGCGTGTCGAGATCGCGAAATCAGCGTGTTGGAATTGCGAAATCGGGGGGTCAGACGCGGATGCCCGCCCGGAACTTCGGAACGCGGAGGGTGATCTTCATGCCGGCTCCGAGCGCCGTATCGACGACCAGGCCGAAGTCGTCGCCGAAGGTGGAGCGCATCCGGTCGTCGACGTTGCCGAGGCCGACGTGGGCGCCGGAGAGGTGGGCGTCGTCGAGGTCCTCGGTGAGCCGCGCGGGGTCCATGCCGATGCCGTCGTCCTCGACGATGATCACGCACTCGGCCCCGGCGTTCTCGGCCGTGATGGTGATCGTGCCGCCGTTGGGCTTGCTCGCCAGGCCGTGCCGCACGGCGTTCTCGACGAGCGGCTGCAGCGCCAGGAACGGCAGGACGACCGACAGCACCTCGGGCGCGATCTGCAGCTTGATGTTGAGCCGGTTGCCGAACCGCGCCTTCTCCAACGCGATGTAGCGCTCGATGTTGGTGAGCTCGTCCTGCAGCGTGGTGTAGTCGCCCGCCGTGCGGAACGAGTACCGGGTGAAGTCGGCGAACTCGATCAGCAGCTCGCGGGCGCGCACCGGGTCGGTGCGGATGAACGACGCGATGGTGGTGAGCGCGTTGTAGACGAAGTGCGGCGAGATCTGCGCGCGCAGGGCCCGCACCTCGGCCCGGTTGAGGCGGGCGCGCGACTCGTCGAGCTCGGCGAGCTCCAGCTGGCTCGAGACGTAGCGCGCGACCTCGGCGGTGGCCCGCAGCAGCACCGGCCCCGCCGTGGACGTGGTGAGCGCTGCCAGGGTGCCGACGATGGCCCCGTCGGTCTCCAGCGGCACCACGACGATGCCGCGCACCTCGCAGTTGGGGTGATCGCACGAGATCGACGTGTGCGACGCCACCTGCTGGCGTCCGGTGGACATCACCAGCTCCGCCAGCGACCGGACGTCGGGTTCGTGCTGGTCGGCGTCGCCGTCCCAGCCGAGCGTGAGCCCCCGGTTGTCGGTCATCGCGATGGCGCAGGTGTCGAGCAGTTGCCGCAGGTAGGGCAGCGCGAACGAGGCCGAGGTGTGGGACAGGCCCTCGCGCAGCGCCGGTGCGGCGAGCGCGACGGTGTGCAGGGTGGCGAAGGTGGCCTTCTCCAACGGCGTGGCGAACGTGTTGCGCCGGTTGCGCAGCACCAGCACGACCACGAGCACGATCATCAGCACGATGACGGCGATCGCGACGATCAGCACGGTTGGGGAACCGATCAGGTCTCCCACGTCAGCTCCTACCTCACCAGCCTGGAGAGCCGCCGATCGGCAAGTGGCTTGCCGCCGGTCTGGCAGCCGGGACAGTACTGGAACGACTTGTTCGCGAAGGAGACCTCCCGCACGGTGTCGCCGCAGACCGGGCAGGGCAGCCCGGTGCGTGCGTGTACGCGCAGCCCGGAGCGCTTCTCACCCTTCAGCTCGGCCGCCTTCTGCCCCACCGAACGCTCGACGGCGTCGGTGAGGATCGAGCGCAGCGCGTCGTAGAGCGCGTCGACCTGCTCGGGTTTCAGCCGCCCCGACGCCGCGTAGGGCGACAGCTTGGCGGTGTGCAGGATCTCGTCGCTGTAGGCGTTGCCGACGCCGGCGAGCACCGTCTGTTCCACGAGCAACGTCTTGATGCGCTCGCCGTGCCCCGCGAGCAGCTCGCCGAACTCGGCGCGGGAAAGCGCGAGCGCGTCGGGACCCAGCCGCGCGATGCCGGGCACCTGCTGCGGATCGGGCACCAGGTAGACGGCGAGGCGCTTCTGCGTGCCGGCCTCGGTGAGGTCGAAGCCCGGCCCACCTACGTGATCGAGGTGCACCCGAAGCTCCAGCGGCCCGCGTCCCGGTTTCGGCGGGGTGGTGCCCGCCGTGTCGTGCCACCGCAGCCAGCCGGCCCGGGACAGGTGCGTGATCAGGTGCAGCGGGTCGTCGGGCCGGTCGAGGAACTCGACGGACAGGAACTTCCCGTAGCGCGCCGCCCCGGTGACGACGCGCCCGACCAGCGCCGCGACCGGCGGGTCGAAGGTCTTGACCGCGCTCATCGACGCGACGTCGACGCGCGCCACCGGCCGGTAGAGCGCGTGCTCGCGCAGGTGGTGGGCGAGGGCTTCGATCTCGGGTAGTTCGGGCACGGGGCGCCTGCCTAGTTCACCGGCTGCAGCGGGCTGTCGGCGTGGCCGGGGGTGCCCTGGGTGCGCAGCCTGCGGACGACGATGCGGAGCTCCTCCTTGGCCGACGAGCCGCCGCGGACGAGTCCGGTCCAGCGCTCCGCCGGCAGGTCGTAGCTGCCAGCGGTCTCCGCGACGACCGTCCATGGCCTGCGCAGCCACCAGCGGACCGGGAAGAACGCCACGATGGCCACGCCGATCACCCACAGGTACCAGGGCACGTGGACGAGCTTGGGCGCCCACAAGAAGATGATGACCCAGAACACGAACAGGGCCGAGAGGATCAGCACGGCAGCGCCACGGCCGCCGTCGACGTCGTGCTCGAAGTCATCACCCGTGGCCGGCAGCGACCACTCGATGTTGCGGCGCACCGACCACTCCCGCGAGTCGACGCCGATGACCGTCTTCGTGCGCATCGTCCCTGCCGTTGTCGGGGGCCACTACCTCCTCCAACTTTCCCACATCGGAGGCCGTTGCGGGGTCACCAGCGCAGCGGTAGTCGGGTGACCCCGTTGATGAAGTTGGAGGTGAGCCGCTTCGACTCCCCGTCGAGCTCGACCGGCGGCAGCGCGAGGAACTCGGTGAAGAAGGCCCGCATCTGCAGCCGGGCGAACGCGGCCCCCATGCACAGGTGCGGCCCCTGGCCGAACGCCAGGTGGTCGTTGGGCGTGCGGGCGGGGTCGAACCGGAACGGGTCGGGGAAGCGGCGCTCGTCGTGGTTGGCCGAGACGTGGTAGACGACGACCTTGTCACCTGCGGCGATCGGCTGCCCGGCGAGCACGAGGTCGCGGGTCGCGGTGCGCCGGAACGTCAGCACCGGCGGGTGGACGCGCAGCATCTCCTCGATCGCCGATGGCAGCAGGTCCGGCTCGGCGCGCAGCCGCCGGTAGGCGTCCGGATTCTGCAGCAGCGTCAGCACCCCGCCCGGCAGCGCGCTGCGCACCGTGTCGTTGCCCGCGATCACGAGCAGGAAGAAGAACATCTCGAGCTCGGTGTCGGTGAGCCGCTCGCCGTCGACCTCGGCCGCGACGAGCGCCGTCATGACGTCGTCGGCAGGCTCCCGCCGCTTGCGCTCGGCGAGCTCGTGGGCGTAGCCGAACATGTCGGCGAGCATCGCGGGCGAGCGCGGGTTGACGGGGCGGCCGTCGGCGTCCGTGACGACCGTCGCGTGCTCGGGGTCCTGGTAGCCGATCACGCGATTGGTCCACTCCAGCAGCAGCGCCCGATCGGCGACGGGGACGCCGAGCAGGTCGGAGAGGTTCTGCAGCGGCAGGTCGTCGGTGACGTCGCGCGGGAGGTCGCAGCGGCCGCCGGCCCCGGCGAGCAGTGCCGCGGCGCGCTCCTGGATCGTCGCGGCGAACCGTTCGAGCCGGCGCCGGGTGAACGCCCCGGTCACGAGCGTGCGCAGGCGGACCTGCTCGGGCGGGTCCATGTTGAGGATCATCCGGCGGATGAACGGCAGGTCGGCGGCGTCGGGATCGCGGATCTGGGTGGCCCCGAGCGACGAGGAGTAGTCGGCGGGGCTGCGCAGCACGTGCCGCACGTCGTCGTAGCGGGTGACGGCCCAGAACCCGGGCCCGGCGGGCCAGATGCCGACCTCGTGCTCGTCCTGCCAGCTCACCGGGGCGGTGTCGCGCAGCACGCGCAGGTCGTCGTGGGGCACGGCGCGGGCGAAGACGCGCGGATCGAAGACGTCGGGCACGGCCTGTGCCTACCCGGTCACGGGCTGATCGTCGAGCCCGGGAAAGTTCCCGACGGTGGTCGGGATCACGTCGAACCGGCCGGAACCGAGTTGCCGATCTACGTTTCGCAGGTCCATGCTTGAGCCACGCAAGTCGTTGCGTGCTACAAGCAAAGCAAAGGTAAAGTATGACCGCGCCGGCCGAACGGGTGGACCTCGCCGATGGCGAGCTCTCCTGCACGGGACTCGACCGGGCCACCCTCGCCGGGGGTGACCCGGAGCTCGCCGACCACGTCGGCCGCGAGCTCATGCGCCTGGTCCGGGTCGTCACCCGGCTCAAGGGACGCGAGGACATCGCCGTTGCGGCTGTCCTCACCCAGCTGGTCGACAAGGGACCGCTGCGGGTCGGTGAGATCGCCGCTGCCGTCGGCACCGATCCGTCCACCGTGAGCCGACAGGTCACCGCGCTGGTCGAGGCGGGATTCGCCGAGCGCCGGCCGGACCCCGACGACGGGCGGGCCCACCGCCTCGTCGCCACCGAGGCAGGCGTCGACCGGTGCGCGTCAGGACGTCGCAGGCGCGGTGAGCTCATCACGTCCGTGCTCCAGGGCTGGCCGCCGGAAGCCCGGCGGCAGGTCGCCCAGCTGCTCGGACAGCTCGCCGACGGCATGCAGGAATGGGACAGGCGGGACGACCGCCGTCCAGGAGGAGAGAACTGATGTCCACCGAAGTCGTCCCCGAGATCGGTGGCGCCCCCACCAAGCAGGGCGCTGCGCCGCCCAAGGGTGAGCTGAGCCATCGTCAGGTGCTGACGATCCTGGGTGGCCTCGCCCTCGGGATGTTCCTGGCCGCGCTCGACCAGACCGTCGTCTCGACGGCCATCCGCACCATCGCCGACGACCTGGGCGGGCTGTCCCTGCAGGCGTGGGCCACCACGGCGTTCCTCATCACCGGCACGATCAGCACGCCGCTGTACGGGAAGCTGTCGGACATCTACGGCCGCAAGCCGTTCTTCCTGCTCGCCATCGGGATCTTCATCGTCGGCTCGATCCTCTGCGTGTTCGCCACGTCGATGTACGAGCTCGCCGCGTTCCGCGCGGTGCAGGGCCTCGGCGCCGGCGGCCTGTTCTCACTGGCGCTGACGATCCTGGGCGACATCGTGCCGCCGCGGGAACGCGCCAGGTACCAGGGCTACATCCTCGCGGTGTTCGGCACCTCGAGCGTCATCGGCCCGGTCATCGGCGGCGTGCTCTCGGGCCAGGCCGACATCCTGGGCATCGACGGCTGGCGTTGGATCTTCCTGGTCAACGTGCCGCTCGGCGCGATCGCGCTGATCGTCGTCGCCCGCGTGCTGAACGTGCCGCACACCTCACGCCCGCACCGCATCGACTGGCCAGGAGCGGTCACCCTCGCGATCTTCCTGGTGCCGCTGCTGATCGTGGCCGAGCAGGGCCGCGAATGGGGCTGGGGCTCCACCGACGCCATCGTCTGCTACATCATCGGCGCCGTCGGGCTCGTGCTCTTCCTGCTCGCCGAGCGCTTCTACGGTGACGACGCGCTGCTGCCGCTGCACCTGTTCCGCAACCGCACGTTCACGCTGACCAGCCTCTCGGGCATCGTCATCGGCATGGGCATGTTCGGCGGGCTCGCCCTGCTGCCCCAGTTCCTGCAGATCGTGCACGGGGCCACCCCGACCGAGGCCGGCCTGCTGATGCTGCCGCTCGTCGCCGGGATCATGGTCGCGTCCATCGTCTCCGGCCAGGTCACGTCCCGCACCGGGCACTACAAGATCTTCCCGGTCGTCGGCACCGCACTGATGGTCGGCGCGGCGCTGCTGCTGCACTTCCAGCTCACCGTCGAGATCCCGCTGTGGGAGTTCGACCTCTACATGCTGATGTTCGGCCTCGGCCTCGGTTGCTGCATGCAGACGCTGGTGCTCGCCGTGCAGAACGCCGTGCCGCCGCGCGACATGGGCGTCGCCACCGCGTCGTCCACGTTCTTCCGGCAGCTCGGCGGCACGCTCGGCACGGCCGTCTTCCTGTCGATCGTGTTCTCCACCGTCACCGACAAGATCGCCGACCAGTTCCGCACGGCGGCCACCACGCCGAAGTTCCAGGCCGCACTGGCCGACCCGGCCGTGCGAGCGAACCCGGTGAACCAGCCGGTGCTCGCAGCCCTGTCGGGTGGCGGTGACGGCGGCGCGTCCAACGTGCTGGCCGACTCCTCGTTCCTGCAGCGCATCGACGCGCGGCTGGCCCACCCGTTCCTCGCCGGGTTCACCGACTCGATGACGCTGACGTTCATCATCGTGGCCGCGGTACTGGCGATCGCGTTCATCGTGGTGCTGTTCGTCAAGGAGCTCCCGCTGCGCACCATGTCCGGCGCGCAGGCCAGGGCACAGGAGGACCAGGAGATCGCCGATCGGGCGATCGCGAACGCGGCGCTGTCCGAGGCGCCGCTCGCCGGATCCACGCTGCCGGCCGAGGCGGCCACGGCCGAACTGCAGTCGGCCGCCGGCGATCCCGGCCCCGGACGGCACGCCCTGGGCCCGTTCGAGCCGAGCCACCCCGCGGTCGCGACCAACGGCAACGGCAACGGCAACGGCAACGGGCACCTGCCCGCCGTCAACGGGATCAGTGAACCCAGTCCGATCAGCACCCTCAAGGAGGCCGCCGTGGCAGCCGGACTCCCGGAGCCTTCCGGGTCCCTCACCAGCGGACCCGCCATCCAGGGCACCGTCGCCCGGGGTGACGGTGTCGGGCTCGCCCAGGTCGTGGTCACGGTCGCCGACCCGACCGGCCGGCAGGAGGCCCGCACCACCACCGACCACGAGGGCCGGTACGGCGTGGCACTGCGCGCGGGGGGCACCTACCTCGTCGTCGCCGCGTCGGGCACCTACCAGCCGCACGCCGCGCTCGTCGCGGTCGCCGACACGGCCGCCCGTCACGACGTCATGCTCACCGGCACCAGCGGGGTGCGCGGCGTGGTCCACACGCCCGACCCGGCCGGTGGCACGCGTGTCGTCGGCGCGGTCGCCATCACGCTGATCGACGCCCGCGGTGACGTCGCCGCCACCGGCGTTGCGGGCCCGGACGGCCGCTACGTCCTGGCCGGCGTTCCCGACGGCGCCTACACGCTGACGGCGGCCGGAGCCGGCTACCAGCCCGTCGCGGTCAGCGTCGTGCTCGGCCTCGACACCACCGTCGAGCGCGATCTGGAGCTGCCGCGCCGGTCGCGGCTGCTCGGCACGGTCCTCGCCGCGAGCAACGGCCGCGCCGTCGAGGAGGCGATCGCGACGCTCGTCGACGCGAACGGCACCGTCGTCGCGTCCACGGTGACCGGCCCGGACGGCTCGTTCGTCTTCGAGGACCTCGCCGAGGGCAGCTACACGCTGACCGCGAGCGGCTACGCCCCGGTGGCGCAGGTCGTGCAGGTGGCAGCGGGCGCGCAGGCCTCGGCGCTGGTGGAGCTCGGTTCCACCGCGACGTCGCAGCCCGTTGCCGAGGCGTTCCGGTGACCGCCGTCGCCGGCCTGCTGTCCACCCCGGACGGCTGGCCGGTTCCCGGTGGCACGCTCACAGCGGTCGACATGACCGGGGTGCAGCGCGGGCGCACTGCCAGCAACACCGACGGGCGCTTCGCACTCGACGACCTGCCCGCAGGGCTGTACACGTTGATCGTCGCGGCGGCGGGGCACGACCCGCTCGCCCGCACCGTGACGGTCGGCAGCGGCCCGGTCACCGACCTCGGCGTGCTCGAACTGCCCCGGGCCGGCGGCGCCGTGCTGCCGGCACCGGGCACGTGGACGATCGACCCGGTCCACTCGAGCATCCGGGCCACGGCATTGCACCTCGGGATGAGCCGCGTGCACGGCAGGCTCGGCTCGTTCAGCGGGCAGGTGCAGGTGGCCGATCCGCTGGAGCACAGCTCCGTGGAGGTGCTCATCGATCCGAGCGCCGTGGCCACCGACGACGCGATGCGCGACGAGCACCTGCGCAGCGCCGACTTCCTCGACGTGCTGGCCTACCCGGAGATCCGCTACAAGAGCGAGGGGCTGCGCCGCACCGACGCCACCCACTGGGTGGTCGACGGGGTGCTCACGCTCAAGGACGTGAGCGCGCACGTGCCGCTGCAGGTGCTCTACCGCGGTACCGGGCCCGACCCGTGGGGCGGGGTGCGGGCGGGGTTCACGGCCACCGCGGAGGTCTCGCGCGACGACTTCGCGATCCGCTGGAACCAGTCGGTGCTCGCCGGGCTGCTCGTGGTGGGTCGCACGCTGCGGATCGACATCGACATCGAGGCCGTCCGCTCGTAGCCGCTGGCTGGCGCCGGCGGGCGTGCTCAGTCCAGCCCGAAGTCCAGGGCCGGGGTGAGCACGCCCTCCAGCCCGAGCAGCCATTCCTTCGTCGGGCGGCCGCCGCCGAACCCGCCCAGCCCGTCCGAGGCCATGACGCGGTGGCACGGCACCACCACCGGGATCGGGTTGGACCCCATGATCGAGCCGACCCCGCGCGCCGCGGTGTAGGCCTTGCCCAGCCCGCTGCGCTCGGCGAGCTCGCCGTAGGTGACGACCGCGCCGTAGCCGACCGTCTCGTACAGCGACGCCAGCACGCGCCGCTGCGACCCGGCGCTGGTCAGCCGCCAGTCCAGCGGTACGTCGAACGTGGTGCGCCTGCCGGCGAAGTACTCCGCGAGCTCGGCGGCCACCGCGTCGGTGGCGGCACCCTGCTCCAGCGGCTCACCCAGCTTGGCCGCGGCCTTCTCCGCCGCCTCCGGATGATCACCGAAGGCGACCAGCGCCAGCCCGATGTCGGTGACGCCGATCGTCAGCGCACCGATCGGTGCGGGAGCGGGAACGACGGTCCAGGTGAATGCCACGGTCCCATTCTGGCCCCCCGGCACGGGCGAACCCAGCGGAAATCGGACATCATCCCTGCTCGGACACGGTCGGGAAGAGGTCGGCGGCGAGGTGCCGGTTGGTCCAGTCCGCCCAGTCGGCCGCAGCCCAGGAGTGCTCGACGACGAGCAGTCCGAAGGCCTCCGCCGAGAGCAGCGTCGCCATGATCTCGGTGGCCCGCGCCACCGTGATCTGCAGGGTGAAGCCCGGTTTCTCGGCCAGCTCGTCGATGGCGGCAGCATGCTGCGCCAGCGCCGCTGCGCGCGTGCGCACCAGCAGGTCGGCGGGCTCCGGGTCGGCTGCGGCGGCACGCAGGACGGCGGCGAGCGGGTGCTGGCGCTCCAGCACGACGGCAGCCTGCGCGACGTAGCGCGCGAGCGCGACCGTCCCGTCGGGCTCTCCGGCCAGCTGCTCGAGCCACCCGGACGGATGATCCTCGGCCGCACCGGCCAGCGCGCCCTCCAGAACCGCCGCCTTGCTGCCGAAGGAGAGGTAGAGCGTCTGCACGGCCACCCCCGCCGCCTTGGCGAGTCCGGCCATCGTCGTGTCGAGGTAGCCGCTCTCGACGAACAGCGGCGCCGCGGCGTCGGTGATCCGCCGCCGCGTGGCTGCCGTGCGATCGGCGCGCGCGGACCGGGCCCGCGTTGTCGTAGCCACAATCCCTCCGTGTCATCGCGTACTGGAACGTCATTACAGCTTGTGATTCCAGCTCCATGTTCCAGCAACACTATCCACCAGTGATCTTGGTGTCACGCCGGACCCTGGCCCCGGGCGAGCGCATGGTCGAACACCACACGCAGGTCTGCCTTGGCCCGCCGCCACCGGGCCTCCGGTTCCTCGGGCGGCAGCGCCACCCGCGTCAGCAGCAGGCCCCGCACCGTGTCCATCGCCGTGAAGACGGCATGCCGCACGGCAGTGCGCTGCCCGCCGGGCCCGAACAACGTCCTGGCGTACTCGACGATGGTCGCGTTGGTCTCCTGCTCCACCAGCACCACCTTGCGCTGCAGCTCCGGGTCGGTGCGCGCGGCCACCCACAGCTCGACGACGGCTGCGAACAGCGGCCCCTGGTGCACCGACCACAGCAGCTCGAGCCCGGCGTCCACCGGATCCGCGGCAGCCCTGGCCGCCTCGAGCCGCGGCAGGAGCTCCGCGGTGCGGGTGGCCGCGATGTGGCTCACCGCCGCCGCGACCATGTCGGCCTTCGACGCGAAGTGGTGCGCCAGCGCGCCGCGGGTGACCCCTGCCCGCTCCACCACCCGGACGGTGGTGGTGCCGGCGTACCCGTCCTCCTGGAGGCAACGCACCGTGGCGTCCAGGATCCGCCGGCGCATCGCGGCGCTGCGCTGCTCCTGGGTGCGGCGCACCGGCTTGCCGTCCTGCACTGGCTGCACGCGCGCAGCATAGCCCCGCTTACCGGCAGGGATGCCGGTAAGTCCGCTACCGCGCTGGCCGAACGCCCACTGGTTCCGGTTGGATCATGAACCAGTGGGCGTTCGGCCGGCTAGAACGCGACGGCCGAGCCCACCCCGCTGCGGGTGTCGGCCGCCGCCCGCAGCAGGCGGCCGTCGCCGCGGCCCACCGCGGACATCCGGCCGAGCGACCACGCACCGGCCGTGGTCACCACGTGGCCGCGGCGGCGCAGCTCGTCGAGGTTCGCCGTCCCCAGCCGGGACTCCGCCACGAGCCCACCCGGCTCCCACCCGCGCGGCGCGAACGAGGACGGGAACGACAGGGAGTGCCACGTCGGGGCGTCGATGGCGGCCTGCAGGTCCAGCCCGCCGACGGTGTGCGCGAGCCAGAAGCACAGCTGCCACTGGTCCTGCTGGTCGCCGCCCGGGGTCCCGAAGGCGAGGCGCGGCTCGCCGTCGAACAGTGCCAGCGACGGGCTCAACGTGGTGCGCGGCCGCCGCCCCGGCGTGAGCGTGGACGGCAGCCCGTCCTCGAGCCAGAACATCTGCGCGCGCGTGCCCAGGCAGAAGCCCAGCTTCGGGATCGTGGGCGAGGACTGCAGCCAGCCGCCCGACGGCGTCGCCGACACCATGTTGCCCGCGGCGTCGACGACGTCGACGTGCACGGTGTCGCCGCGCGTCACGCCCTCGCGGTCGACTGTCGGCTCCCCCGTGCCCATGGCCGTCGAGGTCGCGTCCCCGGCGTCGGTCGCCGGGAGTCTCGTCGCGTAGGACGCAAGCCGCGGATCGCGATCCCCCGGCGTCCCCGGGCGCAGCTGCAGCGACGCGGTGTCGCCGATCAACGCTCGGCGGCGCTCCGCGTAGTCGCGCGACACGAGCTCGTCGAGCGGGACGGGCGCGCTGTCGCCGTACCAGGCCTCCCGGTCGGCGAAGGCCAGCTTCGCCGCCTCGACGGCCCGGTGCACCGTGTCGGCCGTCGCGACACCGTCGGTATACAGAAGGTCCGCGTCGCGCAGCAGCTGCAGCGTCTGGATCAGCACCGGGCCCTGCGACCACGCCGGCACCTTGGCCACCGACCAGCCCCCACCGACGTCGACGGTCAGCGCCTCCTCGTAGGTCGCCGACCAGACGGCCATGTCGTCGGCGGTGAGCAGGCCGGCATGGTCGCGCCCCGACTCGTCGCGCACCGGCGTGCGGCAGAACGCGTCGATCTCCTCGGCGACGAACCCCCGGTACCACGCATCGCGGGCGGCGTCGATCTGCGCGACGCGGTCGCTGCCGGCCGCCGCCGCCACCGCCAGCAACCGCTGCCAGGTGGCGGCCAGCGCCGGGAGGCGATGCGTCGACGACGGCACGGCGCCGCCGGGCAGCCATGTCTGCGCCGAGCTCGGCCAGTGCTCGCGGAAGTGGTCGGCGACGGCACCGATCGTCAGCGGCACGCGCGGGACCAGCGGAAACCCGCCGGCCGCGTACCCGAGCGCCGGTTCGAGCACATCGGCCAGCGTCATGGTGCCGTGGTCGCGCAGCAGCGTCAGCCAGCCGTCCCACGCGCCCGGCACGGTGGCCGCGAGCAGCCCGGTGCCGGGCACGATCTCCAGGCCGAGGTCATCACGCAGCGCCGCGGCGGTGGCCCGGGCCGGCGCGACACCCTGTCCGCACAGCACCCGCGGTCTCGGATCGGCGGCCGTCACGAACACCGCGGGCACCTCGCCACCCGGCCCGCACAGGTGCGGCTCCACCACCTGCAGCACGAAACCGGCGGCGACGGCAGCGTCGAACGCGTTGCCGCCGCGCGCGAGCACCGCCATCGCGGTGGCCGTGCCGAGGTGGTGCGTGCTGGAGGCAGCGCCGTGCGCGCCCCGCTTCTCATGGGTGATGGGCGCCATCGCCCGATCATCGCCCGCTGGCGCCGGCTTCACCAGATTTGTATGCGGTATTCCACATGCGGTATGCCGGAACGTCAGCGGCGACCGACACCGACCCAGGAGATCCGCGCCCGCCGCAGCACGTCGGCATCCAACAGGTTGCGGGTGTCGACCACCACCCGGCAGGCCATCTCCCCGGCGATCCCGGCCCAGTCCAGCGAGCGGAACTGCGGCCACTCCGTCAACACCACCAGCGCCGCGGCGTCCTTCGCCGCCAGCAGCGCGTCGCTCACCACCGTGACGTCGTCGGTGACACCGGGCACCGCCACCGGACACCCCGGGTCGAAGCCCGTCAGCTCCGCACCCTCGACGCGTAGCAACGCCGCCACCGCCAGCGCGGGCGAATCCCGCAGATCGTCCGTGCCGGCCTTGAACGTCAGTCCCAGCAGCCCGATCCGCAGGCCCGCCAGCGACCCACCCACGGCGTCGCGGACCTTGTCGACCATCAGCACGCGCTGCCGCTCGTTGGTCGCGATGCTCGCCGAGACGATCGGCAGCTCCCGACCTGCCGCCGCCGCCACCTGCACCAGCGCGTTCGTGTCCTTCGGCAGGCAGGACCCGCCCCAGCCGGGGCCCGGCTTCAGGAACGCCTGCCCGATCCGCCGGTCGTACCCCATGCCCTCCGTGACGGCGCCGACGTCGGCGCCCAGCACGTCGCACAGCTCGGCCAGCGCGTTGACGTAGGAGAGCTTCATCGCCAGGAAGCAGTTCGCGGCGTACTTGACCATCTCCGCGCTCGCCGCATCCGTCAGCACCGTCGGCGCACCCAGCTTCGAGTAGAGCGCCGCCACCCGCTCCGCCGCGTCCTGCGCGTCGCACCCCACCACGATCCGGTCCGGATGCAGGAAGTCGTGCACCGCGCTGCCCTCGCGCAGGAACTCCGGGTTGCTCACCACCGCCACGTCACGCCGGTTGAGCAGCCCCAACGTCGCGGCCGCCGTGCCCACCGGCACCGTCGACTTGTTCACCACCACGCACCCCGACGGCAGCAGTGACCGGACCTCGGCGGCCACCGCCTCCACGGCCGACAGGTCCGCCGCACCACCGGCACCCATCGGCGTCGGCACGCACAGGAACATCACCTCGACCGGCAGCTCGTCCGGCCGCGAGATCGCCTCCCGCGCGCCCACCACGAACTCCAGCCGCCCGGCGGCCATCCCCTCCACCACGAGCTCGACGAGCCCGGGTTCGAGGATGTCGACCTCGCCCCGGCGCAGGCGTTCGATCTTGGCGGTATCGATGTCGGCACACACCACGCGATGTCCCAACGAGGCCAGACACGCACCGGTCGTGAGACCGACGTAACCAGTACCGACCACGGCAATGCGACGGGCGAACATCCGTGAAGGATGCTCCGAACGGGTGAACGTGAGCTGGCCCCGCGGGAGCCGCCGCGTGAACCTCGCGGCAGCTCAGAGCGACGCGGCGAGCGGCACCTTCGTGATGGCCGGAGAGGTCATCCAGCTGCGCAGCGCCTGCGTGGCCGCGACGTCGTCGGCGTTGTAGGTGAGGAGTCGCTCACGCTGGGTGTGGTCGGGTGGGGCACCGTCCATACCGACCGCATCGCGGTACCAGCGCATGGAGTTCTCCCCGCTCGCCTCGGGATCCTGCCAGGTGAAACCGGCCGACGGGGCCACCCGCTTGAGGCCCTTGCCGTGCGCGCAGAGGAACCACTCGTCGACCACCGCGAACAGATCGACCCAGCTGGGCTCGGCGATGAACCGCTCGATCTCGGCCAGCGGTGGGATGCCCGGCATACCGGCGAAGCGCTGGGCCGACGCGAGCAGCCAGCGGTTCTCGGCCTGCTCGTTGTAGCAGTAGGCGGCGAACGTGCGGCCCGTGGCGGCGGCCCGGGACCGGACGCCCGAGAGCCACGTCCAGAACTCGCCGAAGGAGCGGCCCTCGTCGGCGGTGGGCACCGGATCCCAGGTGGCGAAGGCGCGATAGCCCTCGGGCTCGTCGCCCGGACGGCTGCCGCCGGGATGGGTGAGCAGCACCCCCCACATGTAGGCGCCGGACTCACCGAAGCTCTCCATGTCGATGTCGACCTCGACGTCGGCGCGCAGGACCTCCACGCGCGGCACCCGGCGCACCACGGACAGCCCCCGCTGCCAGGCCCTGGCCAGCGCGACGGTGTCGGCGAACGGGGAGGGTGTGGGGATCGGCGACTCACCTGCGGGATCGAGCGCGGCCAGCGCGGCGACCGTGGTGATGCCCGACTCGCGCAGCGCGACGGCCATCTCGCCCCGCACCACGAGGCTGACGTCCTGCGCGCTGGTGAGAACGGACTCGCAGGTGGGCCACCACGGGCAGTGGCGGCACTCGTTGACGCGCGACGGCTCGGCCAGTGCCGGGGCACCGGTGGCCGCGGCGGTGGCGACGGCGGTGCGATCGGCGAAGCGGGCGTCGTACTCGGTGAGCGTGGAGCGGGCGCCGGGCCAGTGGCCCGCACGCAGGTCGTGCCAGACGACGACGTCGGCGTCCATCCCGATGACCCCGCCGTGGTGGGCGTGGCGCACTTCGTCGGACGGCGCCCAGCCGGCGGCCCGCAGCATGCGGTGCAGATGCGCCAGCCGCAGCAGATCCCGCGGCTGGGACCGCACCTTGCGCGTGGGATCGGGCAGGCTGCGACGCGGCCACGGCTCGAGCACGGCGGAGGTGACGGCGCCCTCACCGGGATCGGTGATGCGGTGGCGCACCACGATGACCGGGATGTAGCCGCCGCCCGGCAGCCGGACCAGCAGCTCCGCACCACCCCGGCGCCCGGCGCCATCGGCATCGGGGAGCACCGCGCCCCAGATCAGCGGGGCCTCGGCGGCGACGGCAGCCGCGGTGGCCGCGATCCGCTCGCGGGACGGGAGCTCGCCGGGAACGGCCGCCCAACCCGGGCCGGTGGCCGCGGCGAGCTGCACCCCGAGCTGGACGCGGTGCTCGACGGCATCGGCCCGCCGCTGCTCGAGCGCCGGATCGGGCAGCGCGCGCGGCGCCGCGGCCGCGGTGGGATCGTGATCGAGGTGGATGCGGCGCCGGCAGCGGGTGAGCGCGCCGGCATCGAGGGACACGCCGGCCCGGGGATGGTGCACACCGGGAGGCCGGTTCTCGATCGCGGTCACACCGTCGAGGGTAATGACCGGCACCGACAGCCTCCGCGCACAACACCCCTCGCCGCACCCCGCACCCCCGATCGGTGCGTCTGACCGGGTACGACCCCGCGGTACGCCCTAAGCTGCGATCCATCCGGCGGAGATCGCTCCGGCCGGCGGGGAGGGTGCGCGATGGGGCTGCGGAAACGGTCCGGGTCGAAGAGCGGCACGGCAGACGGTGGTGGAGCAGCGCTGGCGAGCGTCGCGGCCACCGGTGCCACCAAGGGCCGCAAGCCGCTGACGGCGTCGAGCGCGAAGCGCATGATCGGTGTAGGGCGCACCGTGCTGCCGCTGCTCGCCCCCTACGCGTTGGTCGCGGCCGGGGCCGTCCGGGCCCGCTGGGACTCCTACCAGGCCGACCGGCTCGGCGTCGCCACCGACCAGCTCTCGTCCTTCCGCGGACCCGGCGGGGTGCTGCACGCGCGCCTGTCACGGATCGCCGAGGCGCTGGAGCAGCTGGATCCGGTGGCGGAGGCCCACTCCACGGGTGCCGCGCGCAAGTTCGCCCTCGACACCCGTCCCCGCATCGCCGAGCTGTCGATCGCGGTGCGCGCCGCCGAGCAGATGCCCGGCCAGCGCAGGCGCGCCGCTTACCGCGCCATCGGTCGGGAGCTCGACCGCATCGAATCCGCCCTGCTCACGCACCTCGGGGTCACCACCTGACGGGACACCCCGTTCTGGTCCCCCTCCCGCGCAGCGGCTACCGTCTGTGTCCATGACGGGCGGTTCGGGTGGGCGCGCGCCACGCGTCCGGCTCCTGCGGGGCGCCGCGCTGGCGGCCCTGTCCGCGCTGCTCACCGCCGTCGGTCACGTCGCGGGCGGCGGCACGCTTCCCGACCTCGCCGTGCTGGTCGTGCTGCTCCCGATGCTGGCGGCCGTCTTCGTCTCGGTCGCGCAACGGTGCCGCAGCACGATCTCCATGATCGCCACGCTGGGCGCGGGCCAGCTCGCTCTCCACGAGTTCATGACGCTGCTGCACCCGGCCCATGCCGGTGCGGCGGGCAGCGTCCCCTCTGGCGCCACGATGCTCGGCATGCACGCTGCGGTGACGCTGGCCGTCGCCGTGGCGCTGCAGCACGCCGATCGCGCCACCGCCGCGGTCGGCGCCGCCGTGCGCAGGCTGGTGCCGCGCAGGCTCGCGCCGCTGCCTGCCGATCGGCCGCTGCACACGCTCGTCGAACCCGGCCCCGGGCTCGTCGCCCGGATCGCCAGGGTCCTGTCCGTCGCGGACGCCCGCCGCGGACCTCCGGTGGGGTGCTGACCAGCCCTCACACCCCTCACCGTCCCCCGAACGGGGACGTCACCGGAGAGATCTTCATGAACCGATCCCCACGCCGTACGGTGCTGCGCGCCGCCACGGTGCTCGCCGTCGCCGCCGCCACCGTGCTGGTGGCCGCCACGCCCGCGCTCGCCCACGTCACCGCACAGGCGGGCGACGCGAAGAAGGGCGGCTACGCCGTCGTCACGTTCCGCGTCCCGAACGAGTCCGACACCGCCGGAACGGTCGGGCTGACCGTGACGCTGCCGACCGACAAGCCCCTGACCTCGGTGCGCACCACGCCCATCGCGGGCTGGACCGCCACCACGAAGCAGGTCGCGCTCAACCCGCCGGTCCAGTCCGGCGGCCGCACCATCACCCAGACCATCGGGTCCATCACCTGGACGGCCAACCCCGGCACCCGCATCGGCCCCGGTCAGTACCTCGACTTCCCGGTCTCGGTCGGCCCGATGCCCACCGACACCGACTCGATCTCGCTGCCGGCCAGCCAGACCTACGACGACGGGAAGGTCGTGGACTGGAACCAGCCGGCCGTCGCGGGCGGTGCGGAACCCGCGCACCCAGCACCGGTGGTGAAGCTGACCGCCGCCGACGCGGCAGGCGGCCACGGCGGCATGGCGACCACGAGCACCCCGCCCGCGGCCGACGCCACCGACATGACGGCACGCTGGCTCGGCATCGGCGGCCTGCTCGTCGGGGCCGTCGGGCTCGCGCTGGGTGGCGGCGCGATCCTGCGTAGCAGGCGGTCGACGGCAGGCGGCCGGACCGAGCAGCCTGCCGAACCGGAGAAGGTGGGCTGATGCGACACGCCGCGCGCCGGGTACTGGTGCTGGGCACGCTCGCCGTGCTGGCGCTGCTGCTCGGTTCGGCGCCCGCATGGGCGCACAGCCAGCTGGAGCGCAGCGACCCGGCCGCGGGCACGAGCCTCGCCAGCGGGCCGAAGCAGGTGTCGCTCACCTTCAACGAGGCCGTGCAGCCCGGTTTCACCGCCATCACGGTGGTGGGCCCGGACAAGCTGGACTACCACAGCGGCACGATCAGCGAGGTGGACGACACCATCGCGGTGGGCGTCCAGCCGCTGGGACCGGCCGGGACCTACCAGATCGGCTACCGCATCGTCTCCGCCGACGGGCATCCCGTCTCCGGGAGCGTCGCGTTCACGCTGACGGCGGCCGGGCCCGGCTCGCCGGCGGCAGTGCCGGCCGGCAACGTGTCGGACCCGGCGTCGACCCCGGGTTCGGCACCGCCCGATGGTGGCGGGCCGCCGGTGTGGCCGTGGATCGTCGGCGCGGTCGTGCTGGTGGCGGGCGGCGTCGTCGTCGCGCTCCGGCTCGGCCGCTCGTGATGGTCACCCCTTTTCGCCGGTGCGGATGAGCCGGCCCGCTGCGAGCACCGGATGGCGGGACCTGCGGGTACCCGCCGCCTGGTCGGTGCTCGCAGCGGGTGCGGCCGTCGTCGCCGCGTCACTGGCCGGCTCGCTCACCGGGGGCGCCCCAGCCATCCTGCTCGGCGCGATCGTCGCCAGGGCCGGGATGGACGCCGCGGCCGTGGCGTGCGTCGGGCTCGGCCTGCTCGGGGTGCTGCTGCCCCCGGACGGCACGCTGCGCGGCGGGGCCGGTCGGGAGCTGCCCGTCGTGCAGAGCCGCGCCGACCGCGCGCTGGTGGCGGTCTCCGGAGCCTGGTTGGCGCTCGTCGTGCTCGATCTCGGGCTCCGCGCCGCCGCCGCGTACGGCCGCCCGCTCACCTCGCTGAGCGGCAACGAGATCGTCCTGTTCGCCACCGCGGTGGAGGCAGGTCGCGGGCTGCTGCTGACCGCGGGCTGCACGGCGGTGGTGCTGGGCTGCGCCATCGTCCGGGTCCGGAACCCGCACCGCATGCAGGTGCGGATCCCGCTGGTGGCGGCACTGCTCGGGACGTTGACCCCCGCACTGACCGGACATTCGGGAACCGACCCGGACCACCAGCTCGCGGTGGTCACCGTGGCGCTGCACGCGGGCGCCGCGGCGGTGTGGGTCGGTGGGCTCGGCGCCATGCTCGTGCTCATCGCCGGCAGGCGCGCGCTCCTGGACGCCGCGCTGCCGCGGTTCTCCCGCCTCGCCACGGTCTGCCTCGTCGCGGTGGCCGTGACCGGGGTGCTCAACGCGGCGCTGCGGCTCTCGTCGTGGGCCGCGCTGTTCGGTTCGGGGTACGGCGTACTCGTGCTGGCCAAGGTGGTCTGCCTCGGGCTCGCGGCAGGGCTGGGCGGGCTGGCCCGGCAGCGGCTCGCGGCCCGACGGACACCGGTGCTGCGGTGGGCGGTCTACGAGGTGGCCGTGATGGCGGTGGCCATCGGACTGGCCGCCGCACTCACCCAGACCGCGTTCTCCTGATCCGTCAGGTGCGGTGGGCCTCCAGCAGCCGCAGCCAGATCTCGCTCATCGTCGGGTACGCGGGCACGGCGTGCCAGAGCCGGTGCAGGGGCACCTCTCCCACGACGGCGACGGTGGCGGCGTGCAGCAGCTCGGCCACGTCCTGGCCGACGAACGTCACGCCCACCAGCAGGCCGCGTGACTCGTCCACCACCATCCGGGCGGCGCCGCCGTAGCTGTCGGCCTGCAGCGACGAGCCGGCGACGGCGAACGGGATGTCCACCACCCGCACGTCCAGCCCGGCGGCTCGGGCCTGCTCCTCGGTGCGGCCGACGAACGCCACCTCCGGGTCGGTGAACACGACCTGCGGCACCGCGGCGTGATCGGCCGTGGCCGCGTGTTCGCCCCACGGCCCGGTGTCGACCGCGGCGCCGGTGGCCCTGGCCCCGACGGCCGCTCCGGCGATCCGCGCGTCGTACTTGCCCTGATGGGTCAGCGGCGCGCGGCCGGTGACGTCGCCCGCGGCGTAGAGCCACTGCCCGTCGACGCCGTCGACGAGCCCGGAGTCGTCGACCGTCAGCGTCTCGCCGGGCTCCAGCCCGACCGTGTCGAGGCCGACGTCGGCGGTGTTGGGCCTGCGGCCGGTGGCCACGAGCAGCTCGTCCACCACGATCGTCTCGCCGCCCGGCAGGTGCAGCGCGATGCCCGCGCCGTCCGCGGCCACGCGGTCGAGTTGCGTGTCGAGCCGGACGTCGACGCCCTCGGCCCGCAGCGCCGCGGCCACCCGCTCACCCGCGACGGGCTCCATGGCCGCGAGCAGCCGGGGCCCGTGCTGCACGAGCACGACCTCGGACCCGAGCCTGCGGAAGGCCTGCGCCAGCTCGCACCCGACCACGCCCCCGCCGAGCACGCCCAGCCGCGGCGGTGCCTCCTTGGCCGACGTCGCCTCGCGCGAGCTCCAGGTCCGGACCGTGTCGAGCCCGTCAACCGGAGGCCGCACCGGCACGCTGCCCGTGCAGACGACCACCGCGTGGCGGGCCGTGAGCGTCTCACCGCCCTGGATCGCGACGGTGCGCTCGCCGGTGATCCGGGCGTACCCGCGCAGCACCGTGAGCCCCGCACCCTCGGCCCAGGCGACCTGGCTCGCGTCATCCCAGTTGTGGGTGAAGGAGTCGCGGCGGGCGAACACGGCCGCCGGGTCGAACGTGGCCGTGGTGCCGGGCAACCGGCGCACGGCGGCCACCGCGTGCCCCGTGCGCAGCAGCGCCTTCGACGGCATGCAGGCCCAGTAGGAGCACTCGCCACCGAGCAGTTCGGCCTCGACGATGGCGACCTCCAGGCCGGCCTTCGCGGCGTAGTCGGCGGCGTTCTCCCCCACCGCACCGGCACCGATGACGATCACGTCGAACTCGCGACCTGTCATACCAGGGCCGCCACGGCCGCCACCACGTCGACGTCGCCCTCGAACAGCTCGAGCACCGCTCCCGCGGTGGCAGGCGCGTCCAGCAGCGCCACGAGGACCGCCGCGGTGTCGTCACGGGTGACGGCACCCCTGGCACCGGAGGCGGGGACGAGCCGCACCCGCCCGGTGCCGGGGTCGTCGGAGAGGCTCCCCGGGCGCACGATCGTCCAGTCGAGATCGCTGGCGCGGATCGCGTCCTCGGCCGCCTTCTTGGCCGCCAGGTACGCCGCCCAGACCTCGTCGGTGCCCGCCGCGGGCGGCGCATCCACGTTGATGGACGACACCAGCAGGTAGCGGCGCACGCCGGCCAGCGCGGCCGCTTCGGCGAGCAGCACCGCTGCCGCGCGGTCGACCGAGTCCTTGCGGCCCGCGCTGCTGCCCGGGCCGGCGCCGGCGGCGAACACGACGGCGTCGGCACCCTCGAGGTGGGCGGCGAGCTCGGCAGCGGTCGCCGACTCCAGGTCGAGCACCGCGGGCGTGGCGCCCGCACGCTCCAGGTCCTCCCGATGGGCGGGGTTGCGGATCACCCCGGTGACCGCGTCACCCCGCTCGGCCAGCAGCGACGTCAGCCGCAGTCCGATCTGCCCGTGCCCGCCCGCGATCACCACATGCATGCCGGCGACGGTACGGCTCCTACCTGTTGGGGCGCAGCGTCCACACCACCGTCATCCGGGTGGTTTCGCGATCATCGGCGTCGGTGATCGTGACGGTGACCGTGAACTCGGGACGCGTGCCGGCGTCGAGCTCGGCGAGCACGTCGGCGGCCGGCCGGTCGAGCACCGCGACGGCCGTGAGCGGGCCCTTCGCCAGCCGGACGTAACCGATCTCCGAGCGCACCACCAGGGGGGTCGCGCGCTCCATGACGGTGCCGAACGCCGCGAGCCCGACGGCGCCCGACGCCGTCTCGCCCAGCCCGAAGATCATCGCGGCGTGCGGCCCGCCGACATGGTTGTGCAGGTCGGCGGCATCGGGGAGGTGCGCGACCGCTCGCTCGGCCGTCGTCTCGCCGAACGTGATGCCCACCGACTTCACCCACGGCACCGTCTGCCCCATCGCCGCGCCGACCCAGCTCGTGTCCACCGTCATGCGCCGAAGGCTACTCGTCAGTAGCACTCAATCACGCCGATTCTCACTCCGCGGAATCGAGGGGGTGGTGACTACTGGGCCCCCGCACTGAAATCGAGGGTGACACCGACGTTTGCAGGAGGTATGCCGGTGAAAGCTGTCCGCGTACACGCGTACCACGAAGATCCGAAGATCGACGACATCCCGGAGCCCACCATCACGGGGCCGCTCGACGTGATCGTGAAGATCGGTGGCGCCGGTGTGTGCCGCACCGACCTGCACATCATCAACGGCGACTGGGCCGAGGCCCAGAACCCGCAGCTCCCCTACGTGATCGGCCACGAGAACGCCGGCTGGGTGCACGAGATCGGTGCCGGCGTCACCAACGTCGCCGTCGGCGACACCGTGATCCTGCACCCGCAGCCCAGCTGTGGGCTCTGCCTGGCCTGCCGGCGCGGCCGTGACATGCAGTGCGAGAACGCCTTCTTCCCCGGCCTGTCGAACAACGACGGCGGTATGGCCGAGTACCTGCGCACCACGGCACGCGCGTGCATCAAGCTCGACCCGAGCACCAACCCCGCCGACGTCGCCGCGCTCGCCGACGCCGGCATCACCGCCTACCACGCTGTGCGCAAGGCGGTGCCCGATCTCTTCCCCGGCACCACCGCCGTCGTGCAGGGCGTGGGCGGCCTCGGCCACATCGCGGTCCAGGCGCTCGCGGCGATCACGGGCACGCGCATCGTCGTCGTCGACCGCAACCCCGACGCGCTGGCGCTGGCCAAGCAGATCGGTGCGGACGAGACCGTGCTGGCCGACGGCACGCACATCGATGCCGTGCTGGACCTGACCAACGGCAAGGGCGGCGACGTGGTGTTCGACTTCGTCGCCGAGCAGGGCGCCGAGCTCGACGCGTGGAAGATGACTGCCCCGGCCGGGTCGCAGTACATCCTCGGTTACGGCGGCGAGTTCCGGGCCCCGACGCTCGATTTCGTCGGCGGCGAGAAGAACGTCATCGGCAACATCGTCGGCACCTACCCCGACCTCGTGGAACTGATGGTGCTGGCCCAGGCCGGCAAGGTCACGCTGCACACCAAGCAGTACCCGCTCGACGCCGCGCTCGACGCGCTCCACGATCTCGATGCCGGTCGCGTCCGCGGCCGCGCAATTCTTGTTCCATAACTGATTCCCGACGACGCGAAAGGTAGCCACCACCACATGTACGAAAAAGATGGCGAGAAGTACTTCATCGTCGATTCCCACAGCCACTTCTGGGACGCGAGCCGGGAGAACTGGAAGCCCGGCGCCGAGCAGTACGCCAAGGGCTGGATCGACTGCTTCTACGGCTACCACCAGCTCGGCCCGCCCGAGACCCACTGGGACTACGAGCACTACCTGAAGGTGTCGCCCGAGGACTTCGAGCGCGACATGTTCGAGGAGGGCCACGTCGACCACGCGATCTTCCAGTCGACGTACCTGCGCGAGTGGTACACCACGGGCTTCAACACGATCGACCAGAACGCGGCGCTGCTGGAGAAGTGGGGCAACCGCCTCCTGGTGAACGGGCGCTTCGACCCGCGTGAGGGTGACGCGGGCATCAAGCAGCTCGAAGAGGACCACAAGAAGTACAACTTCAAGGGCGTCAAGCTCTACACCGCGGAGTGGAACAACGGTTCCCGCGGCTACAAGCTGTCGGACCCGGAGTCCTACCGCTTCCTGGAGAAGGCTCAGGAACTGGGCATCAAGAACGTCCACGTCCACAAGGGCCCGACCATCTGGCCGCTGGACAAGGACGCGTTCGACGTCGCCGACGTCGACCACGCTGCCACCGACTTCCAGGACCTCAACTTCATCGTCGAGCACGTGGGCCTCCCGCGCATCGAGGACTTCTGCTTCATGGCGGTGCAGGAGCCCAACGTCTACGCGGGCCTCTCGGTCGTCATCGGCGGTCTGATGCACGCACGGCCGAAGTTCTTCGCCAAGGTCATCGGCGAGCTGATGTTCTGGGTCGGCGAGGACAAGATGCTCTACGGCGGCGACTACAACATCTGGGTGCCCAAGTGGCAGGTCGAGGGCTTCGTCGACTGGCAGATGCCCGACGACGACGCGTTCACCGACTACGCCAAGCTCACCACCGCCACCAAGAAGAAGATCCTCGGCCTCAACGCGGCGCGGCTCTACGACATCCCGGTGCCGGCCGAGCTGCAGCTGGACACGTCGGCAGGCGAGGCCGGCGCGCCCGGTCACGAGCTGGTCGACGACACCGCGGGGGCGTCGGCGTGAGTTCGCGCCTGCACCGCGAGGTGTGGGCCGCGCTGGGGACGGTGCTCGATCCGGAACTGGACGAGCCCATCACGGACCTCGACTTCGTCGAGTCGAGCACCGTCTCCGCCGAAGGCGTGGCCACCGTCGTGCTGCGCCTTCCGACGTTCTTCTGCGCGCCGAACTTCTCGTTCCTGATGGTCGCCGACGCCTACGACGCGGTGTCGGAGATCGACGGGATCACGCGCGCGGATGTGACGCTGGCCGACCACCACGCCTCCGATGAGATCAACGGCGGCGTCGCGGCCCAGTCCGGGTTCGTCGGGACCTTCGAGGGGCTTGCGGTCGCGGAACTCGACGAGCTGCGGGCGCAGTTCTTCCGCAAGGCGGCGCTGGCCGGGCAGGACAAGATCGCCCGGCCGCTCGTCGACGACGGTGCGAGCCCGGCGGAGCTGGCGAACACCTCGCTGGGTGATCTGCCGCCTTCGGCCGAGCTGGACCGGATGAAGAAGCGCCGGGCCGCGCTCGGGCTGCCCAACGGGTACGACGCTCCGTTGCTGATCGACGGCGACGGCAACCGCATCACCGAAGCCCAGGTGCCGCTGCACCTGCGGCGGGCGCGGTTGCAGCGCGTCGGGATCGAGACGAACGGCGAGTTCTGCAAGAGCCTGTTGCAGACCCGCTACCCGGCGGCGGCGCACTGAGAAGCGGCGCCCTGACCGGATCGCACTGACGGAGGGTCACACCCCGGGACCCTCCGCATCTCAGCAAGGTGGCCTTCCTGACGTCCAACGTCAGGAAGGCCACCTTGCTGGCGTTCGGGCCGGCTACCGGGAGTGAACGTTCTAGGCTCGGTCCCGTGGACGTGCGCGCGCTGGTCTTCGATGTCTTCGGCACGGTGGTGGACTGGCACACGGGCGTCACCCGCGAGGCGTTGCGGCTGCTCGGTCCCGACGTCGACGGACCCGGCCTGGCCACCGCGTGGCGCGGGCAGTACTACCCGGCCATGAACCGCGTCCGCCGCGGCGAGCTGCCCTGGACGTCGCTCGACGCCCTGCACCGCGCCGCGCTCGACGAGCTGCTGCCCGGCTTCGGCGCCGGGGCCGCCGATGACGCCACCCGCGCCGAGCTGGTGCTCGCCTGGCACCGCCTGGACCCCTGGCCCGACTCCGTCGCGGGCCTGACCAGGCTGAGGGAGCACCGGCCGATCGCCACGCTGTCCAACGGCAACGTGTCGCTGCTGGTCGACATGGCCCGCCACGGCGGCCTGCCGTGGGACGCCGTGCTCTCCGCGGAGCTGTTCGGGCACTACAAGCCCGATGCCGAGGTCTACGACGGCGCCGCGCGCCTGCTCGGCCTCGACCCGGCGCAGGTCCTGATGGTCGCCGCGCACGTCGACGACCTGGCCGCGGCCCGGTCACGCGGCCTGCGCACCGCCTACGTCCACCGGCCGCAGGAAGCGGGGCCGGCCGGGCCGCCGCCACCCGCCACCGATCCTGCCGCCGATCTCAACGTCGGATCGCTCACGGAGCTGGCTGACCTGCTGGCGGCCGGGCGATGAGCACGCGGAACAGGTTCTCCAGGCGGTAGGCCCCTCCCGGGGTCCGCCGCCCGGCGAGCCGGTCCAGCACGGCCGCCCGCACCGCGGCGGGACCGGCCGCGCGGGCAGCCGTTCTCCCGATCGCCGTGCCGAACAGCGGGCCGATCAGCTCGTCCTCGTCCGGGTAGTCGAACGGGCAGATCACCTCGGTGACACCGACGACCTCCAGCCCGGCCAGACCGACGACCTGGCGCAGCCGGTCCGGGTCGGTCAGGGGCGGCGGTCCTTCGGGTGCGCGGCGTGGGGGCAGCAACGGCGCCAGAGCCTCGCCGAACGCCCGCACGTCGCACTCCTGCTCGGCGCCCCACACCGTGATCGCCACGGTGGCGCCTGCCGCTCCGGCGGCCTGCAGCACCACCACCGGGTTGCGGACGTGCGGCAGCAGCTGCATGGCCACCACCACGTCGAACGGGCCGTGCGGCGGGTCGTGCGCGTCACCGACCGCGAAGGCGCCCTCCGGGACGGCGGCAGCGGCTACGGCGACGGCACCGGGGTCGACGTCGATCCCGGTGACGGCGGCGCCGAGCCCTGCAGCGCGCCGCGCGAACTCGCCGGGACCGCAGCCCAGGTCGAGCACGGTGGTACCGGCCCCGACGCCCGCGGCGTCGAGAACGGCGTCGTACAACGGTGTGCCCCAACCGGCAGGTCCCTCGCTCACCCCCGGACGCTACCGGGACAGCGGCGTGGACGGCGCTGTCCTGCGGAGCGGGGCTGTCCGAACGATCAGCCCCACACGTCCTGCGCCACCTCGACGATGAGCGCCAGCTTGGCGGCCTGCTCGTCGCGGGTCAGCGAGTTGCCCTCCACCGTGGAGGAGAACCCGCACTGCGGGGACAGGCACAGCTGGTCGAGCGGCACGAACTTCGCGGCCTCGTCGATGCGCCGCTTGAGCGTGTCGGCGTCCTCCAGCTCCCCGCGCTTGGTGGTGACGAGTCCGAGGACCACCTGCTTGCCCGGCGGCACGAACCGCAGCGGCTCGAAGCCGCCGGAGCGCTCGTCGTCGAACTCGCAGAAGAAGCCGTCGACGGCCAGCTCCCCGAACAGCGCCTCGGCCACGAAGTCGTACCCGCCCTCCGCGGCCCACGACGACCGGAAGTTGCCGCGGCACATGTGGGTGGTGACCCTCATGTCCGCGGGCCGGTCGGCGATCGCCGAGTTGATCTGACGGATGTAGCGCAGGTGCTGGTGGTCGGCGTCGTCACCGCGGGCGGCGAGCTGGGCGCGCTGCTGCGGGTCGTTGAGGTAGGCCAGGCTGGTGTCGTCGAGCTGCAGGTACCGGCAGCCCAGCTCGGCCAGCGCCGCGACCTCGGCGGCGTAGGCGGCCGAGAGGTCGGTCCAGAACTCCTCGGTGTCGGGGTAGACGCTGCGGTCGAGCGCGGCCAGCCCGGCCCGGTAGTGGACCATGCTCGGCGCCGGGATCGTCAGCTTCGGCACCGCGGTTCCGGTGTCGATCTGAGCGGCGAGGAACCGGAAGTCGTCGGCGAAGATCGGGTGCTCCAGCCCGACGCGGCCGGTGACCGCGAGCCCCGCGGTGGTGAAGTCGTTGCCGCCCGCGGCGTTGCGCATCTGCACGCGGATCTGCTCGTCGGTCCTGGTGATGCCGCCGAGCTGGTAGATGAAGTCCATGTGCCATGACGTGCGCCGGAACTCGCCGTCGGTGACCGTCTGCAGGCCCAACCGCTCCTGCATCGCCACGACCTCGCGGATCGCCGCGTCCTCCACTGCGCGCAGCCCGGGGGCGTCGAGCGTGCCCGCGGCGAAACGTTCACGGGCGGCGAGCAGCTCCGGCGGCCGCAGGAGGCTCCCGACGTGGTCGGCGCGGAACGGCGGCTCGCTTCGTTGCATGCCTGGCAACGTATCCCCGGGCGCCCCCCTCTGTGCAAGGGTGAACCTCGTGCAGCACGGAGTGGTGACGTTCCTGACCGACTACGGCCTCGAGCCGGTTCCGCTCGGGCGGGCCGTCGAGGAACGCGGCTTCGACGCCCTGTTCCTCACCGAGCACACCCACATCCCCACCAGCAGGCTCTCGCCGTGGCCGGGTGGTGCCGAGCTGCCGCGGCGCTACGCGCACACCTACGACCCGTTCGTCGCCCTGTCCGCGATCGCGGCCACCACCCAGCGGATCGCACTGGGCACCGGTGTGTCGCTGGTGGCACAGCACGATCCGATCGTGCTGGCCAAGGCCGTCGCCAGCCTGGACCGGATCGCGGGCGGCCGGTTCGAGCTCGGCATCGGGCCGGGCTGGAACAAGGAGGAGATGGCCGACCACGGCGTCGACCCGGCGTCGCGCACCGCCCGGATGCGCGAGCACGTGCTGGCGATGCAGGCCATCTGGGCCGCGGACGAGGCCGAGTTCCACGGCCGGTTCGTCGACTTCGGCCCGATCTGGTCGTGGCCCAAGCCGACGCGGACACCGCCCGTACTGATCGGCGGTGGCGGTCCCACGGTGCTCGATCGGGTTCTCGAGTACGGCACCGGGTGGATCCCGCTGCGCGTCCCGCTCGACGACATGAGCCCGTTCGCGGCGCGGATCGCCGAGCTGCGCAGCCGGGCTGCCGACGCGGGCCGCCCGCGTCCCGACGTCACCGTCTACGGAGCCGTGCCCAAGCCGGCAGCGCTGGAGTCGTACGCGACGGCGGGTGTGGACCGGGTGCTGTTCGAGCTGCGCGACCAGGACGACACCGCCGCGGCGCTGGCCGAGCTGGACGGCCTGGCCGCCCTGCGCCCCTGAACCGACGTCGCACACCTGCTCCCGTCGTCGCACAGGCTGGACCCCCTGCGAGGACGGGTGAACGTGTGCGAGGTCGCTAGAACTGGGCGTCGGCCGCCGGCCAGTCCTCGTCGCGCAGGAGGCTCGCCCGGTCGGCGGCCTCCCGCACCACCCGCTCGAGCTCCCAGCGCCGGGCGGTGAAGTCGGCGCACGACAGCGTCACCCCGATCGCCCCGCTGACCTCGCCGCCGGCGCCGTACACCGGGGCCGCCACGCCCGCGACGCCGCGCACGTACTCGTCGACCTCGACGGCCGCGCCGTCGGAGCGGATCCGCATCAGCTCCCGGTCGAGCGCGCGGCGGTCCGGCACGGTCTGCGGGGCGAGGCCGGGCAGGCCGGCGCGATCGAGCAGCGCCGCGAGGTGGGTCGGTCGCAGCCAGGCGAGCATCACCTTCCCGGCCGCGGTCGCGTGCGCCGCGGTCGGCTCCCCCGCCCGCATGGCCTCCGGGCTGGGGTGATCGGCACAGGAGTCGACGTGCGCGACCACGATCTCAGCGGCCCGGAACACCGTCAGGTACGCACCGGCCCCGACGCCCGAGTGGATCTCGTGCAGCAGCGCGCGCACGGCCGGGGCGGGCCGCACCTGGTCGGTGAGGCTGCGGTGCAGCTCCGCGACCCGGTAGCCGAGCCCGTAGCCCCGCACACCTGGTAGCCGGACGAGGTAGCCCTCCTCCAACAGCGTGCCCAGTGCGCGGTAGACCGTGGGCAGCGGACAGCTCAGCCGCCGGGCGATGGCCTTGGCCGTGACCCCGTCACCGGCGGCCGCCACCGCCTCCACGACACGCAGTGCGCGCGTGATCGAGGAACCGGTGGTGCGCTCCGATGCCACAGGGTCCAGTGTTGAGCAGACAGGTGGTGCGCGCCAGCTCACCGATCGGAGTGTTTGCGCGCAGACAAGACGGCGAGGAGATCGACATGGACGACGGCGAGCTGCACAAGCGGATCGACGAACTGGTGACCGAGGAGCACCGGCTGGAGCGCAGCCACATCGGGCAGGGACTCTCGGATGCGGAGAAGCGCCGGATGGAGGAGCTCGGCGTGCAGCTGGACCGCTACTGGGACCTGCTGCGCCAGCGGGATGCGCGCCGTCGGGCCGGTCTGAACCCCGACACGGCCGCCGAGCGCTCGGCCGATGTGGTCGAGGGTTACCGCCAATGAGTCGCCGGTGAGGGCCCTCTACGCCCGAACCGGCTCGTACAGCCCCGAACGGAGCAGCCGCCGATCGCACGCACGCGGCGGTTCACCGCTTGGGTGCCACGGGCTCCGGACCCGCAACGGGCGCGGGCCGGCACCTCAGGGTGCGCACGGCGACCGTGCCGGGCCGTTCCGGGGCATGCCCAAGGCAGTATCGGGAACGTGCCGATCGTCCCCGTCTCTCCGGAGCGCCTCGTCGAGGTGATCACGTCGCTGGTCACGCAACGCCTCGGCCGGGTGCGGCTCGCCGTCGACGGGCCACCACCCACCCGGCCCGTCGACATCGCCGGTGGCGTGGCCGCCGCGCTGCGCGAACGGGGGCGCGGGGCGGTGGTGGTGGCGGCCGCCGACTTCCTGCGACCCGCCTCGGTGCGACTGGAGTTCGGCCGCGAGGACCCCGACGAGTTCCTCGACGGCTGGCTCGACGCGGCCGCGCTGCGCCGGGAGGTGCTCGCTCCGGCAGCACCGGACGGCAGTGGCCGCGTGCTGCCCCGGCTGTGGGATGCGGCCAGCGACCGGGCGTTCCGGGAGTCCTACGTCGAGATTCCACCCGATGGGGTGGTGTTGGTGGCCGGCGCCCTGCTGCTGGGCAGGGGCCTGCCGTTCGACGTCACGGTCCATCTGCGCATGAACGCCGCTGCCCGCGCCAGGACGCTGCCTGCCGATCAGCAGTGGACGCTGCGGGCCTACACCCGCTATGAACTGGAGAATGATCTCGACTCCGCGGCCGACCTGCTGGTACTGGCCGACCACCCCGACCGGCCAGCGGTCCGGCAGCCGTAGGAGAGGCCCCGAAACAAAGATCCACTCGATCCCGGCGATGTCGCACTGCGACGGGCAGGGATCGAGTGGAGAGTGTGCGCGAGGAGGGAGTTGAACCCTCACGTCCTTTCGGACACACGGACCTGAACCGTGCGCGTCTGCCATTCCGCCACTCGCGCTGACGAAGAAAAACTATCATGGGGTGCGGAGCGGTTTCACGGGGGTCCACATCCCTGACCGATGGCGCCTCCACGCAGCGGGCTAGCACAGATACGATCGGTGCTGTCAGCAACACGCCGATGCGAACGGAGGAAGATCGGTTGGGCCGTGTCGGGAGGTTCGAACGCCGTCTACAGGGGATGGTGGGCGACGCCTTCGCGCGGGTCTTCGGTGGCAGCGTCGTACCCCAGGAAGTGGCGCAGGCGTTGCTCAGGGAAGCCGAGGACCACATCGAGGAGCTCGCCGGAGGGCGCCTGTTGGCGCCCAACCGGTACACCGTGCTCCTTGGTCCTTCCGATATCGAACGCATGGCCGGTGACCAGGCACAGATCATCGACTCGCTCTCTGCCTATATCACCGAACAACTCGCCGACCAGGGATGGGACGCCTACGGCGAGGTCGTAGTCTTTCTGGAGCGCTCCGATGCGCTGCACACGGGACAGTTCCGCACCCGCTCGTCCGTGGACCCCGACGCTTCCCGCCGGGACGCCATCCGAGCACGCGACGCAGGAGAAGCACCCATGAGCCAGCAACCGGGCCACCCCGAGGAGAACGGGCAGTACGGCTACGACCGTGGCGCCCCCGGATACGGGCAGCAGACGTATGCCCCTCCGTCCTACGACCAGCGCCAGGGGGGGTACGAGCAGCAGGGCGAGCAGCCGCCGCAGGGCGGCTACCCGCCCCAGGGCGGCTACCCGCAGCAGCCCGGCTACGGGCAGCAGCAGCCCGGCTACGGCGAGCAGGGCTACGGCCAGCAGCAGCCCGGGTACGGCCAGCAGCCCGGCTACGACCAGGGCCAGCAGCCGGGCTACGGCCAGCAGCCCGGCTATGGCCAGCAGCCCGGGTACGGCCAGCAGCCCGGCTACGACCAGCAGGGCTACCAGCAGGGCCAGCAGGCCTACGCCCAGCCCGGTTACGGCCAGCCCGGTTACGCGCCCGGCTACGACGCCGGCGGCTACCAGCAGCCCGGTTACGGCCAGCAGCCCTACGACCAGGGCTACGACGCCGGCTACGACCAGCAGGGCTACCAGCAGCCCGGTGGCGGCTACGGCGGCTACCAGCAGGGTGGCAAGGCCTCGCTGAGCCTCGACGACGGCTCGGGTCGCACCTACGACCTGACGCCCGGCAGCCACGTCATCGGCCGCGGCCAGGACTCGGCGTTCCGTCTCCCGGACACCGGCGTCTCGCGCCGGCACCTGGAGATCAGCTGGGACGGCCAGACCGCCACGCTCTCGGACCTGGGTTCCACCAACGGCACCACCGTCAACGGCAACCCGGTGCAGACCTGGCAGCTCGGTGACGGCGACGTCATCCGGGTGGGACACTCCAGCCTCGTCTTCCGCACGCAGTAACCAGCGCGACATCACGAGAACGGAGTTCGCCGCGAGTGCCCGAGTTGGTGCTGCAGCTGACCAGGGCGGGCTTCCTGGCCCTCCTCTGGCTGTTCGTGCTCGTCGCGCTGCGCGTGGTGCGCTCCGATCTGTACGCCGCGTCGGGCCTGCGGGCCCTCGTGCCGGGCGGTCGGGCCGCCCCGCGCACAGGCCGCGGACGCACGCCCCGCCAGCTACTGGTCACCCAGGGCGCGCTGGCGGGAACGAGGATCACGTTGGATGCCCGGCCGATCCTGATCGGCAGGGCCGACGACTCCACCCTCGTGCTCGACGACGACTACGCCTCCACCCGGCATGCACGCATTTCGCAGCAGGGAGAGGAGTGGTACGTCGAGGATCTCGGGTCGACGAACGGCACGTACCTTGATCGGGCTAAGGTCACCGGACCCACCCGGGTACCCCTGGGGGTCCCTGTCCGCATCGGCAAGACGGTGATCGAGCTCCGATCATGAGCCGCCCTCCGCCAGGGCATGGTCGGCCCGACTGCTCTGCCCCTGATCGAAACCGCGGAGTCGCACGATGACGCTTGTCCTGCGCTACTCCGCCCGCAGCGACCGCGGGCTCGTCCGGCAGAACAACCAGGACGCGGTCTACGCCGGTCCTCGGCTGCTGGCGCTCGCCGACGGCATGGGCGGGCACGCGGCCGGTGAGGTCGCGTCGTCACTCGTGATCTCGGCGCTCGCACCCCTCGACGAGGACGATCCCGGTGACGACCTGCTCGCCGAGCTCCGCGAGGCCACGGTCGAGGGCAACGCCGCCATCACCCGGCACGTCGCCGACGCCCCCGATCTGGAGGGCATGGGCACCACGCTCACGGCCATCCTGTTCGCCGGCTCCCGGCTGGGGCTCGTCCACATCGGGGACTCACGCGCCTACCAGCTGCGTGACCAGTCCTTCAGCCAGATCACCAAGGACGACACGTTCGTCCAGTCGTTGATCGACGAGGGCCGCATCACCGAGGAGGAGGCGCACACGCACCCGCAGCGGTCGCTGCTGCTGCGCGCCATCACCGGCCAGGACGTCGACCCCTCGCTGACCATCCGCGAGGCGCGGGCAGGCGATCGCTACCTGCTGTGCTCCGACGGGCTGTCGGGCGTCGTCAGCGACGAGACGCTCGCCGAGACGCTCGCTGCCTACCGCGATCCCCGCGAGTGCGCCGACCGCATGATCGACCTCGCGCTGCGCGGCGGTGGGCCCGACAACATCACCTGCATCGTGGCCGACGTCGTCGACATCGACTTCGGCGAGGACGCCCCGATCATGGGCGGCGCGGTCGGTGACGGCAGCGAGGACGCCCCGCCACCCGACTCGGCGGCGGCCCGCGCCTCGGCCACCACCATGACCAGGGCCACGCCGCAGCGCATCGAGCCGGTGGCCGAGCCGCCCGCCGCGCGGCGGCGCTCCCGGTTGCGCATCGTGCTGGCCGTGATCGCGGTGCTGCTCGTGCTGGCCGCCGCGGTGATCGTCGCGCGCATCCTGGTGCTGCAGGAGTACTACGTCGGCGCCGACGACGCCGGCAAGCAGGTGGTGATCTACCAGGGTGTCCGGGGGTCGGTGCTGGGCGTCGCGCTGCACCAGGTGGCCGAGCCCACCGACGTCAAGCTGTCCGACCTGCCCGAGGCCGCCCGCAACCAGGTGCTGGCCGGGCAGATCGTCGAGATGGGCCTGCCGGGTGCGCGCGCGCTCGTCGAGCGGCTGCGCCACGACATGCTGCCGCCGTGCCCCCCGGCCACCCCGACCGGCACCGCCGCCCCCACGCCCACCCCCGATCCCGCCGCGTCCGGCACCCCGCCGATCCCCGGCGTCCCCCCCGTCGAGAGCACGCCGCTCCCGACCTCCACGCTCACGCCCGGAACGACCTGCCGGTCGGTGAGCTGATGGCGGTGGTCGGCAGCGCGCCGGGCCGGGCGCCGGCCGCACCCTCGCCCCTCCCGACGGGGCGCGGCATCGAGCTGATCCTGCTGGCGTTCGCCGCCGTGCTGGTCACGGGCGCGCTGGTGCTGGTGGAGGCCAACACGTCGCAGGAGCTCACCCGGTCGCTGCTGTTCGTCGGGCTGGCCTACCTCGGCCTGTTCACCGTGGCCCACCTGGCCGTGCGCAAGTTCGCGCCGTACGCCGACCCGCTGATCCTCCCCTGCGTCGCCCTGCTCAACGGGCTGGGTCTCGTCATGATCCACCGACTCGACCTGGCCAACGTCGAGGCCGCCAAGGCCAACGGCACCACGATCCCCGCCGACGAGATCGGCCGCCAGGTCATCTGGACGGCCATCGGACTCGCACTGTTCGTGGCCGTGATGTGGCTGGTCCGCGACCACCGCACGTTGGCGCGCTACGGCTACACCGCGGGGTTCGTCGGCATCGTGCTGCTGGCGCTGCCCGGCCTGCTCCCGTCGTCGATCTCCGAGGTCAACGGCGCGAAGCTGTGGATCCGGATCGGCCCGGCAGGCATCCAGCCCGGCGAGTTCGCCAAGATCCTGCTGATCGTGTTCTTCGCGGCGTTCCTCGTGCAGAAGCGCGAGCTGTTCACCACCGCGGGCCGCCGGTTCCTCGGGATGGAGCTGCCGCGCGCCCGCGACCTGGCGCCGCTGGTACTCGCGTGGGGCCTCTCGGTCGGGGTACTCGTGCTCGAGCGCGACCTGGGCACATCGCTGCTGTTCTTCGGCATCGTGCTGGTGCTGCTGTACGCGGCCACCGAACGCGTCTCGTGGATGGTCATCGGCCTGCTGTTCTTCGTCGGCGGCTGCGTGATCGCCTACCAGCTCTTCGGTCACGTGCGCACCCGTGTGCAGATCTGGATGGACCCGTTCGCCGACTTCGACAACGCCGGCTACCAGATCGGGCAGGCACTGTTCGGTCTCGGCACCGGCGGCGTCGGCGGCACCGGTCTCGGCGCGGGGCGCCCGGACCTGGTGCCCTTCGCCGACAGCGACTTCATGCTCTCCTCGCTCGGTGAGGAGCTCGGGCTCATCGGGCTCGCCGCCATCCTCGTCATCTACCTGGTGCTGATCACCCGGGGGCTGCGCAGCGCGCTCGCAGTGCGTGACAGCTTCGGCAAGCTGCTGGCGACGGGGCTGGCGTTCGCGCTGGCACTGCAGGTGTTCATCGTCATCGGCGGGGCGTCCAAGCTGATCCCGCTCACCGGCCTCACCCTGCCGTTCCTGTCCTACGGCGGCTCGTCGCTCGTGGCGAACTACGCGCTGGTCGCGCTGCTGCTGCGCGTGTCGAGCGCGGCGCGGGCACCGCTGCCCCGCCGGCCGGCCACCCCCCAGGTGCCGCTCGCCGAGGCGGGCACGGAGCTGGTGGAGCGGCCGACGTGAACACGCCGGTACGCCGCATCGCCATCGCGGTGATGGTCATGATCCTGCTGCTGATGGCCAACCTCACCTACGTCCAGGTGGTCAAGGCGGGCGACTACCGCACCGACCCCCGCAACAAGCGGGTGCTGCTCGCCGAGTACTCCCGCAAGCGGGGCCAGATCACGGCACAGGGCCAGACGCTGGCCAGCAGCATCGAGACCGACGGCCGGCTGCGCTACCAGCGCAAGTACACCGACGGGCCGCTCTACGCCGATCTCACCGGCTACTTCTCGGTCACCCACGGGTCCAGCGGTATCGAGCACGCGGCCGACGACGTGCTCAACGGCAGCGACGACCGCCTGTTCGGCAAGCGTCTCTCCGACCTGGTCACCGGTCGCGATCCGAGCGGCGGCAACGTCGCGCTCACGATCGACCCCGATATCCAGAAGGTCGCCTACGACCAGCTGGCGCGCAAGAACTACGCGGGCGCCGTCGTCGCGCTGCGCCCGCAGACCGGCGAGATCCTCGCGATGGCCTCCACACCGTCGTTCGACCCGAATCCGCTGGTCAGCCAGAACGCCTCCGAGGAGAACGCCGCCTTCTCGAAGGTCAACACGGCCAACCCGTCGGTGCTGATCAACCGCGCCATCTCGGCCACCTACCCCCCGGGCTCCACGTTCAAGCTGATCGACGTGGCCGCGGCGCTCTCGAGCGGGCGCTACACCCCCGACAGCCAGCTCACCGCCGCGTCGAGCATCACGCTGACCGGCAGCAACACGCCGTTGGAGAACTACAACGGCAACGCCTGCGGCACCAGTGCCACGGCCTCGCTCAAGGATGCGCTGCAGCGCTCCTGCAACACCGCGTTCGCCGAGCTCGCCGGCCAGCTCGGCGAGGACGCCATCCGCAAGCAGGCGGAGGCCTTCGGCATCGGGAAGGACCTCACCATCCCGATGCCCGTGGAGACGTCCACTATCGGCGACATCCCCGACACCGCGGCGCTGGAGCAGTCCGGCATCGGCCAGCGCGACGTGGCGCTCACCCCGCTGCAGAACGCGATGATCGTGGCCGCCATCGCCAACGGCGGGCAGGTCATGGCGCCGTACCTGATCAAGGAGATCCAGAGCCAGGAGCTCGAGACGGTCAGCACCACCGCACCGGTGCGGCTCGGCCAGGCGATCGATGCCGGCGTCGCACGCACCATGACCGACCTGATGGTCAACAACGAGAACTCCTACGCCAACACCGGCAAGATCCAGGGTGTGCAGATCGCGGCGAAGACGGGCACCGCCGAGCACGGGGTCAACCCGCGGACCACGCCGCCGCACGTCTGGTACGTCGGCTTCGCACCGGCGCAGAACCCGCAGATCGCCGTGGCCGTCGTGGTCGAGTCCGGTGGCGACTCCAACAACCTCGCCGCCACCGGTGGCGCCATCGCGGGCCCGATCGCGCGTGCCGTGATCGCCGCCGGGCTCGGGAAGGCGGCCGGCCGATGACCGTGCTCGCCGCCGGGCAGAAGATCGCCGATCGGTACCTGCTCGAACGCCGCATCGCCGTCGGCGGCATGGGGGAGGTCTGGGAGGCCTCCGACACGCGCCTGGGCCGCAGCGTCGCGGTCAAAGTGCTGCGCCCCGAGCTCTCCGACGACCCGGAGTTCCTCCACCGCTTCCGCATCGAGGCCCGCACCGTCGCGTCGCTCGACCACAACGGCATCGCCGCGGTCTTCGACTACGGCGAGGACGACGGCCCGGGTGGTCGCCGCACCGCCTACCTGGTCATGGAGCTCGTCCGCGGCGATCCGCTGTCCACGCTGATCTCCCGCGGCCCCATCGAGACCGACGAGACGCTGCGCCTGATCGAAGAGGCCGCCTGGGCGCTGCAGGCTGCGCACGAGCGCGGTTTCGTGCACCGCGACGTCAAACCGGGCAACATCCTCGTCCGCACCGACGGGCTGGTGAAGCTCACCGACTTCGGCATCGCCAAGGCAGCCGACGCCGTACCGGTCACGAGGTCGGGCATGGTGATGGGCACCGCCCACTACATCGCACCCGAGCAGGCCAGTGGTGCGGAGGCCGGACCGGCCGGCGACGTCTACTCGCTGGGGATCGTCGGCTACGAGTGCCTCGCCGGGCACCGCCCGTTCCGCGCCGAGAGCGCCGTGGCCGTCGCCATGATGCAGGTCCGCGACGAACCGCCGCCGCTGCCCAACACCGTTCCCCGGGCGGTGCGCGAGCTGATCGAGGCCGTGCTCGTCAAGGACCCCACGGAGCGCTACGCCACCGGCGGCGAGTTCGCCGCCGCGGTGGCGGCCGTTCGCCGCGGCGAGCAGGCACCCGCGCCCGGCGCGCCACCCGGCACGGTGTTCACCCCGGCCAGGGCCCGCCCCGCGGTGAGCCTGTCCACGCCACCCCCGGTCGCGCCTGTCGCGGAGCCGCAACCCCTCGTGACGCAGCCCCCCGAACCCGAGCCCGAGCGCCGGCCCGTCCGGCACCGGGAGGCACCGCCGTCGCGACCGGTGGCGGCCGTGGCCCCGCCGGTGCGACCGCAACTGCCGCCCCGCCACGAGGCCACCCGGCCGTTGCAGCTGCAACCGGCAGGCCGTTCGAACCGGACGCTCCTGTTGGTGCTCTTCGTCCTGTTGACGCTGGCAGCGGTCGTTGTCGGGGTCTTCGTGCTGCGCGGTCTGGGCAGCACGGCGAGCGGTGACGCAACCCCACCGACGTCCACACCCCAGGGTGCCCCGCCCGGTACCGTGATGCACTGGGAGGGCGGGTCGACCGCCACGGTGATCGCCGCCGGGACGGTCCGATGAGCCCTCACAGCCGTCGATCCGGCGCGTGGGTGGCGAGCGCGACACCTCGGCCAGCACGGCAGCCCGGCATGATGTCCGAATCACTCGAGACCACCAGGAACCGGCAGCGATGACCACCCCCCGACTGTTGTCCGAGCGCTATGAGCTGGGCGAGGTGCTCGGCTACGGCGGCATGTCCGAGGTGCATCGCGGGCTCGACACCCGACTGGGCCGCGACGTCGCGGTCAAGGTGCTGCGCGCCGACCTGGCCCGCGATCCCCAGTTCCAGATGCGGTTCCGGCGCGAGGCCCAGAACGCGGCCTCCCTGAACCACCCGGCCATCGTCTCGGTCTACGACACGGGCGAGGTGCAGAGCGAGTTCGGCCCGCTGCCCTACATCGTCATGGAGTACGTCGACGGCCAGACGCTGCGCGAGATCGTCAAGACCTCCGGACCGATGACGCAGCAGAAGGTCATCGAGGTGATGGCCGACGTCTGCGCAGCGCTCGACTTCAGCCACCGCCACCAGATCATCCACCGCGACGTGAAGCCGGCCAACATCATGATCAACCGCGCCGGCGCGGTGAAGGTCATGGACTTCGGCATCGCGCGGGCACTGGGCGAGGGCCAGAACGTCACCCAGACCGCGGCTGTCATCGGCACCGCCCAGTACCTGTCCCCCGAGCAGGCACGCGGCGAGGCGGTCGACGCCCGTAGCGACGTCTACGCGGCGGGTTGCGTGCTCTACGAACTGCTCACGGGCGAGCCGCCGTTCACCGGCGACACCCCGGTCGCCGTGGCGTACCAGCACGTCCGCGAGGATCCGAAGCGCCCGTCCACCGTCAACCCGAGCATCCCGCCGGAGCTCGACTCGGTGGTGCTCAAGGCGCTGTCGAAGAACCCCGCCAACCGGTACCAGTCGGCTGCCGAGATGCGCACCGATCTGGTGCGCGTCCGCAGCGGGCAGAGCCCGATGGCCCCGGCCGTCATGAGCGACGACGAGCGCACCGCGATGCTCGCCGCCGGGCCCGGCACCGGGCCCACCCGCCGGCTCAACGGCGGGCGGCACGCGCCGCCGCCTGCGGCGGGCTACGACGACTACTACGACGACGAGCCACGGCGCCGCACCGGCAGGCTGATCGCCATCATCGCGGGCGTCGTCGTCGCGCTGGCCGCCGTCGGGTTCGTCGCCTACCAGTTGCTGAGCGGACCGCCGGCAGCCAAGCAGGTGTCCATCCCGTCGCTGGTCGGCCAGACCGAGACCCAGGCCGGCAACACGCTGATCGGGCTGGGCCTGCGGCTGACTCAGCCGTCGGTGAAGGTCGAGTCCAGCCTCGACCAGAAGGACAAGGTCATCTCCACCACGCCCCCGGCCGGTTCGTCGACGCCGGCGGGCACCACGGTCACGCTGAACATCGGCGGCGGCCCGGCGTCGGTGTCGGTGCCCGCCATCCTGAACCTCTCGTCGGCCGACGCCGACAAGCAGCTCAAGGCCCGCGGTCTCGTGCTGGGCAACACCACCACGCAGGAGACCTCCGACACCAGCAAGATCGACAAGGTCGTGTCGTCCAACCCGGCCCCCGGCACCGATGTGGCCGGTGGCAGCAAGGTCGACATCGTCGTCGGCGTTGCCCCCACCAAGATCACCATTCCGGACGTCAAGGGCTCCAAGACCGCCGACGCCCAGAAGAAGCTCACCGACCTGGGCCTGGTCGTCACCGTGCAGCAGGCCGACGCGGGCAACGGCGACGACGGCACGGCCGCCGGCACGGATCCGGCCGCCAACAGCCAGGTCGCGAAGGGCTCCGCCGTCACGCTCTACGTCAACGGCGATCCCAACGGCGGTGGCACCGGCAACGGCCGCGTCCCCAACGTCAAGGGCATGTCCCTCGACGATGCGGCCACCCAGCTGCGGTCGCAGGGGTACAACAACATCAGCCAGACGCCGCAGACCGTCACCAACCGCAATGACGACGGCAAGGTGCTGAGCCAGACGCCTGCGGCCAACTCGCGGGCCGACTCCAACCAGCAGATCGTCCTGACGGTCGGCAAGTTCCCCGGCGGCACGTTCGGCAACTGAGTGGGCGGCAACTGAGTAGCGGGAACTGGACAAACGGGAACTGGGGCGACGCCCCGGCCCGCCGTCGGGGAGACTGTTGACATGCGCGTGCTCGTGATCGACAACTACGACAGCTTCGTCTACAACCTCGTGCAGTACCTGGCGCAGCTCGGTGCCGACACGGTGGTGCGACGCAACGACGAGGTCGATCTCGACGAGCTGGATGACGTTGACGGCGTGCTGGTCAGCCCCGGCCCCGGCACTCCGGAGCGGGCGGGCGCCAGCATCGAGGTGATCCGGCGCGCGGCCCGCCAGCAGCTCCCGACGCTCGGCGTGTGCCTCGGCCACCAGGCCATCGGTGTGACGTGGGGCGGTGTCGTGGAGCGCGCCCCGGAACTCCTGCACGGCAAGACGTCGCTGGTGCACCACACCGGTGACGGCGTGCTGGCCGGCCTGCCGGATCCGTTCGTCGGCACGCGGTACCACTCGCTGTCGATCCGGCCGGACACGATGCCCGCCGAGCTCGAGGTCACCGGTCGCACCGACAATGGCGTGATCATGGCGCTGCGGCACCGCTCGCTGCCGATCCACGGCGTGCAGTTCCACCCGGAGTCGGTGCTGACGCAGGACGGCCACCGGATGCTCGCCAACTGGATGGAACTCGCGGGCCACCCCGTCGCTGAACCGACTGTCGCCGCTCTGACGGCCGAGATGGCGGAGCTCAGCGCCCGCGCCTGATCCGCCGCTCGCACGTCGCCAGCAGCGCGCTCAGCGCGCCGTAGGGCCGGTCTCGGTACCCGCCAACCTGCGGGTTCGGCCCGCCGCCACGGACAGCCCTGTCCCCGGCGCGATACCGTGGAGGCCACACGCGAGGAGCCGACCGGTGTTCCCGCGCCTGCACTCCGTCACGCGAGGTCAACGATGCCGAAGTCGAAGGTCCGGAAGAAGACGGTCTACACCCCGCCGTCCAACGACAGCCGGAGCACCACACCGGTCAAGGTCGCGGGCCCGACGCACCCCATCTACATCGCGGTGATGCTCGGCCTGATGCTCATCGGGCTGGCCTGGCTCGTGGTCAACTACCTCGCCGCCGACTCGATCCCGTTCATGACCGCGCTCGGCCCGTTCAACTTCCTCATCGGATTCTCACTCATCGTAATCGGCCTCCTGATGACGATGAGATGGCGCTGACCAGCATAAACACATGGGTGTAAGTAGTCCCCAGTGTGGACAAACGCTGTGGATAAGTTACCGTGAGTGATCATTCGGAGGGCCTCCGCGAGTGGAGTCCAGCGGTCGGGCTCGTTGCCTGTGGATGGATCGGTGCGGCACTGGCCGCCGCCGGCTGCGCCGGTCTCTGGATCTCCGGATCCGACCCGGCCGGGCGGCTGATCGTGGGTGTCGCCGCTGTCGTGCTCGGGGTCGCGGCCCTGTTCGGCACGCGCGCGCGGCCACGACTGCGTGCCGACGCCGACGGGCTGACGGTCGGCGGGCTGCTGCGATCGCAGCACCACCCGTGGCCGCTCGTCACGGGCGTCCGGGTCCTGCAGGTGCGCAGGCTGGGCCGCAACTCCTCGATGCTGGAGATCGACACCGTGCGCGCCGACGGCACGGAGCAGCTCCTCGTCTTCGGCCGGTTGGACCTCGCCGCCGATCCTGAGGACGTGGTCCCCGAACTGCTCGCCCTCCGCCCGTCCTAGCCGGTAACCCACATGCAGCAGCCGGATCTGACCGAGGGTGTCCCCCCGTCGCCCGAGAGAGGGCTCGTGCTGACGTGTGACGGGGCTTACTCTCGGACATCCGCGAAAGAAGGGAGTCAGATGACGAGGACCTCCATGCGAGGCACCGACGGCTGCGCTTCAGGGTGCGGCTGCGGGACGCCTGACTGACCACTTGTTTCGACGAGAACGGCGGGGACCCGGTACCGGGTCCCCGCCGTCGTCGTTCGTCTGCCGGACGCGGTGGTTCAGCTGATGAGGACCACACCGAGCGCGCACGCAGCCACCACGATCACCAGCAGGGCCGCCAGTGCGGCCCCCTGCACGGCGTTGCGACGGGCCGCTGGCGCGTAGATGAGCGCAGCGGTGGCGAGCGTGCCCACCACCAACCCGCCCAGGTGCCCGGCCACCGAGATGAACGGCAGCACGAAGGTGATCACCAGGTTCACCACGATGAGGCCGACGACCTGGCCCATGGGCACCTTGAGCCGGCGCATCACCACGGCCAGCCCGCCCATCAGCCCGAACACCGCCGTGGATGCCCCGACGACGCCACCGTCGGGGTTCGAGAACAGCATCACGGCCGCCGAGCCGCCGAGCAGGCCCAGCAGGTAGACGCCGAGGAAGCGGGTTCTGCCCAGCAGCGGCTCCAGCTCCCTGCCGAGCACCCACAGCGCGTACATGTTCGAGGCGATGTGGAGCGGGCCGAAATGCAGGAACCCCACCGTGACGAGCCGCCACCACTCGCCGTCGGCCACCTGGCTGGGCACCAGCGCGAACGTCTGGAAGAACGCGGAGGCGTTGTTGCCCATCAGGCTGCGGGCCTGCACCACGGTCCAGACGAACGCGGCCAGGTTCACCGCGATGAGCGTCTGGGTGACGACCGGCCGACCACGGCGCGGCTCGGCCCCGGCGAGCGTGGTGCCGCGACGCACGGTGCGGGAGCCCTCGGCGACGCAGTCGACGCACTGGTACCCGACCGACGCCTCCCGCAGGCACTCCGGGCAGGCCGGCCGGCCGCACCGGGTGCACGCCACCCCGGTGGGACGGTCCGGATGCCGGACGCAGACCGCAGGAGGTGGCGGTCCGCCTGCCTGCGGGGGTTGTGGTGGCCCGGCGGGGTGGGTCAACGGGAGCTCCTGGGAACGGGCTGGGGACCCGTACTAGTCGGCGATCTCGACGTGCTCGATGACGACCTCGCTGAGCGGCCGGTCCGAGCGGTCGGTGGGCGCGGTGGCGATGGCGTCGACGACGGCGCGGGACTCCGCGTCGGCCACCTCACCGAAGATGGTGTGCTTGCGGTTGAGGTGCGGCGTGGGGCCGACGGTGATGAAGAACTGCGAGCCGTTGGTCCCGGGGCCTGCGTTGGCCATGGCCAGCAGGTACGGCTTGTCGAAACGCAGTTCCGGGTGGAACTCGTCGGCGAACTGGTAGCCGGGGCCGCCGCGGCCGGTGCCGGTGGGGTCGCCGCCCTGGAGCATGAAGCCGCCGATGACGCGGTGGAAGACGGAGCCGTCGTAGAACGGGCCGGAGCTGCCGCCACTCGCGTTGGTGGTGGTGTAGGCCTTGTCCCCGCGGGCGAGGCCCACGAAGTTGTCGACGGTCTTCGGCGCGTGGTCGGGGAACAAGTTGATGCGGATGTCGCCCTTGTTCGTCTTCAGCGTCGCTGTGTTCTTCGAGTTGCCTGGTTCGGTCACCCTGCCATCGTGCCAGCACCGCGGCTCGCCGTCAGCGCAGCACTGCCAGAAGGAACTGGTCGAGGGCCTGCTCGTAGGCGGCGGGGGCTGCGTTCCACGACCCGGTGTGCTCCACACCGAGCACCTCGATGTACTGCATGGGCCAGTCGAGGGTGGGCGCGGCGGCGGCCAGCGCACGGCTCGGTCCCACCGGCACGGCCGTGTCCTCGGTGCTGTGGATGAGCAACGTGGGAGGGCGCACGGTCGGCGGGTGGCGCAGCAGGTCGAAGCGGTCGAAGTCGATCCCGATCCGCCTGCTCGCGAACGTCGTCGCCAGCGGCGTGAGGCCGGGCGGCAGCCGGCGGTTGCGGGCCTGCTGGCGCAGGGTGGCCCGCCAGTCCACCAGCGGCGCATCCCACACCACGGCGGCCACCTGTGCCGCCAGCGGGGAGCGGTCGAGGAACGCGCCGATGATCGCCCCACCCATCGACCAGCCGAACAACACGATCCGGCGGGCCCCGTGCGCGACGGCATGACGGACGCCTGCCTCGAGGTCGGTCCACTCGGTGTCGCCGAGGTGGTAGTGGCCGTCCGGGCTCCGGGGCGCCTCGACGTCGTTGCGGTAGGTGATGGCAAGCGCCGAGAAGCCGCGCGCATGCAGGGTCGGCAGGACGCGCAGTGCCTCCCGGCGCGAACCGCCCCGTCCGTGCACGAGCACGACCCAGGTGTCGGCCCGGGAGGCACCGGCGGCCGGCACCTCCCACGCCGGGCACGGGCCGACCTCCGTGGCGATCTCGACATCGGCGAACGCCAGCCCGACGGCGCCGGGGTCCGGGTCGAACGGCACGGTGTCGAGCTGGACCGCGGTACCCGGGGCCGGGATCGGTCCGCCGAGCCGGGAGCGGACCACCGCTCCCGGCCGCGTGCCGGTGACCGGCCCGACGGCCGCCAGCCCCTCGGGCCAGCGCAGGCCCCACGTGCCGGGCTGGCTCGTGAGCCGGGTGGCGGCCAGCACGATCGACGTGGCGTCGGACGCGACAACCAGCTCGGGGTACTCCGGCCGCGGCGTCGGGTCGAGCAGGACCGTGGAGTAGAACCAGCCGATCCCGGCCGCGCCGGCCCCGATACCGACACCCAACGCCGTTCCAACCCGCTGCAGTACCGCCACGGCACCGATGATCCGGCAGGGGGTGACCCCGATCGATTCGGGGTCGGGCGCAATAGATCTACACAGGGTGGGCCCCTTGTCCAGGAGGCTCCCCACCTGCGCAATCGTGGCCACCGTAACGAGTGAACAACGGCCGGAAATCTCGTGCGGGCACAACCAGATCCGTGGAACTTCGTTGATGTCTGCAGATCACCGTCGAACCTGACGCCCCGCCCCGAAGGGATTCGTTTCATGAGCAGCCTCGCCCGGCGCACCCTCCACACGACCGCCGCGGCGGCCGGTATCGCCGCCATCGGCGTCGGCATTGCCACCCCAGCCTTCGCCGCTCCCGACCTCGCCCCCGCAGCCGGTGCGACCGATGCCATCGCTCCGGCCGCTCCGGCTGCCCCGGCGAACGGCATGATCGGCAAGATTCCCGCGGTCCCGAGCAACGTGTCGGAACTGCCGATGCTGTTCACCTTCCAGGGCCCCACGTTCAACACCGCAGGCCCGACGCTGCCCGACCCCAGCACGGTGGACACCGAGCAGGTCATGCAGGCGACCGGCACCGCGCCGCTGCCCGCTCCGGCCGACCAGGTCGTGAAGCCGCAGGATCTCGCGGGCCAGGTGCACGCGCCGGAGGCGAGCCCCAAGCAGCTCACGGACCAGAACAAGGTGGGGGCTCTCCCCGACCCCGCCATGGCCAAGCAGGTGGAGGGCATGGCCAGCAAGGCCATGGCCGGCAAGGCGCTCGAGGGCAACGCACTGAGCTGACCCACCCGGTCTCGCCGATTCTCCGAACGAGCGGCGCGTTCGTCCACATCCGCTGGACGAACGCGCCGCTCGTTCGCGTCGGGGGTGTCCCGAGGACCGCTACGTGAGGACCAGCTTGAACCCGAGGTGGCTGTCGACGAACCCCAGCCGCTCGTAGAAGCGGTGCGCATCGGCGCGGGAGCGGTCGGTGGTCAGCTGCACCAGCACGCAGCCGCGGCGGCGGGCCTCGTCGACGGCCCACTGCAGGAACGGCGATCCCAGCCCGGCGCCGCGGTGCGCCGAGTGGATCCGCACCGCCTCGATCTGCCCACGCAGTGCACCACCCCGGGACAGGCCGGGGATCGTGGTGAGCTGGAGCATGCCCACGACCGCACCCGGCTCCGTAACCAGGCACGCCAGCAGCTGGTTCGGATCGGCGTCGATCAGGTCGAACGCCGACCCGTACGCCTCCGGCGTCGCGCCCTCCCGGATGCTGCCGAGTGGGTCGTCGGCGAGCATCGCCACGAGAGCGGGTAGGTCGTCACGGCGAGCCCGGCGCACCGAGTAGGTGGCGCCGCCCGCGGTCAACGTCTGAAGTGCCGTCACGCCTCCGATCGTGGCAGCCGGGATCTCACTCGACGAAGTCGGGCATCGCGCGGCGAGCGGGCTCGGCGCGACCCTTCGGCTCCTCCCACTCCTCCTGCCGACCGAGTCGCGTGAGACGACCTTCGACAGACTCATGCGTCCTCTTCCTGATGGGTACCGGAGCAGTGACCGCGGTCGAGCGTCGAACTCATCGGTGCGCCGGGGCTCGATCTGACCGTTCGAGCCCAACGGGTTGTTTCACGTGGAACCGGCTCATCTCGGAAATATTTTGTGTCAGTCAGACGAAAAAACCTCGCTCACCTGGCACAGCGCCGCTGGACCTTATTTTCTTCAAGATGACGATAAATTGCTCGCGCTGTGGATCTGGTGGGCGCGCGGCTGACCGCAGCCGGTGTCCCGGTCCGGCACGTGCCCGGCCCGGGACCTGGGTGCCCGCTCCCGAGGCGGAGTGGAGCACTGGCTTGACGTTTTCTGATATCGGAATATGTTTGCGGCCATGGCACGAGCAACGACGACGTCGGACGTCTTCAACGCGATCGGCGAGCAGCAGCGCCGCGAGATCCTGGTGCTGCTGCGAGCAGGTGAGGGGCCGGTGACCCAGGTGGCCCACGAGCTGGGGTTGACCCTGCCCGGGGCGTCCAAACACCTGCGGGTGCTCCGGGAGGTCGGTCTGGTGCGGGACCGCAAGGCGGGCAAGCAGCGCCTCTACGGCCTCGACGCCCGCGGGCTGCGCCCGGTTCACGAGTGGACCGGCGGGTTCGAGCGGTTCTGGAACGAGAGCTTCGACCGGCTGGACGCGTACGTGCAGGACCTGAAGCGGGCACGGCACGAGGAGTGCCGATGAATCCCACGGGCCCAGTAGCGTCGACGCAGTCCGCGACGGCCGACCGCGAGATCGTGGTCTCCCGGGTCATCGGTGCCCCACCGGAGCTGGTGTTCGAGGCGTTCACCGAGGTCCGGCACCTGTCGCGGTGGTGGGGACCGGAGGGGTTCACCACCACCACGCGGGCGTTCGAGTTCCGCGTCGGCGGGGAGTGGGACTTCGTGATGCACGGGCCGGACGGGACGGACTACCCGGAGTGGATCACCTGGACCGAGATCACCCCGTCGGAGCGGATCACGCTCCTGCACGGTGAGTCCCGCGGTGACCCGAACGCCTTCGATGCGGTCCTGGTGTTCGCGCCTGACGGCGCGGCGACCCGGATCGAGATGCGCACGGTGTTCCGCACCAAGGAGCTGCGCGACGAGGCCGCCGAGAAGTACCACGCGGTCGAGGGCGGCCAGCAGACCCTGAACAACCTGGCTGCCTACGTCACCGAGATCGTGCGGAAGGGAGTTGAGGACTGATGGCCGGCAAGGTGTTCTTCAGCGTGTCGATGTCGCTGGACGGTTTCATCGCACCCGAGTCCAGCGCGGACCTGATGGGGCAGCAGTGGCTGGAACTGCAGCAGTGGGTACTCCCGACGCGGTTCATGCGGGAGAACCTGCAGTTCGGCGAGGGCGGCGAGGAAGGGCTCGACAACGACATCGCGCGCGGGACACATCTGCGCACCGGCGCAAGCGTCATGGGCAAGCGCATGTTCGACGCCGGCGAGCGGATGTGGCCGGAGGAGGCACCGTTCCACACGCCGGTCTTCGTCGTGACGCACGAGAAGCGCGACCCCTGGGAGCGGCCCGGTGGGACCACCTTCCACTTCGTCAACGACGGCATCGAGTCCGCGCTCGACCAGGCCCGAGAGGCCGCAGGCGACCGGGACGTCCGCATCGCGGGCGGCGGCGCAACGATCGTGGAGTACGTGAACGCGGGCCTGATCGACGAGTTCTCGACCGCGCTCGCGCCCGTGGTGTTCGGCTCCGGGATCCGCCTGTTCGAGGGCGTGGACGCGGACCGCGTGGCCCTGGATCAGGTGCGCGCCGAACCATCGAACCGGGTGACCCACCTGACCTACGCGGTCCGGGAGCGGTGAACCCCGACGCGCATGACCGTGACGTCTCGTTCCGAGGCCCGGCCCGTCACACCGCCCGGCCTCGCGATCATTTCGCCACGACGGCGGCCTTCACGACGGTCAGCAGGACTGTTGCATCTTCGAGCGCATGGAGGCTGTGGGCGGCGGCCGGCACTATCAGGAGGTCGCCGTGGCGCCCGTCCCAGGAGTCGCGGCCCGCGCTGAGTCGTACGCGTCCGTGCAGTACGTGGATCGTGGCCTCCCCAGGGCTGTCGTGTTCGGCGAGGGATGATCCCGCCCGCAGGGCGATGAGCGTCTGCCGAAGCAGGTGTTCGTGTCCACCATGGACGGTCGTGGCACTGCGGCCGCTGGAATTGGCCCGCGCCGTGTCGAGGTGGTGCCGGACGAGGGCGTCGAGCGAGATCTTCTGCATTGCGGTCATCCAATCCTTTCCCAGCCGCGGCGCGCAGGTCGTGTGGCCGCGCCTGCGGATCGTGAGCGGTAGACGACGTAGGGCCGGAACAGGTACCCGAAGGGGGCCGTGAAGGCGTGCACGAGACGCGTGAAGGGCCAGATGGTGAACAGGGCCATACCGATGAGTGCATGCAACTGGAAGGCCAAACCGGCCCGGCTCATCGCCGTGATGTCGGGTTGCAGGATGAACAGTGACCGGAACCACGGCGAGACGGTGAGCCGGTAGTTGTGCTCCTCGCCGCCGGTTGCACCGAGCAGGGTGGTGGTCAGGCCTGCCACGATGGCCGCGACGAGCACGACGTACATCAGCTTGTCGTTGCCCGTGGTGGCCCGGAACACCGGCCCGGTGGTGCGCCGCCGGTAGATCAGAATGCCGATCCCGACAAGCGTGGAGATCCCGGCGACGCTGCCCAGCAGCAGCGCCTGCACGTGGTAGGCCTCCTGGCTGAGCCCGACGGCGTCGGTCCAGCTCTTGGGGATTATCAGCCCAATGACATGTCCGATGATCACCACGAGGAGCCCGAAGTGGAACAGCGGGCTACCGATGCGCAGCAGCCGTGACTCGTAGAGCTCCGAGGAGCGGGTGGTCCAGCCGAACTTGTCGTAACGGTAGCGCCAGACCGTGCCGCCGACCAGCACGACAACCATGACGTAGGGCGCCACACCCCACAGCAGCACGTCGAGCGGGGTCATGAGGGTCCTCCTGCGGGAATGGCGCCGAACGGGGCGAGATCGAGGCCGACCTGCTCACGGGGCGGGCCGCTTCTGGCGAGCGCCTTGGCTGCGGCGACGTCGGCGGGCGACGCTCCCGGCAACAGGGCGCAGACCGCCTCCACGGGGGCTGCATATGGGGTGCCGGCATCGAGAAGAGCCAGGCGTAGCAGCTCGATGCCGGGCCGGTGCTCCTGCAGCAACCGCAAGCCACCGGCGAGATCCGCCGTAGCAGCGAACTCGAGGACGGCAGGCAGGAAATCGGGCAGTTCGGGGTCCTCGAACTCCACACCGGCCTCGCGATAGCGGGCCTTGAGTCCGGCCAGGGCTGCTCCCCTGCGGCGGGTTTCGCCATCGGTCCACCAGGTGAGGTAGAGACAGCATCGGCGTCGGGTGTCGAACACCTCGACATAGTGTTGTGCCGCCCGCTCGGGTGCGGTGGCCGCGGCGGTGTCGAGGAAGTACCCGAGCCGTTCGCGGGGCGGTCCAGGGCGTAGCGCGTCGACGGCGTCGCGTACCACCGGCATCAGCGCCAGCAGGGCCTCGTCGGGGTAGCGCAGACAGACCGAGGCCGCCTGCAGCACCACGGCCTGGTCGCGCGCGTTCATCGGGCCCCTCGGGGCGGGAACAACCCGGCCGGGCTCCCCTTGCCATCCCAGTTGAGGAGATTGACCCGGGCTCCGGGTTGCCCGGTGTCGGTGACGTGGTCGCTGGTCTGACGTTCACGAAGCGCCTGGAACGTCTCGACCGAGACCGGCACGGGTGTGCCCGAGCCCTCACCGAACGGACCACTGCCGGTCATCCCTGGACCGCCCTCGACGTCGAGGCTGCAGCCGATCTCCTCCAGCTCGTGGGCGTCGCCCTCGTAGGCGGTGGGGATGACATAACGCTCCTCGTACTTCGCGATGCCCAGCAGCCGGTACATCTCGACGAGCTCGCCACCGGTCATACCGACCGCTGTTGCGATGGACTCGTCGCGCGGCCGGTCCAGCGACACGTCACGCATGTAGGAGCGCATCGCGGCCAGCTTCTGCAGCACCCGGCGCACGGGTGCGGTGTCGCCTGCGGTGAACAGCTCGGCGAGGTAGCCGATCGGGATGCGCAGCGCGTCGATCGCGCCGAACAGGTTGCCCGCGGACTCGCCGTCGTGGCCGGTCTCGGTGAGCCGGTCCACCACCGGTGACAGCGGTGGGATGTACCAGACCATCGGCATCGTGCGGAACTCCGGATGCAGCGGCAGCGCCACTCGGTAGTCCTTGGCCAGCTTGTACACCGGTGAGCGGCGGGCTGCGTCGAGCCAGTCCTCGGCGATGCCGTCGCGGCGGGCCTGGGCGATCACGGCGGGGTCGGCCGGGTCCAGTAGGAGGTCCAGCTGCGCCTCGTAGAGGTCGTGTTCGTTCTCGACCGATGCGGCTGCCGTGACCCGGTCGGCGTCGTAGAGGAACAGCCCGATGTAGCGCAGCCGTCCCACGCAGGTCTCGGCACAGACCGTGGGCAGCCCGACCTCGACACGCGGGTAGCAGAACGTGCATTTCTCGGCCTTGCCGGTGCGATGGTTGAAGTAGACCTTCTTGTACGGGCAGCCGGTGACGCACATCCGCCAGCCCCGGCACTGATCCTGGTCGACGAGGACGATGCCGTCCTCGGCGCGCTTGTACATCGCCCCCGACGGGCACGACGCCACGCACGACGGGTTGAGGCAGTGCTCGCAGATGCGCGGCAGGAAGAACATGAATGCCTGCTCGTAGCTGAACTTCACCGCCGTCTCCGACTCGGCGCGGAGTCGTTCCACGATCGGGTCCTGCGGCCCGTGCTCGGGTGCGCCGCCCAGGTCGTCGTCCCAGTTGGCGCTCCACTCCACGGCCATCGGCTCTCCGGTCAGCAGCGACTTCGGCTGCGCGACGGGGAAGTCGTCACCGAGCGGGGCGTCGGTGAGCATCTCGTAGTCGTAGGTCCACGGCTCGTAGTAGTCGCGAATGTTCGGCAGCACCGGGTTCGCGAAGATCGACAGCAGCTTCCGGACCCGGCCGCCGGCCTTGAGCGTGAGGCGACCACGGCGGTTGCGCACCCAGCCGCCCTTCCACCGCTCCTGGTCCTCGTAGCGGCGTGGGTAGCCCTGGCCGGGTCGGGTCTCCACGTTGTTGAACCAGGCGTACTCGACGCCGCCCCGGTTGGTCCACGCCTGTTTGCAGGTCACCGAGCAGGTGTGGCAGCCGATGCACTTGTCGAGGTTCATGACCATGCCCATCTGGGCCATCACATGCATCAGTACTCCACCCGCTGGCTGGTTCGGCGCCGGACGACCGTGACCTCGTCACGCTGATTGCCGGTCGGGCCGAAGTAGTTGAAGGCAAAGGACAGCTGCGCGTAGCCGCCGATGAGGTGCGTGGGTTTGACCAGGATCCGGGTCAGCGAGTTGTGGATGCCGCCACGACGCCCGGTCGCCTCCGACTTCGGCACGTTCACCACCCGCTCCTGAGCGTGGTAGACGAACACGGTGCCGGCTGGAATCCGGTGGGTGACTATCGCGCGCAGCACCATCACGCCGTTGCGGTTGACCGCCTCGACCCAGTCGTTGTCCTTCACGCCGATCGACGTGGCGTCGGGCTCGCTCATCCACACCACCGGGCCGCCCCGGGAGAGCGAGAGCATGAACAGGTTGTCCTGGTACTCGGAGTGGATCGACCACTTCGAGTGTGGCGTCAGGTACCGGACGGTCACCGATGCTCCGTCGGCGCCGCGCGTGCCGATCTCCGGTTCACCGAAGAGCCGGTGCATGTCCAGCGGCACCCGGTAGATCGGCAGTGTCTCCCCGAACTCGTGGATCCAGTCGTGGTCGAGCAGGAAGTGCATCCGCCCGGTCAGGGTGTGCCATGGCTTCAGCCGTTCCACGTTGACGGTGAAGGGCGCGTAGCGCCGCCCACCGGTCTCACTGCCCGACCACTCCGGGCTCGTGATCACCGGTACCGGACGGGCCTGGGTGTCGGCGAAGGTGATCCGCTTCTCCTCGCTGCCCTCGGCGAGGTCGGCCAGGCGCGTGCCGGTGCGCCGCTCCAGCTGCCGGAAGCCCTGCACGGCCAGCCGTCCGTTGGTGGTGGCCGAGAGCGCGAGGATCGCCTCCGCCATCTTGGCGTCGGTGTCGATCGCCGGGCGCCCGTCCCCCGCGCCGCCGAACATCACCCCGTTCTTCGCCGCGAGGTAGCCGACCTCTTCGTCGGGGTGATAGGTGACGGCCTTGGTGGTCATACCCAGGCGGTCGATCAGCGGGCCGATCGCGGCCATCTTGTCCGCAACGGCCGGGTAGTCGCGCTCGACCGTCACGAAGTTCGGCATCGTCCGGCCCGGGACCGCCGCCACCTCCCCGGCCCGCCAGTCCAGGACCCGGCCGCCGGGCTGGGACGTCTCACCGGGGGTGTCGTGCTGCAGTGGGACGGCGACGATGTCGCGCCGCACTCCGAGGTGGGTACGGGCGAGCTCGGAGAAGCGGCGGGCGATCGCATGGAAGGCGTCGAAATCGGTCCGGGACTCGAAGGGCGGGTCGATCGCCGGAGTGAACGCGTGCACGAAGGGGTGCATGTCGGTGGTGTTGAGGTCGTGCTTCTCGTACCAGGTTGCGGCCGGGAGCACGACGTCGGACAGCAGGGTGGAGCTGGTCATCCGGAAGTCCAGCGACAGCAACAGGTCGAGCTTGCCCTTCGGGGGCTCGCCGTCGTGCCACACGACGTCGCGCGGGCGAAGCTCGGGCGGGGTCTGCTCGGCCTGCAGGTTGTCGTGCGTGCCGAGCAGGTGTCGCAGGAAGTACTCGTCGCCCTTGGCCGAGGACCCCAGCAGGTTGGCCCGCCACAATGTGAGGCAGCGCGGCCAGTTCTCCGGTGCGTCGGGATCCTCGATCGCGAACCTCAGTGAGCCTTCCTGCAGCCGACGGGCGACATCGCCGGCGACGTCACCTTCCCCGATCTCGTCGGCCAGGTCGAGAGGGTTGCGATCGAACTGCGGATAGGAGGGCATCCATCCCAGTCGCGTGGACAGCGCGATGGTGTCCATCGTGTGCATCCCGGCCAGCTGGCCCTTCGCGAGCGGCGAGGTGAGGGCATCGGCCCGGTAGCCGTCGTAGCGCCACTGGTCGGTGTGGGTGTACCAGAATGCGGTGCCGATCATCTGCCGAGGCGGGCGCTGCCAGTCCGTCGCGCCCGCCATCGTGGCCCAGCCGGTGACCGGCCGGCACTTCTCCTGTCCCACGTAGTGCGCCCAGCCACCGCCGTTGCGGCCCATCGACCCGGTGAGCATGAGCAGCGCCAGTACCGCACGGTAGGTGGCGTCGCCGTGGAACCACTGACAGATCCCCGCACCCATGATGATCATGGTTCGGCCCTCGGACTCCTCCGCATTGACCGCCATCTCGCGGGCGATGCGCTCGACGTGCTCGGCGGGTACGGAGGTGATCGGCTCCTGCCAGGCCGGGGTGTAGGGCTCGGCGGGATCCTCGTAGCCGGTCGGCCAGGTGCCCGGCAGCCCCTCGCGGTACACGCCGTACTGGGCGAGCATCAGATCGAACACGGTGGTCACCAGCCGGCCTGCCACCCGCCTGACCGGTACGCCGCGGTGCAGCACCCCGCCGGTGCCGTTCAGGGCGTCGAAACGCGGCAGAAGTACCTCGGCGGACTGGCCGTCGAGCATGGTCAGTTGCGGCGCCACGTCGCCGAGGTCGAGGTTCCACCGGCCCGCGCCGCCGTCGGTGTGGCGGAACCCCATCGACCCGTTCGGCACGACCGGGTCGCCGGTGCGGCCATCGAGTAGCACCGTCTTCCATGCCGCGCCGTCGGCGGTGTCACCCAGGTCAGCGGCGGTGAGGAACTTGCCCGGCACGAACGCACCGTCGCGCTCGGCGAGGGTCACCAGGAACGGCAGGTCCGTGTAGCGCTGCACGTAGTCGACGAAGAACGGCACCCGCCGGTCGACGAAGAACTCCTTGAGCATCACATGGCCCATGGCCATCGCCAGCGCACCGTCGGTGCCGGGCTGTGCCGGAAGCCAGGTGTCGGCGAACTTCGTGTTGTCGGCGTAGTCCGGGGAGATGACGACGACCTTCTGCCCCTTGTAGCGGGCCTCGGCCATCCAGTGCGCATCCGGTGTGCGCGTGACCGGCACGTTCGAGCCCCACATGAGCAGGTAGGTGGCGTTCCACCAATCACCGGACTCAGGGACATCGGTCTGGTCCCCGAACACCTGCGGCGACGCTACCGGTAGGTCCGCGTACCAGTCGTAGAACGACGTCATCGACCCGCCGATCAGCTCGATGAACCGCGACCCCACGGCGTGGCTGACCATCGACATGGCCGGAATCGGGGAGAAGCCGGCGATCCGGTCCGGGCCCACGGTCTTGATCGTGTGCACGTGCGCGGCAGCGACGATCTCCACCGCCTCGTCCCAGGAGACCCGTACGTGCCCGCCCTTGCCGCGGGCGGACTGATAGCGACGGCGCTTCTCCGGGTCGGTGGTGACCTCGGCCCACGCCGCCACCGGGTCACCGAGCCGGGCCTTCGCCTCGCGGTACATCTCGACCAACACTCCACGGGCGTACGGGTACCGCACCCGCGTCGGCGAGTACGTGTACCAGGAGAACGCCGCACCCCGCGGACAACCGCGCGGCTCGTACTCCGGGGAGTCCGGCCCCACCGAGGGATAGTCGGTCTGCTGGGTCTCCCAGGTGATGATCCCGTCTTTGACGTAGACCTTCCACGAGCACGAACCCGTGCAGTTCACCCCATGCGTGGACCGCACGACCTTGTCGTGGCTCCACCGGTCCCGATAGAACGCATCCCCATCGCGGCCGCCATGGCGAAAGACCGCGCGCAGGTCGTCGGAGGTCTCCCGCCGCGTGAAGAAGCGCCCGGTCCGAAGCAGCGCATCGGCCGCTGGGCCGTCCGTACCGCCGCCATCTCGTCCTGCGGTGCTGCCCGTGTCGAGGGTCATCCTTGCCTCCGTCGAATGCGTCGCACCGAGGCTGACAGGGCCGGATGCCTGCCCGGTAATGCCGAAGGTCCCGTCTCGGAGGCCGTTGGCCACCTGTCGATCACTTCGCGTACCGCACAGAATCGACGTCGGATGGTCCCGCCTGAGTCCGGGGCACCGGTCGTCTGTCGATATGGAGGATGCCGTGACAGAGTCGACTGCGCCAGGGCGTACACCCGCCGCACCGTCGTCCGCATCCCAGGCCGGGGTGATGCTCGCGGTCGCCACTGTCGGATTCGCGGTGACGTTCTGGGCCTGGGCGCTCCTTTCCCCGCTCGGTGCAACACTGCGGGAGCAACTGCACCTCAGTGCCTTCCAGCAGTCACTGCTGGTGGCCGTACCGGTCCTCGTGGGCTCGCTCGGCCGTATCCCGGTCGGTGCGCTCGCCGACCGTCTCGGGGCCAGGCGCATGTTTCCTGCCGTCGCGCTCCTGACCGTCGTGCCGGTGCTCTACCTCGGGCACTTCGCGGACTCGTTGACCGGCTACCTCGTGGGCGGGTTCTTCCTCGGGCTCGGCGGCACGACATTCGCGATCGGCATCCCCTTCGTCAACTCCTGGTACCCGCCGACGCGTCGCGGCCTGGCACTGGGCGTCTTCGGGGCCGGCATGGGCGGCACCGCCATCTCCGCGTTCACGACCGTGCAGCTGACCGCAGCCGCCGGGCACAGCTTCCCGTTCGACATCGTCGCGGGAGTTCTGGTCGGCTACTCCGCACTGGCCTACCTGTTGCTGCGCGACCGCCCCGACCGCCAGATCGCGGCAGGCACCATGCTCGGCCGACTGAACGCGACCCTCCGCATGCCCGTGACGCTGCAGATGTCGTTCCTCTACGCCGTCGCATTCGGCGGCTTCGTCGCCTTCAGCGTCTACCTGCCCACCTACCTCGTCACGGCGTTCCACCTGGACCGCGGCGACGCCGCGTTGCGCACCGCGGGGTTCGTCGTCCTCGCAGTCGTCATGCGTCCCGTCGGTGGCTGGCTCTCGGACCGGATCGAGCCCGTGATCGTGCTCATCGGCTCCTACTCCGCCGTTGCGCTGTTCGCCGTTCTCGCGTCGTTCACGTTCCCGCTCGTCCCCATCGGCACGGTCGCCTTCCTCGGCGCGGCCGCGGCGCTCGGCGCCGGCACCGGTGCCGTGTTCGCCTTGGTGGCCAAGCTCGTCCCGGCTGGCCAGGTCGGCGCGGTCACAGGCGTCGTCGGAGCCGCAGGCGGGCTCGGCGGCTTCTTCCCACCGTTGGTCATGGGCGCTGTGTACGGAGTCTTCGGCAGCTTCACGATCGGTTTGCTCCTACTCGCCGCGACCGCCGCGACGGCCGCCGTACTCACCGCGACGACGGTGCGCAGACGCGCACGGCAGGCGGTCCCACACGGGCAGCCGCGTCGATGACGGTCGTAGCCGCCATCTCCTTCACCCGGCTCGGCCTGGTGCTCGGCATCCCGCCCTCGAGACGCCGCTGAAGTTTCGGGCCCCGGGCATGACCATCCAGCTCACCGATGACGAGGGACTGCGCACCGTCGGAGCACCCACCCCTGCGCCGCCCTGCCCCCACCCGGTAGCCCGTCGGAACGGCGGTCTCCGACGCGGTGCCCGGACCACGGTTCAGTCGATGAGGAGATGTCGGGTCTGATTCGCCACGGCGTCGGTCAAGGCGGTGCGCGAGAGGATCCGGGGCCCGCACTCGCACCCGGCCGGCAGGTCGTCCTCCTGGTTCGGGAGGCCGCCTGTGTCGAGGAAGTCGACGAACGGGCGGCCGTGCTCACCGGTCCCGTGACCGGTGTCGACGCGGTCGTTGCTGCCGTGGCTGTGCGGCCCGATCGTGGTGGCGTAGATCAGCATGCCGTCGGGTGACTCGCTGACCGTTGCGACATGGTGGCCGCTTGCGCATCGCACCTCCAGCCGGGTCCGTCCGTGCCGCGGGCCCAGTGCGGCGAGTGCGGCGTGGGCCCGCTCGCGGCGCTCGCCGGGCGAGAGCTGCTCCAACGGTCTGCTTCCGCCCGGGAGGGACCCGTGGTCGACATTGTCGGGAACACGTCGCTGCGGCGCTCGGTTCGGCGTTGTCATGCCGCCGAGCGTCGTCCTCCGGTTGGGGAGCGGAAAGGGCCGATGCACCCTCACACGAAAGGACATTCGGCCTGGGCTCAGGTCCCGATCGGGACGGGGTTCGCGGACCAGGGTCGGACCGGGATGTGATCCTCACCTGCGCAGCTGGTGGCGCAGGGACTCGAGGTCAGCTCGGGCCGGGTCTGTGGTGGCGAGGAAGTCGACGAGCAGCCGGGCGAAGCGTGTGGGGTTGCTCGGCGTGCGGGAAGTGCCCGGCCTGCTCGAAGGACCTCCAGCCTGCTCCCAGGGAGGTGTTCGTGCGCGCTGCGGGTGTGGGCGGCCGGGATGACCGCGTCCGACCGACCGGTGACCAGCAGCACCGGAATGCCGGTGAGCACGGAGAACCGTCCGGTCCCGGCCCAGCGCCGGCCCGACCAGCTCGGCACCGACCGGATGGTGTGCACGAACGCCGACCGCGCGCCGCGGTCGGCGAAGGAATCCAGCGCAGTGACCGCCTCATCGAGGTCGACCCCGGACGGCCCTGGCAGGACGCTGAGGCGACGGGCCGCAGCCCGCAGGGCGCGGCTGAGCCACTGCTCGACGATCGCCTCGGCGACCAGGTTGATGCGCGGGGACGGCGTGGGCAACCACGGTCTCCGTACCGATCCCGCGGGCGAGGTCCGCGGCCTCGTAGAGCAGCGCGGGCTCGGCGGGCAGGTTCGCGGACCGCGGCGACGACCCGCGGGCGGCCGGGACGACGAGGCGGCCCGGTGGCGGCAGGGACGGAAGATCCGCGTGCCGGTGTCCGGCGTCGCGGGTCGGGCGTCGCGGGAATGAAACCGGGCCCGTCGCTGCTGATGTGGACAGGTCGTTTCAGTTTCGGTGCTCGTGTACGCACGCCGCAGGAACACGTAGGCGGTAAGCCGTGCAGATCATCCTGATGCGCACGTACTGCCTTCATACGGCCGGATCCCGCACATGTCGTGCGGGATCCAGCAGAGAAGGAGAAAGTCATGACACAGGGAACTGTGAAGTGGTTCAACGGCGAGAAGGGCTTCGGCTTCATCGCCGTCGACGGGGGCGGTGCTGACGTCTTCGTGCACTACTCCGAGATCGACGCCGGCTGTCCGTGGCCATGGGAAAGTCCTCGTTGATGGCCAGGTGTAGGTCCCCGCTGGTGGCCAGATAAAAGT